>NZ_JBIMKE010000019.1:0-160266 GCF_043673425.1 Streptomyces sp. M41 | reverse complement strand
GCACGGGCGGCGTGGACGTCGCCGAGCAGCAGGGCCGCCGCCGCGGCGCGCAGGAGCTGCTCGGGTGGTCCGCCTTCGGTGCGCGCGTGCTCCAGCACGCGCCGCAACGGCCCGGTGGCGCGGTCCGGTTGCCGGGCCAGCATGGCCCGCATGCCGGCACGGTAGTCCCGCAGGAACGCGTCGTGGGCCCGGCTCCGGCGACGCTCGGGCCCATCGGCGGACACCCCCGAGGGGCCGCTCGCCTCATGCCCTCCCCCGCCGGTGCCGTCGAGCGTGCTCAGGCAGGCCGTGACGTCCCCCGCGGCCCAGGCGGCGTCCACCGCCAGGAGCCGGGCGGCATCGGCCCGGTCCGGGGCGTCGGCGGCGAGGAGAGAGGCGGCCAGCAACAGGGAGGCGCGGGCATCACCGACCGGCCCGTCCCCCAACTGCCTCCGGCCACGGTCGAGTTCCGCATCGCCGCGGTGGACGGCGACCGATCCGGCGTTGTCCGGTCCACTCCGGCTCCGAGCGCGGGGAGCCGTCGGCACATCGCTCCAGTCTCCGGTCATTCACAGGACGTTACTTGTGCGTAATGCGGAGTGGAAGGCTGACGTCCGGCCTGCCGGTGCCCCAGACCTACGGTGTCACCTGCGCGTCGGCAGCGCGCGGCCGGACCCCCGCACTGTGCCGGTGCCCAGCCTCCCGTCGCCGCGACCGGGCACCGGCACAGTCCCGGCGGCGGACGCCAGGCGCACGTCCGCGGCCGGGGTGCCGGATGGCGTCAGGAGGTGTGCGGGCAGTTGCCCCGGTACTCCTCGATGGTCAGGCTCGGCCTTGGCAGCGGGCACAGGAACTGCTCGTAGCGGGTGTCGTTGTCGATGAACCGCTTGAGCCAGGAAATGCTGTACTTCGCGATCGTCGTGTTCGACGAGTTGGGCGTGAAGTGGGTCGCGGAGTTCAGCTCCAGGTAGGCCCGGTCCAGCGAGGAGGACAGGCCAGCGTAGAACGGTTCGGCGTGCGAGGCGACCGGGGCGATGGTGTCGCCGTCGGCTCCGAGGATCAGGGTCGGTGTGGTGACCTCGGGCCAGGTCTTGTCGAGGTTCCACGGGGTCAGCGGGATCGCCGCCTGGAGGGCCGGACGCGACTTCGCGGCCTCCAGGCTGCCGCCGCCGCCCATCGAGTGGCCCATGACACCGAGGCGACCTGCGTCGACGCGGCTGCGGACCGGGCTGCGCCGGGTGAGGTGATCCAGGGCGGCCAGCAGCTGACGGCCACGGGAGTCGGGCTGGTCGAGCGTGGTGAGCGTGTCGATGGTGAACACCACGAAGCCCTGCGAGGCGAGGCGCGGTCCCAGCCAGGCGATGGAGGACTCGTAGGCGGTGTATCCGGGTGAGATGGCCACCGCGCCGAAGGTGCCGTCGCTGGTGGACGTCGGGTAGTGGATGGTGCCGCCGCCGAATCCGGTGACCGACAGCGACGAGACCGTTGTCTGCGACACGGCGTACGGGCCGCGCGGCGCCTCGATACTGGAGGTGGTGGGGGCGGGGCCGCGCTCGTAGGGGTTGTCCGCCGCATGCGCGCCCGGACCGGTCAGGGTGGCGAGACCGAGGACCGCGGCGACTGCCGCTGCGGCGCCGGCCAGTCGCCCGGACCGGCGCTGCCGGGTGCCGGAGGCGTGCTTGCCTGAAGTGCTGTGGGGGTGGAACTGCACGACGAGTCGTCCTCTCTGTCGTGGCGGTCGGCCCGTGCCGGGGACACACGGGACATGGGGCGTCGGCCGCATGTCCGCGGCGGGGCACCGCCGTTGGGCTGGCGGTGCCACTGTCGGGGACCGGCCCCCGGGCGCGGACCGGCAATGTCACCGGTCTTGTCGGCAAAGCCCTCAGGCCCTTGCCGCCCTCCGGCTCCAGCTCCGGCTCCGGCTCCGGCTCCGGCTGCTCACGAGGACGCTTCCGCGGGGGTGACGGTCTCCACCGGGACGTCGAGAACGCGCAGGGCGGCGAGTTCGTCGGGGGCGGTGAGCGTGTCGGTGATGACCGACTGATAGGCGGCGACGGTGCCGTACGCGTGGGTGGCGGTCTTGCCGAACTTCGAGTGGTCCACGAGGAGCAGCGCCGCATCGGCGGCGGCCAGCATGGCCTCCTTGACCTCGACGTACTCCCGGAGCGGGTGGAAGACCCGGCCGTCGAGGACGGCTGTGGCGGACATCAGGGCGAGGTCGGCGTGGATCCTGGACAGGGCCCGGGTGACCTCCGGGCCGGTGCAGGAGTTGAAGTCGCTCCGGTAACGGCCGCCGAGCAGGGTCACCTCCACGCCGGGTACCGCGCCCAGGCGCTGCGCCAGGCCGATCGAGTTGGTGACCACGGTGAGCTGGTCGATCGCGGCCAGGATGCCGGCCAGCGGATACAGGGTGGTGGAATCGTCCAGGAGCACCGTGGAGCCCGGCCGGATCCGGCGGGCCGCCACGGCGCACATCGCGGTCTTCGCGGCCAGGCAGACGCCCTCACGGAAGCGGGTGGCGGTCTCCATGGTCAGGGCGGGGAAGGCCACGGCCCGGCCGCGTTCCTTGCGCAGCAGCCGACGTCCGGCGAGGTCGTCGAGGTCCCGGTGCATGGTCATGAGGCTGACGTCGAACCGGGTGGCGAGTTCGTCGATACGGGTCTCACCGTGGTCGACGACATACTTCAGGATCTCCTGCCGGCGCTGCTCGACGGCGGCCTGGGACAGTCGTGTTCGGGCCGGCACGTGGGTCTCCTTCCCTCTGCTTCCCTGACGGCGGTCAGCTCGGACGCGGACACACCAGGGGTTTGACGGTCGTGTCGTCACGGGCCGACGCGGTGAGTGCCAGCTCCGCCTCCTCCAGGCCGAAGCGGTGGGTGACGAGCCGGTCCAGTCGTACGTCACCTGAGGCGGCCAGCGCGATGGCGGTCGGCCAGGTACCCGCGTAGCGGAAGGTGCCCGTGACCTCGATCTCGAAGTTCTGCACATGGGCGAGCGGCAAGGGCACGCGGTCGCCGCCCATGCCGACCAGCACCGCCCGGCCGGCCCGCCCGACGGTGCGGATCGCCTCGTCGACGACGGCCGGTACACCCGAGCACTCCAGGAGCACGTCGGGTTCGTACCCGGTGTCGGCCAGTGGTGTCTCGCGTACGTCGACCGTGGCGGTGGCCCCCAGCCGGATTGCCAGGTCGAGCCGGTGGGGTGCGATGTCGGTGACGACGACCTCGGTGGCGCCGAAGGCCCGGGCCGTCTGCACGGCCACCAGACCGATGGGGCCGGCGCCGGTGACCAGGACTCTGCTGCCGGGCGTGATACGGCCCTTGCGGCTGGCCCACACCCCGACGGACAGCGGTTCGAGCAGGGCTGCCGTCTCGGCGGTCAGCGGCTCGGGGACCGGGTGGGCGAAGTCCTCGTCGACGGCGACGTACTCGCACAGGGCGCCGTCGACCGGCGGGGTGGCGTAGAAGGAGACATCGGGGCAGAGGTTGTAGCGGCCCTGCCGGCACTGGGCGCACCGGCCGCACGGCACACCCGGTTCGACGGAGATCAGCTGCCCTTCCTTCAGGCGCCGGACTCCCGTACCGAGCGCGACGACGGTTCCGCCGGGCTCATGGCCGAGGACCATCGGGGCGCGCACCACGAAGTCGCCGATCCTGCCGTGCTCGTAGTAGTGGACGTCGGAGCCACAGATGCCGACCGCCTCGACGCGCACCAGGACCTGGCCGGGGCCCGGCCGGGGCACCGGCCGCTCCTCGATCCGCAGCTCCTTCGGGGCTTTGAGCACCGCGGCACGCATGGTGGACGGAATGTGTGCGGGTCCGGAAGGAGCCGGGGGGCCGGCGGGGGCAGGGTGCATGGCGGGCCATCCCTTGGGTTTCGTCGAGCGAACGGGGACGGACAGCATTGTTAGCAGAACATCGAGCCATTGTTAACACATTTTGCGTGAACTACTCCTCAGTCTGGACCCCGCACCTCACCAGAGGCGATCGTGAGCGCCATGAACGATCACCGCATGGCGCCCGGCGACCCCACCGAGCCCGCTTGTGAGGAGGCCGGTGAGGTACGGCGCTTCTGGGGGCGACTGGGCCTTCCCGGGCTGGTCGACGTCCACACGCACTTCATGCCCGAGCGCGTGCTGCGCAAGGTCTGGGGCTACTTCGACGCGCTCGGGCCGCTGACCGGAGGGCTCGAATGGCCGATCACCTACCGCAAAGAGGAGGAGGAACGCACCGCGCTGCTCAGGGAGTTCGGCGTGCGGGCCTTCACCTCGTTGCTCTACCCGCACAAGCCCGGCATGGCCCGCTGGCTGAACGGCTGGGCGGCCGATTTCGCCCGCCGCACCCCGGACTGCCTCCACACCGCCACGCTCTATCCCGAGCCGGGCGCCGAAGCGTATGTGGAGGAGGCCGTGGCGGCGGGGGCGCGCGTCTTCAAGGCGCATGTCCAGGTGGGGGCGTACGACCCGGCCGATGAGTTCCTCGACCGGGCGTGGGGGCTGCTGGCCGAGGCCGGGATCCCCGTGGTGATCCACTGCGGCTCCGGCCCCGCGCCCGGCAGCCACACCGGCCCGGATCCGATCGCGCGCGTGCTGTCCCGGCACCCCCGGCTGCGGCTGATCGTGGCGCATCTCGGAATGCCCGAGTACGAGGAGTTCCTCGGTCTGGCCGAGCGGTACACGCAGGTGCGGCTGGACACGACGATGGCGTTCACGGATTTCTCCGAGGAGCTCATGCCGTTCCCCCGCCGGGCCCTGCCGCGCTTGGCCGACCTCGGCGACCGCGTCCTGCTCGGCTCCGACTTCCCCAACATCCCCTATCCGTATGTGCATCAGCTCCACGCCTTGGAGCGGCTGGGCCTCGGGGAGGAGTGGCTGAGGGCGGTGTGCCACGACAACGCCGTAGGACTGTTCGGGCTGTGACATCCGACTCGGCCGGCGCTGCTCGTGTGTCGGACGGTTGAAGCTCTCTGACAGGTCGTGAGAAAGGCAATCCCCGTACGGTGCAGGGGGTTTCGGGCTGGGTATCAGCATCGGATCCGGGAGTGCCGGGTCGGGTGGACGCGACGGGGGCGGGGCGAGTGGCCAAAGAGGCGTGGAGCGGCAGCGCGGGGATCGAAGCGGCCGACGCAGTGTTCGAGTTGATGAGACGGCTCATCGACAACTTCCGCGACAATCCGCCGGTGACACCGCTGGTGGTTCTTCAGGCGGGCGAGGAGGACGACACCGGCACCCTGGACCGGCGGGTCGCGCAGGTCGTGGAGTTCGTCCGGCTTGGCCATCAGCCGCGGGGGCTGATGGCCAAGCGGCTGGACGGCGGAGGCGGAGCGGACGCGTACTCCTCGGCGATCGACATGGTGCGCCAGCTGTGCGAGCACCCCTGGGACAACGAGAGCCATTCGCAGTACAAGCCGTTCGGCTTTCCGCGCTCGCGGCTGCTGCGCGCCATTGAACAGGCCGCGCCGGAGGTCGGCGGGGACGTGAGCACGGTGTGGTCCGCCGCACAGCAGCGCGAACGGCTGATGCGGCGGCTGGCCGAGCTGCGCTGGCGGCCGGGCCGTGACCCGGAGGAAGCCGACGACGACAGCCGGGTCTCGGCGCTGGCGGACACCGTCGGCGCTGTGGTGAACCCTTCCGGTTTCGCGGGCGCGATGTTCATCGCCTGCCTGAGCGTGCTGCTGGGCGAGGGCGGCTGGCAGACGGCCGTGTGGGGCGGGGCCCTGGCGCTGGCGGCGTTCGGCGTGGTGCACCTGCTGGCGCGCAGCGCGCCGCCGCTGCTGTGGCTGCGCCGGGCCAGCCGCTGGTTCGCGACCACCACCTTCCTGGCGCCGTCGAGCGACCGGCCGGAGGCCGCCGAATGGTCCCGGTGGCGGCCCACGAAGTCCTGGGAGACGATCCGCGGGCGGGCGTTCGCCGTCGCCCAGCAGGTGGTAGCCGCCCAGGCAGGGGATATGACGGCTCGTCAGTTCCATTTGGAGCTGCGGGTGCTGGCGTTGCTGGAGGATCTCCGCGACAACTTCCGGCCCCGGGCCCTGGACCTGCGCCGCCGCAAGCGCACGGTTCCGCCCGTGGTGTATCTGCCGTGTGCCACCGAGGACGACGGTGGTCTGCTGTTGCTGCGGGCGATCAGCAATGTGCGCACCCGCCGCAGCGAGGTGGACCCGCTGCTGGTGCTGGCCGCGCTCCCGGCGGCGGAGCGGCTGCGGCCACAGGGATCGCAGGATGCGGGCCGGCTCGCCCTGCCGGTGCCCGACGGGTCCGCGCAGGGCGACCCGGAGCGCGCCTTCGCGGCGGACGCCAGATACCAGGAGTGGGTGACCGGCCTCAACATCGGCCAGTCCCCCGGGCGGTCGGCCGCGCTGCCGTGGATCCTGTGGATACCGCTGCCCGCCGACGGGTTGCGCCGCCTGCACTCCGCGCAGCACTCCACCACCCGGATCCGCCGTACGGCCGCCTGGCTGCTGTGGTCGAGGCCTTGTCTGGCGGTGGTGCTGGCCATCGCGCTCGCCCTCGGCTTTCTGGGCAACCGGTGGATGGCCGAGCGCTACTGCCAGGGCCGGCTGATCGGCTCCAACACGGACTCCGTCCTGGTCGGCGGCGAGTGCGTGGGGGTCGCGACCGGGGACGTACGGCTCGCCGCGGGCAACGAGCTGGAACTGTACGGCGGCGGCAAGGGCATCACCTTCGACGCCGTCGAGCAGGCGATCAGAGCGGAGAACGCGAAGATCGGCCCCGAGGACGCGTACGTGACGATCGTCTACGCCGGTCCGATCACCGCGGCGGACGAGTCCGGCACCCGCAAGGGGCTCGAGGAGATCACGGGCGTCTACCTCTACCAGCACTACGCCAACGTCAGCACCCACCAGCCGACGAAGATAAAGGTGTTGCTGGCCAACGCCGGCGAGAACATGCTCCAGGTGATGCCCATGGCCCGGCACATAGCGGAGCTGGCCCGGCGCGACCGCTCGGTCGTCGGAGTCGTCGGCCTGGGACGCGACACGACGGAGAGCGACGACGCCGTGGAAATCCTCAAGGGCGCGGGGCTGCCCGTGGTGAGCACCACCAACTCCGGCAGTCATCTGGCCCGGAAGCTGTCGAACTGGTTCGGGCTGGCCGCCACCGACGAGGAGGAGGCGGACGCGCTGCTCGTCGTCGCCAGGCAGCTCGCCCGGCGCGAGAAGGGTGCCCGGGGCGTCGTACTGGCCCGCAAGGTCGGCAGCGAGAAGGACTTCTACACGACCGAACAGGCCAGGGTGGGCAAGGGGATGCTGGTCCGGGCCGGTTTCACCCCGCAGCCCGCCCGCTCCTACCGGCTGAGCCCCAGCGGAGAACCCGAACTCACCGACCCGGTCGAGGACATCTGCGCGAGCGACCCGGTGCCCAGGGCCCTGTACTTCGCGGGCCGCGTCGAGGACGTACCCAACCTGATGTCCCAGCTGGGCTCCACACCCGGCTGCTCCGGCCGGCACATCACCGTGTTCACCGGCGACGACCTGGCCAAGAGCAACTACGACGAGGGCGAGAGTCTGCGCATCCCGTCGGAGGTCACCCTCTATCACTTCGCGCTGGCACCGATGGACCTCGTCGGCGCCACCGGCTTCTACGCGGACTCCCACCGGGTGCTCGGCGACCTGCTCCCCGCGGGCACCACCGCGCCCGCGCTGGCCGACCCCGCCCGGCCCTGGGAGGACGCGCTGTTCTCCAGCGGCCAGACGGTGCTGTCCTACAGCGCGACCGCGGTGCTGTACCGGGCCTCGAAGAACGGAGACGCCCCGCAGACCGCCCCGGAGACCTGGGCGGACCTGCGCTGGCGTCCCAATCCGAACCTGCCGGTCGGCACGGTCAGTTTCGCCGGCAGTCAGCCCTACGCAGAGCAGCGCGGCCACGCCTACAAGATCGTGCGGGTGACGTACCGAGGTCACAAGGTGCGTTCGGTGACCGTGTGCGGGCGGCCGGCCGGCAGTGATGAGCCCCTCTCGGCACCTCCGGGCCGCAAGGGCGCCGACCCGGACACCGTGTGCCGAGAGGAGTGAGCCGACGGCTCAGTGGCCCGGGGCCCCGAACTCCTTGCGGGTGTCCACCGGGTCGCCGAACAGCTGCCAGCGTTCGCCCTTGAACCGCATCAGCTGCATCGTCTCGATCGGGAAGGCGTCGTCGGGCCCGGTGGACAGGGTGACACCGGGCAGCAGCATGCCCACCTCGACGTCCTTCAGGTTCCGCACCGCGTCCCGCAGCCCTTCTCTGGTCGGGCACTCCATGGCGTCCAGGGCCTTGTGCAGACTGGAGGCGGCGGCCCAGCCGTAGGCGTTGAACTGGTTGGTCGGGTCGGAGTCGGGCGCGTACTTGTCGAGGGCTTCGTTGTACGTCTTCATCTCCCGGTCGTCGGCCCACTGCGGGTCGGCCGGGTCCTTGAAGTAGGTCGCGGACACCACGCCCTGCACGTTCTTGAAACCGACGGGCTCGAGCACGGAGGCGGACGAGGAGACGTTGTTGACGATGTGCAGCGGGTTCCACTTGGTGTTCTTGGCGTCGGCGGCGAGGGCCTGGCTGCCGAACTTCGGTGTGGTGACGTTGAGCAGGGCATCCGCCCCGGACCGGGCGAGGCTCGTCATCTGTGCCGACACGGACGGGTCGGTGACCTCGTAGCTCTCCTCGGCGACGACCTCGATGCCGCTGCCGGCGACGGCCTTCTTGAATCCGCCGAGCAGGTCCTTGCCGAAGTCGTCGTTCTGGAAGAGCACGGCGACCTTGGCCTTGGGCTTCTCTTCCTTGAGGTACTTGGCGTACACCCGCGCCTCGGACACGTAGTCGGGCTGCCAGCCGATGGTCCAGGGGTGCTTGTCGTCCGTGCCCCAGGCGGAGGCGCCCGTGGCGACGAACGGCTGCGGGACCTTCCGCTCGTTGAGGTAGTCCCACACGGCCGCGGTGGAGGGGGTGCCCAGGCTCTGGAACAGGGCGAACACCTTCTCCCGTTCGACCAGTCTGCGGGCCTCCTCGACCGCCTTGGGCGGCTGGTAGCCGTCGTCGCGGACGACGAACTCCACCTTGCGGCCGTCTATGCCGCCCTTGTCGTTGACGTGCTTGAAGTAGGTGCTGACGCCGTTGCTGATCGTGCCGTACGCGGAGGCGGGTCCGGACAGCGGGTAGATGCCGCCCAGCTTGATGGTCGTGTCGGTGATGCCGGTGGTCTGCTCCCCCTTGCACGCGCCGTCGGCGGCGGTGCCTTGCGCGTCGTCACCGCGCCGGCTGTCGCAGGCGGTGGCGAGGAGCAGAGCGGTGGACGCGGCTGCGGCCACCCGCAGGGCTGTCGTCTTGCGCATGTGACTCATTCCTTTTCCGTGCGGGGCGGTGCGCCCACGGGTTCGGCATCGGCAGGTGGGGGATCCGCGGAAGTGGGGGGCGCGGAGGATTCGGACGGGGTCGTCGCGTCGGGCGCGGGCTCGGCCTCGGTGTTCCGGTCTGCGGCGGTCGCGGTGCGGGCCGGTCGGCGGGCGACGACGCCCCGGACCCGGCCCACCAGTCCGGCCAGGCCCGTCGGGGCCACGAACATCGCCACGATGATCAGCAGGCCGAACACCACCCCGGGCGCCGCGTCGCTGATGTCCTGGGCGACGCTCGGGACGTACATCACGAACGCCGCCCCGAGCAACGGCCCGTACAGGGAGGCGAGTCCGCCGACCACCAGTCCGGCCAGCAGCGTGATGGACAGCACGAAGCTGAAGGAGTCGGGCGAGACATAGCCGATCACCCAGGTGTACACACACCCGGAGACCCCGGCGAACATGGCGCTCCACGCGAAGGCGAGGGTCTTGTGCAGGGACAGCCGTACGCCCATGACCTCCGCGGCGCTCTCGTTGTCCCGTACCGCGAGCAGTGCCCTGCCGACCCGGGAGCGCAGCAGGTTGCGGGCGAGCAGCAGGGCGAGGGCGGTGATGGTGAGCACGACGAGGTACAGCCACTGGTCCTCGGCGAGGCCGCTCCACGCGGGCGGCTGGAGCTTGTCCACGGTCAGGCCCATGGAGCCGCCCGTCACCGCCTCGAGCCGCTTCAGCAGCGGCGGCAGGAACACCGCGAACGAGAGGGTGACCAGGGCCAGATACAGCCCGCGCAGCCGCAGCGCGGGCACCCCGAAGCCGAGGCCGAGCAGGAAGCATCCGACGGCGGCGACCGGCAGCGTGGCCAGATGGCCGGTGTCGTACCGGTCGAGCATGACCGCCGCCGTGTACGCCCCGGCCGCGAAGAACGCGCCGTGGCCGAGGGAGATCTGCCCGCCGAATCCGACCAGCAGGTTCAGTCCCGCCAGCGCCACGGCGTACAGCAGCACCATGGTCAGCTGGAAGACCTGGAACGGGGCGAAGTAGAAGGGCGCGCCGATCGCGACGGCGGCCGTGAGCAGTGCGGTCAGTGCAACGTGCAGACGTCGGACGCGGTCGGTTCCGAGGGCGGTGAGTGTGGTCATGCGCGCTCCACCGCCGCCCGTCCGAACAGGCCCTGGGGCCGCACCAGCAGCACCGCCAGGATGATCACCAGGGGGACGCCCACCTTGAGGTCGGCGCCGATGACGTCCACATAGGCGCCGGCCAGTGTTTCGGCGACGCCCACGAGCAGACCGCCGACGACCGCGCCGACGGGGCTGTCGAAGCCGCCGAGGGTGGCCGCGGCGAACGCGTAGATCAGTACTCCGCCCATCATGTTGGGCTCCAGGAACAGCAGCGGGGCGACGAGCACGCCCGACAGCGCGCCGACCGTCGCGGCCAGTCCCCAGCCGAGCATCAGGACCCGGCCGACGCGGATGCCGGAGAGCCTGGCGGAGGCGGGGTTGCAGGCGACGGCCCGCATCACCAGGCCGACGGAGGTGTGCTGGAACAGCAGATACAGCAGGCCCATCACGCAGGCCACCACCGCGATGATCCCGAGGGTCGACCAGTCCACGCGGACACCGGCGAGGTCGATCGCCCCGTCGGGGAAGGGCTGCGGGAAGTCCTTCACGGTGAACGACCAGATGAGGCCGGCCATGGCGTTGACGAAGATGAACAGGCCGACCGTGACGATGACCACGGTCAGTTCGGGCGCGCCCTGCACAGGACGGATGACGATCCGCTCGATCAGCATGCCGCCGGCGAACGACACCGCCAGGGTGACCGGCAGGGCCAGCCAGAACGGCATTCCGGAGGCGACGAGTTGCCACGCCACATAGGTGGAGATCATGGCGAGCTCGCCCTGTGCGAAGTTGACGATGCCGGTGAACCGGTGGATCAGGACCAGGGCCAGCGCCAGGCTGGCGTACACGGCGCCGGACCCGATCCCTTCGACCGTTTGCTGAAGCAGTTCGGTCACGCTGCTCACCCGTCCTTTCCGGTACGGACGGAGACACCGAGGTACACCTCGGCGACCTGCCCGTCCTCGCGGATCCGGTCGGCAGGACCGGACAGCACCAGCCGGCCGGCCTCCAGGACATGGGCCCGGTGCGCGATGTCCAGGGCGAGCTGGGCGTTCTGCTCGACGACGACCACAGTGGTGCGTTCCTCCTCGTTCACGGCACGGACGATCTCGAACAACTCACGGGTGACCAGCGGCGCGAGGCCCAGCGACGGCTCGTCCAGGAGCAGCAGCGAGGGCCGCAGCATCAGGGCCCGGCCGAGGGCGAGCATCTGCTGCTCTCCGCCGCTGAGGCTGCCCGCGGCCTGCCGGGACCGCTCGCGCAGCTTGGGGAAGTAGCCGTAGATCCGGTCCAGGTCGGCTGCCACGGCAGCCCGCTCGGCGCGGCCCCGTCCGCGGTGACCGGTGCGCAGGTGGGCGCCGACGCGCAGGTTCTCCTCGACGGTGAGTTCGTTGAAGGTGCCCCGGCCCTCGGGCACATGGGCCACACCGAGGCGGGCGGCCTGCTCGGGCGAGCGGCCCAGCAGCTGCGTACCGTCCAGGGTCACCGAACCACGGCCGCGCAGCATGCCGCACAGGGCTCGCAGGGTGGTGGTCTTGCCGGCGCCGTTGGGTCCGAGGATCGCGCACACCTCGCCGCGTGCCACCGTGAAGTCGAGCCCTTGCAGGACCCGGGCCTGCCCGTACCCGGCGTGCAGGCCGGACACCTCCAGGAAGCCGGGCTTCTCGTCCGCCCGGGTGGGGGCGCTCGCGGGGGTGGGCCCGGTCATGCGGCCACCCCCAGGTATGCCTCGATGACGGCCGGGTGGCGCTGGATCTCCTGCGGCGGGCCTTCGGCGATCTTGCGCCCGAAGTCGAGGCACACCACCTTGTCGCACAGGCCCATGACGAACCCCATGTGGTGTTCGACCACGACCAGCGTCAGGTCGTGGTCCTGGCACACCGCCCGGACCAGATCCGCGAATTCGCCCACCTCGCCGTGGCTGAGGCCGTTGACGGGTTCGTCGAGCAGCAGCAGCCGGGGCCGTACCGCGAGCGCCCGGGCGAGTTCGACGCGTTTGAGGGTTCCGAACGGCAGCCCGGAGGCGGGGTGGTCGGCGACGTCCGCCAGGTCGAGCCGCCGCAGCAGGTCGTCGGCCTGGTCACGCAGTCGAGCCTCCTCGCGCCGGACGCGGGGCAGCCGGAGCGCCGCGGCGAGGTGTCCGGCACGCCCCCGGCTGTGGGCTCCGACCATGACGTTGTCCCGGACCGTCAGCCGCGGGAACAGGCCCAGGTTCTGGAAGGTGCGGGCGATGCCGCGTCCGGCCACCGCGTGCGGCGCCATGGCGAGCAGATCCTCGCCCTCGAACCGCACCGTCCCCGCGTCCGGAGTGCAGCGCCTGGTCAGGCAGTTGAACAAGGTGGTCTTACCGGCTCCGTTCGGTCCGATGAGCCCCACGGCGGTGCCCGGCTCAACGGTGAAAGCGACACCGTCCAGTGCCGTGATCCCGCCGAAGCGCACGGTGATACCGTCGACCGCGAGCATGAGTGACGCCCTTTCCGAAGTCCTGGGGGGTGGGCGAGCGTCACAGTAGGTCGGGGCCTTCACCACGCACATTGGGTACGAGCACCCAACTTCGCGGTCGTCGACTTGTGCGCCGCGCCCAAGGCCCCCGAGAAGTCCGCCTCCGGGCCTGTTGACGGGACACGAGGACGAGGGCGACGATCGGCGCCATGCCACGCGGGCCCGCCCAGGGCACTCCCACACTCTCCGAACCGCTCCGCAGGGAGCGGCGGCGGATCCTGCGCGCCGTCCAGGAACGCATCGAGGAGGTGGCGGAGACGGCCATCGCCGTGATGCGCACGGAGATCCCGTCCTACGCGCTGCAGAACGAGCAGTTCTTCGACGACGTACGCGACCAGGTGCTCACCCACTACCGGATGCAGCTGGGCGCGCTGGCCGGCGAGCGTGACTTCGCCCCGGAGGACCTGGTCTTCAGCCGCGCGGCGGCCATGCGCAGAGCGCGGGCCGGTTTCGGTCTGGAGGACTGGATCAGTGCGTTCCGGGTCGGCCGGCAGGTGCTGTGGGACGCGCTGCTGGACTGCGCCGGCACCTCCACAGCGGCACAGCAGGCGGCGCTGTCCCTGGTCACCCCGCTGATGCGGTACGTCGACTACGCGAGCACCCATGCCGCGCAGGCGTATGTCGAGTACCAGCAGCATGTGGTGGCGGACGCGGACCGGGAGCGGCGGGACCTGCTGGACCAGCTGCTGGCGGGCGCCGCCCCGGCGCGCGGTCCGCTGCTCGCCGCGGCGCAGGCGTACGGCATCGGTCCGCGCTCGGCGATGATGGCGGTCGTGGCGGTGTGCGTCGGCGACACCCGCACCGGCGATCTGACCCTGGCGGAGCACGGGTACGCGACGAGCGCGTCCATCGGCGTCGCCGGGCCCTGGGCCGGCCGAACCCTGGTGGTCGTGCGGCACGGCGAGGTGGTGGCCGTGCCCGTGGTGCGCGTCGGGATGGACGCGGAGGACATCTGCGCCCACTTCGAGGCGGTGCAGCGGCGTCTCGCGCGGGACGGCACCATCCTCTCCATGGGCATCAGCACCGTCGCCCTAGGCGCGGGGGAACTGCCCCGCGCCTACCAGGAGGCGCGGGCCGCCCTCGATCTGGTGCCGCACGGGGGTGGGGTGGCGGCGCTGCCGCGGCTGTCGCCGTTCGACTATCTGGCGCTGCGCGCCGACGACCTCGCCCGTCAGCTGGTCGATCCCCGCGTGCGTGCGCTGCTGGAGGAGGACCGCAGACGCGGCGACACCCTGGTGGCGACCATCCGGGCCTTCGCGGAGGCCGATCTCAATCTCCGGCTGGCCGCCGACCGGCTGCGGATACATCACAACACGGCGCAGTACCGCTTGCGCCGGATCGAGGAACGCACCGGACACAATCCGCGCAAGATCGCCGACCTCGTGGAACTACTGGTCGCCCTCGCCATCCGCGACGGGGCCGCGGAAGGTGGGGAACGCCGGTGAGCGGGATCATGGAACCTGCCGAGACGGGGACGGCACTGCGGTCGCCGGAGCGGCACGGTCGGACGGGGCTGCCACAGGAGCAGGCCGGGCGGGACGGTTCCGTCCGTCACATCCTGCTGGACGCGGCGCTGGAGGTGTTCACCGAGCGCGGTTACACCGACGCCGTTCTCACCGAGATCGCGGCCCGCTGCGGCCTCCCGATGGGCAGCCTCTTCCAGCACTACGGCGGGAAGCAGGGCCTGTACCTCGCCCTGTGGGAGGAGTTCCGGGAGGAGCAGGAGCGCAGGACCGCGGCCACCCTGGCCGCCGCGCGCGGCTCCGGCACGGACGACCCCGTCGACCTGTTCGTCGCGGGCGCCAGGGCGTACCTGGAGGGTGCCTGGGCCAACCGGCGGCTCGGCAGGCTGTTCGCCGAGGACGACGGTCCGGCCGGCTTCGACGTCCTGCGCCGCCAGTGGGACCGGGTGTGGGTGCGGCGCAACGCCCGGCTCCTCGAAGTCGACGAGAAGCGCCGCGCCGGCCGGGTCCGGGTACGGGTGCTGACCACCGTCATCGGAGGGGCGGCGCGCGAGCTGTGCGACTGCGCGGACGAGGGTGAGGCCCGGGAGATCGTGGACGAGGTGTGCGGCATCCTCACCCACCTGTCGACGGCGCCCGGCTGAGCCCCCGGCACCGGCACGGCGCCTGTGTATCCTCGATCCTGTTCGTGCCGAGGCAAGGCTGTGGGAAAACAGGGAGGTGAGGTCGATGACCGCGCTCGGGGCCACCCTGTGCCGCGTCCGGGTCTCCCTCACGTTCCGGGCCGTGGCCTGATCTCGTCCTCGTCCTCGTCCCACCCGCCCGGCTGGGGAGCGTGAGCTCGCCGGGCGTCCACACGAACACCTTCTGGAACGGATCCTCATCCATCATGCGCAACTGGATCACGCGCGCTGAGACCAGCGCCGACGTCCCCGCCGTCCGTGACATCGTCCTGGCCGCGTTCGAGACCTCGGCGGAGGCCGACCTGGTCGACGCCCTGCGGGCCGACTCCTCCTGGATCGAGGGCCTGTCCCTCGTCGCCACGGACGACGAGGGCCGCCCCGTCGGCCACGCGCTGCTGACGCGCTGCCACATCGGCGACACCCCGGCCCTGTGCCTGGCCCCGTGTGCCGTCCGGCCCGAGCAGCAGAACAGCGGAGCCGGTTCCGCGGCCGTCCGTGCCGCCCTGGCCGCCGCCAAGGACAGGGGCGAGCGCTACGTGATCGTGCTGGGGCACCCCGGCTACTACCCCCGGTTCGGCTTCACCCGCGCATCGGCCCACGGCATCGGCCTGACCATCGACGTACCGGACGAGGCCCTCATGGCCCTGGCTCTGGACGCCGAACACCCGCTGCCCGGCGGAACCGTGCGCTACGCCGCGCCGTTCGGTATCTGACCCACCCTGGCGCGGGGCGCGGCACAGCGCCCCGCGCCTGCCGTCCGACGGTGGCGGAAGACCGGTTCGAGTACCTCGAATGCTTTCGGCCATGCCTCCCCGGCGGCATTTCCCCGCGCAAGCGGAACCTCCACCCCGGGCTTTTGTTGTCGCCCGGCAACTGAGTTAATCTTCACGGGATTTTCTCAACCGGCCGAGCCGTGTGAACAGCGCAAACACGGGCGGCCAGAGGGCCTCCAGGGGCCCGGCGCGGTTCCGAGCCCTCGGCGTGGGGGCTCTTGGGGAGCGGAACGAGGGTGCGCATGAGCAGCAAGACGATCGAGGCCGTCGAGGGGCCCCCGGGCGAGCAGGAGCTACGGCAGCTGCTGGCCGGCCTGACCGCCGTACGGGACGGCGACTTCGGCACCCGCTTGCCCGCCGACGGCGAGGGCCTGCTCGGCGACATCGCCACGGTCTTCAACGGCATGGTGGACCAGCTGTCGGTGTTCACCTCGGAGGTGACGCGAGTCGCGCGCGAGGTGGGCACCGAGGGCACCCTGGGCGGTCAGGCCGAGGTGCCGGGCGTCTCGGGCACCTGGGCCGACCTGACCGACTCCGTCAACGCGATGGCGGGCAATCTGACCACGCAGGTGCGCGACATCGCGCAGGTGGCGACCGCGGTCGCCAAGGGTGACCTGTCGCAGAAGGTCGACGTCCCCGCGCGCGGCGAGATCCTGGAGCTGAAGGAGACCGTCAACACGATGGTCGACCAGCTCTCCGCCTTCGCCGACGAGGTCACCCGGGTCGCCCGTGAGGTCGGCAGCGAGGGGCGCCTCGGCGGCCAGGCTCAGGTCCCCGGTGTGGGCGGTGTGTGGCGTGACCTCACCGATTCGGTCAACTTCATGGCGGGAAACCTCACTTCCCAGGTCCGCAACATCGCCCAGGTGACGACGGCCGTCGCACAGGGCGATCTCTCGCAGAAGATCACCGTGGACGCCCGCGGCGAGATCCTTCAGCTGAAGAACACCATCAACACGATGGTCGACCAGCTGTCCGCGTTCGGCGACGAGGTCACCCGCGTCGCCCGTGAGGTCGGCACCGAGGGGCGCCTCGGCGGCCAGGCGGACGTCAAGGGTGTGAAGGGCACTTGGCGTGACCTGACGGACTCCGTGAACTTCATGGCGGGCAACCTCACCGCTCAGGTCCGCAATGTCGCACAAGTGGCCACCGCCGTCGCGCAGGGCGATCTGTCGCAGAAGATCACCGTGGACGCCCGCGGCGAGATCCTGGAGCTGAAGACCACCATCAACACGATGGTCGACCAGCTCTCCGCGTTCGCCGACGAAGTCACCCGCGTCGCCCGTGAAGTCGGCACCGAGGGCAATCTGGGCGGTCAGGCGATCGTCCGGGGGGTGTCGGGCACCTGGAAGGACCTGACGGACAACGTCAACGTGATGGCGTCGAACCTGACCGGCCAGGTCCGTTCGATCGCCAAGGTGGCGACGGCCGTCGCGCGCGGTGACCTGTCGCAGAAGATCACGGTCGAGGCCAAGGGCGAGGTCGCGGCCCTGGCGGACGTCATCAACACGATGGTGGACACGCTGTCCGCCTTCGCCGACGAGGTGACGCGGGTCGCCCGTGAGGTGGGCACCGAGGGCCGCCTCGGGGGTCAGGCGCATGTGCCGAACGTGGCGGGCACCTGGAAGGACCTCACCGACAACGTCAACTCCATGGCCAACAACCTGACGGGGCAGGTCCGCAACATCGCCCTGGTGACGACGGCGGTGGCCAACGGAGACCTGTCGAAGAAGATCGACGTCGACGCCCGCGGCGAGATCCTGGAGCTCAAGACCACCATCAACACGATGGTCGACCAACTGTCCTCGTTCGCCGCCGAGGTCACCCGTGTCGCCCGTGAGGTCGGCAGCGAGGGCCGCCTCGGCGGGCAGGCGGAGGTCGAAGGGGTCGAGGGCACCTGGAAGCGGCTGACGGAGAACGTCAACGAACTGGCCGGGAACCTCACCCGTCAGGTCCGTGCCATCGCCGAGGTCGCCAGCGCCGTCGCCGAGGGCGACCTGACCCGCTCCATCACGGTGGAGGCGTCGGGCGAGGTCGCCGAGCTGAAGGACAACATCAACTCCATGGTGGGGTCCCTGCGGGAGACCACGCGGGCCAACCAGGAGCAGGACTGGCTCAAGACCAACCTCGCCCGGATCTCCGGCCTGATGCAGGGCCACCGGGATCTGCCCGTCGTCGCCGAGCTGGTCATGGACGAGCTGGCGCCCCTGGTCACCGCGCAGTACGGCGCCTTCTACCTCGCCGAGGACGGCGAGGGCGGACCCGAGCTGCGGCTGGTGGGCTCGTACGGCTATCCGGACGGCATCGACCGGCCCGAGCGCATCCCGGTCGGGCGTTCACTGGTCGGGCAGGCGGCACGCAATCGGCGCCCCATCAGCGTGGAGGAGCTGCCGCCCGGTTATGTGACGATCTCCTCCGGGCTCGGGCAGATCGTGCCCAGCGCTCTGGTGGTGCTGCCCATCGTGGTCGAGGACCAGGTGCTCGGTGTGATCGAGCTCGGGTCCGTCACCCCGTTCACCCAGATCCACCAGGACTTCCTCGCCCAGCTGATGCCGGCCATCGGCGTCAATCTCAACACCATCGTCGCCAACGCCCGCACGGACGAGCTGCTGGGTGAGTCCCAGCGGCTGACGGCCGAGCTCCAGGCACGGTCCGAGGAGTTGCAGGTCCAGCAGGACGAACTCCAGCGCTCCAACGCCGAACTGGAGGAGAAGGCCTCCCTGCTGGCCTCGCAGAACCGCGACATCGAGGCCAAGAACCTCCAGATCGAGCAGGCCCGGCAGGAACTGGAGACCCGCGCGCAGGAGCTGGCGCTGGCGTCGAAGTACAAGTCGGAGTTCCTGGCGAACATGAGCCATGAGCTGCGTACCCCGCTCAACAGCCTGTTGATCCTCGCCCAGTTGTTGGCGCAGAACCCCTCACGCAACCTCACCCCGAAGCAGGTCGAGTACGCGGGGATCATCCACTCGGCGGGCTCGGACCTGCTCCAGCTGATCAACGACATCCTCGACCTCTCCAAGGTCGAGGCCGGCAAGATGGATGTCGCTCCCGAGCGCATCCCGCTGCGTAAGCTGCTGGAGTACGTCGAGGCGACGTTCCGGCCGATGACGACGCAGAAGAGTCTGGACTTCACGGTGGCGACCGCGCCGGGCACCCCGGCCGATCTGCTCACGGACGGCTCCCGGCTGCGTCAGATCCTGCGCAATCTGCTGTCGAACGCGGTGAAGTTCACCGAGCAGGGCGGCGTCGAGCTGCGGATCGAACCTGCCGCGGACCGGGAGGTTCCGGTGGGCGTCCTGCGCGGCGGCCCCGTCGTGGCCTTCCGGGTGAAGGACACCGGCATCGGCATCCCCCAGCAGCAGCTGGAGACGATCTTCGGGGCGTTCCAGCAGGCGGACGGCACGACCAGCCGCAAGTACGGCGGCACCGGCCTGGGTCTGTCGATCACCCGGGAGATCGCCCATCTGCTCGGCGGCGCCGTGACCGTCGACAGCACGCCCGGGCAGGGCAGCACCTTCACCCTCTACCTTCCGGTTTCCCGCGCCGACTTCGAGGAGCTGCTCGAGGGTGGCGGAGTGCAGACGGAGCAACCGCAGGACGGCCCCGCCGAGCTGCTGCCGGCCTCCGCGTCGGAGACGGCTTCTCACAGAACCGGGGAGCAGCGCAGGCGCCGGCTGCTCGTCGTGGAGGGCCGCCCCCGCGGGCTGCTCACGCTGGTCGCCGAGCGAGCGGTCGCGGACATCGCCACCGACTCGCACGACCCGCTCGGGGCGATCGACGTCATCACGGCGGTCGGGGCACAGGAAGCGGCGAGCACCCTGGCGGCCGATCCCTGCCACTGCGTCGTTCTGGAGTTCGACATGCCGGACGGCGAGGGCGCGCGTCTGCTCCAGGCGATGGAGGGCGACTCGGCACTGGCCAGCGTCCCCGTGCTCGTGCACACCGGTCATCATGTGGACCAGGCGCAGGAGCAGTTGCTGCGCTCCCGGGCGGCCGGCCGTCCGCTGGACTTCCTCTCCAGCCTGGACGAGCTGCGCGAACGCGTCACCTTGCATCTGTCCGCGGAGGAGCCGGGCGACGTGCTGTCGCTGGTGCGCATCGAGGAACCGCAGCGGTCGATCGCGCAGGTCGTCGACGACGCCTTCCGTGGCCGTACGGTGCTGGTGGTCGACGACGACGCGCGCAACCTCTTCGCACTCAGCGGGGCACTCGAGCTGCACGGCTTCCGCGTGCTGCATGCCGACAACGGCCGCAGGGGCATCGAGACACTGCTCGCTCACGAGGACGTCTCGCTGGTCCTGATGGACGTGATGATGCCGGAGATGGACGGCTACGCCGCCACTGCGGAGATCCGTGCCATGCCCGCCTACGCCGACCTGCCGATCATCGCGGTCACGGCGAAGGCCATGCCCGGTGACCAGGAGAAGAGCCTGGCCTCCGGCGCCAACGACTATGTGACCAAGCCTGTCGACACCAACGACCTGATCAGCCGCGTCCAGCGCTGGCTGACGGTGTGAAGGGCGGCTGCGCCACCGTGCGCGCCGGCCGACCACCTGGCGTTCTTGGACGTCCGAGCCGAGGAACAGGGCAACCGTGAGCGATCCCCAGCAGCCGACCGAGCCGGAGAACCCGGGCGCCGAGCCGGCCGGCGGTGCGTCGGCCGACGACCCGACGACGGGCGTCGAGCTCCTCGCCGCCGCCCGGCCCGCCACCGTGCCGGTCGCCCGTGGTGGCGACGGCCGGTCCGGGTCCGATGAGCAGGACCGGGCCGCGGACGGCCGCTCCTCCCCCGTCGGCAGGCTCGCGGCGACCGTGGAACGGCTGCGCGAGGAGGTGCGGGCGGCACAGGCGGAGGCGGACGGGCGGGCCCTGATCGAGCTGGCCAAGGGCATCCTCGTCGAGCGGCTCGGGTGCGGTCCCGCGCAGGCGGCACGGCAGCTCGCCGCACTGACCGAGCAGGCGGGCATGACACCGCTCGCCTTCGCGGTGGAGGTCATCGACCAGGCCTCGCGCGACCGGCTCTCCGAGGCGACCAGCGCCTTCCTCGCGGCCACGGCGGGCACGGCGGGCACAGGCACGGCGGCCGACGCCGCCGAGTCGGCGGGGGGCGCGTCGGGGAGCACGTCGGAGAGTGCCTCCTGCGCCGTACGGCTGCGGGCCGCCGAGAGCGGTGCCCTTGCCGCCGACGACGCCCAGGCCGTGGCCGACTCCCTGATGGAGCACGCGCTGCGGCCGCTCGGTGCGGAGGCCGTGGCCATCTGGGCGCTGGGCGGTGACGGCTCGCTCACCCTGGCCGGCAGTGCGGGGTTCTCGGCCGCCGAAGCGGGGCGCTGGCGGTACGTACCGCCGGGCGTGGCGACCGTGGCGCGCCGCGGGCTCGGCGAGCGGACGAGCCAGTGGCTCGGCTGTCTGTCGGAGACCGGACTGCCCACCATCGGCCAGCACCACTACCCCGACGGCGGCCGGGTCGCGGTGCCCGCGGGCACCGGCGGCCGGATCCATGGGGTGCTGGAGATCGTCTGGCCCGGCCGGCTGGGCCCGCAGCCCCCGCAGATCGTCCGTCAGGTCGAGGCGCTGGCCGAGCTGTGCGCGCACACGCTGGAGACCTCCGCCCTGTATCGCCCGGACGCGGATGCGCGGCCCGGCGTCCTGCCGGACATCGCCGAGCTGATGGACCTGGCCGACGGTCTGCACGACCCGGCGCTGGTGCTCGTCCCGCATCTGGACGGCGCCGGGGAACTCGTCGACTTCCGGATCCACCACGTCAACGGCCGCTTCCTCGACCCGATGGGCCGGCCGCGCGGCATCGTCAACGGCTCGCTGCTGCTGGAGGCGTATCCGCTGGTCGCCGGTGAGAGCGAGCTGTTCGAGCAGATCGAGCGGGTCTACGCCACCGGCGAGCCGTTCCGCGCCCAGCGCATGCGGCTGACCTCGCTGGTCGACGACGTTCCGCTGGCGGCGGTCGCCGACATCAACATCAGCCGGCACGGCGGCAGCATTCTGCTCATCTGGCGCATAGAGGACGAGGTGGCGCGGCTGGCGAGCCTTCTCCAGCACGCCCAGCGCCTCGGCCGGATCGGCGGCTTCGAGGAGAACCTCCTCACCGGCGAGATCACCTGGAACGTCCAGCTGTACAGCCTCTACGGCAAGCCCGCCGCCGGCGGCCCGATCTCCCTGGAGGACCTGGCCGCGCACGCACACCCCGACGACGCGGTCGCCATCGGCAGGTTTCTGCGCACGCTGCTGCACCATCGCCGCCCCGCGTCCACGGCCTTCCGGCTCCAACGGCCCGACGGGGTGACCCGGCACATCCGGGTGGTGGCCGAGCCGGAGCTCGACTCCGACGGCCGGTTGTTCGTCGTACGGGGCGCCTACCAGGACATCTCCGCCCACCACTGGACGGAGGTCGCGCTCGCCGCGACGCGGGACCAGCTCGCCCACACGGAGCAGCAGGCGTTCGAACGCGCCAGGCTCGCCCTCCAGTTGCAGCACGCCATCATGCCTCCGGCGCAGGCCCCGCTGGTGGCGCCCGGTCTGCGCGTGGCCGTTCGCTACCGGCCCGCGGAGACCCAGCAGCTCGTCGGCGGTGACTGGTACGACGCGGTCGTGCTGCCGTCCCGGCTGGTGCTGTTGTGCGTGGGGGACGTCGCCGGGCACGGCATCGAGGCGGCCACCAGCATGGTCGTGCTGCGCAACGCGCTGCGCGGACTCGCCGTGACGGGCGCCGGGCCGGCCCAGCTGCTGTCCTGGCTCAACATGGTGGCCCACCATCTGACGGGCGCCGTCACCGCCACGGCGGTCTGCGGACTGTACGACCCGGACCGCCGGACCCTGCGGTGGGCCCGGGCCGGCCATCTGCCGCCCGTCCTGGTGCGCGACAGCGAAGCGACGTCGTTGCCCCTGGTCAAGGGCCTGCTGCTCGGTGCGCTGCCCGAGGCGACATACGAGGAACACGAGGTCCAACTCGCCGTCGACGACACCTTGCTGATGTACACGGACGGTCTGATCGAACGCCGTGACCGTTCCATGGAGGAGTCGCTGACCCAGCTGCTGGTGGCTGCCCGTACGGTGCCGCCGACGCTCGAACAGCAGCTGGACCGGCTGCTCACCTACAGCAAGTCCGACACGGACGACGACACCTGCATCGTGGGCGTGCGCGTGGCCTAGGGATGGTGTCCGGATCAGGCGGGCATCGCGGGGCCCGGTGCTCACCCGACCGGACCACCGCCATGGTCCGTTCAGTGAATGAAAGCGACGTCACAGGTCTGTGATCGCCGCATCCGGGCACCTGAACTCCGACTTCACCCTACGGAGAAGGAGTATCGGACATGGCGAAGGACCTCACCCCGAAGTACACGGTGCCGGGCATCGAGCGCAAGGACGCCGGTCGGCTCATCGACGTCCTCCGCCTGCGGCTGCACGCCCTCAACGACCTCCACCTCACGCTGAAGCACGTGCACTGGAACGTGGTGGGCCCGCACTTCATCGCCGTGCACCAGATGATCGACCCGCAGGTCGACAGGGTGCGCGACATGGCGGACGACGTGGCCGAGCGCATCGCCGCGCTCGGCGGAGTCGCGCACGGCACGCCGGGCACTTTGGTCAAGGAGCGGACCTGGGACGACTACTCGATCGGCCGCGAGGACGCCATCGCCCACCTCGGTGCCCTGGACATCGTCTACACCGGTCTGATCGAGGACGTCCGCGCCGCGATCAAGGTCGTCGGGGAGATCGACCCGGCGACGGAGGACCTGCTCATCGAACAGCTGCGGGACCTGGAACAGTTCCAGTGGTTCGTCCGGGCCCATCTCGAGAGCGCCGGCGGCACGCTGGCGACCGGCCGGGCGGACACGGAAGAGGCGGCGGCCAGGGCCGCGAAGGGGTGACGAGAGTCAGGTGAAGGCGCGGGCGGCAGGGTGACGTCGATGGAGGTCGGCGCATCCGGGACGTCGGCGCCGTCCGGGACCTCGGCGCATCCGGGACGGGACGGACGGCGGAAGTAACGACCGAGAGGTGCGGTCGTTCGCCCCGTGCCCGGCAGCACGGCGGCGGACGGCCACACGCCCCTCGACCTCCTCTCGGCCCCGACTCACCGCCCGCCCCACCCCTCGCCTCACCTCCCGTCCTGGAGCGCGTGCCATGAACGTCTCAGTCGTCCTGTTCACCTCCGACCTGCGGCTGCACGACCATCCCGCGCTGCGGGCGGCCGGGGACGGCAACGGGCAGGTCGTGCCCCTGTTCGTCCGGGACCGTGCCGTCGACGCCGCCGGTTTCGCCGTTCCGAACCGGCTGGCGTTCCTCGCCGACTGCCTGGGTGACCTGGACGCCGGGCTGCGGGAGCGAGGCGGGCGGCTGATCGTCCGCTCCGGCGATCTCGTCGAGCAGATGTGCCGGGTGGTGACGCAGGTGGACGCCGACGAAGTGCACATGGCGTCCGAGTTCAGCACATATGCCCACCATCGTGAGGAGCGGCTGCGGCAGTCCCTGGAGGCACAGGGGTGCCGGCTGCACGTCCACGACACGGTGACCACGGTGGTCGCACCGGGCGGCGTGACGCCTTCCGCGTCGGACCACTTCGCCGTCTTCACCCCGTACTTCCGGCAGTGGTCCCGGCAGCATCTTCGCGGTGTCCTCGGCGCTCCGCGCGCGGTGCGGGTACCGCAGGGCGTGGACTCCGAGGCGCTGCCCTCCCGGGCGGATCTGCAAAACCTGTCCCGGGGCCTGGTTCCGGGCGGCGAGTCGGCGGGACGCGAACGACTGTCGGCCTGGCTGCGCAGCGGTGTCGCCGCGTACGAGGACCGGCACGACGATCTGGCCGGTGACGCCACGTCCCGGCTTTCGCCCCACCTGCATTTCGGCACCCTCTCCCCCGTCGAGATCGTGCACCGGGCGCGCCGGGCGGGGGGACCCGGCGCCGAGGCGTTCGTCCGGCAGGTGGCGTGGCGTGACTTCCACCGGCAGGTCCTGGCCGCCCGGCGTGACGCCGCCCGGGCCGACTACCGCACCCGGCACGACGGCTGGCGCTCGGGGCGGGAGGCCGAGGCGGAGGTGGCCGCCTGGAAGGAGGGCCGTACGGGCTACCCCGTGATCGACGCGGCCATGCGTCAACTGCGTCACGAGGGGTGGATGCACAACCGCGCCCGCCTGCTGACCGCGAGCTTCCTGACCAAGACGCTGTACGTCGACTGGCGCGTCGGCGCCCGTCACTTCCTCGATCTGCTGGTCGACGGTGACGTGGCGAACAATCAGCTCAACTGGCAGTGGGTCGCGGGGACCGGCACCGACACCCGTCCCAACCGGGTCCTCAACCCGATCCTCCAGGCGAAGCGCTACGACCCGGACGGCGCCTATGTCCGACGCTGGGTGCCCGAGCTCGCCGGCGTGGCGGGCCCCGCGGTGCACGAACCGTGGAAACTGAGCGGCCTGGACCGGGCAGCGGTCGACTACCCCGACCCGATCGTGGACCTGGCGGCCGGCCTGAACCGCTTCCGCGAAGCCCGCGAGTCCCACCGGGGCGAGTGACCCACCGGTGATCGGGGCTACAGGTCAGCGGCGGAGCCGGCCAGCACGTCCAGTGCCTCCCGCAAGCCGGCGGGCCTGATCATCCCGGCGGCGTGGCGCCCGGCCCAGCCGTTGCCGCCGAGCAGCACCAGGGGCTGCCTGCGGGCGCCCCGGACGCCCCACTGGGTGGCGGCGACATGCCGGGCCAGGGGCAGGCTCGCCGTGGACCGGGCCTGCGCCCACAGGACCACGGCCGCGGGCCCGATACGCCGCACCGCCACCGTGAGCGCCTCGACGGGTACGGCCGCGCCGAACATGCGCGTGGGGACGCCCTGTTCGCTGAGCACGGCGTTCAGGGCCTCCAGAGGAAGGGTGTGCTGTTCTCCGGGCACACAGGCCAGCACGACCGGTCCGGCGCTGCTCCCCCGCCGCGCCGGAGCGAGCGTGGAGCCGCGCAGCACGGTCGACACATGCCACGACAGCAGGTGCTCCACCTCGACGTAACGGTCCCCCGACGAGGCCCACTTGCGGCCCACCGCGTGCAGCGTGGGCACCATGATCTCCTCCCAGGCCACGACGACTCCGTGCCGGGTGACGGCGGCGGCGAGCTGGTCCTGCACGGCGGGTGCGTCGAGCCGTACGGCGGCCCGGGCCAGCCCCCGGCATTCCTGGCGTACGTCGCCGCCCAGCGGCAGTGTGCCGGCCGCGCGCGAGGGAGGTCCTGCCGGAGGCGCGGAGGCAGGGACGCCGCCCTGTCTGGCCACGCGGGCGGCTTCGGCAGGCGGCACCCCGGCCGAGGTGAGACGGCACATCGCCTCCACCACCGCCACGTCCTGCGGGCTCCACCTCCGGTGCCGGCCGCCGCCCCGGCCGGTCGGGCCGATGCCGTAACGGCGGTCCCAGGAGCGCAGGGTCGTGGGCGACACCCCGATCCGGCGGGCCACGGCTCCGGTGGCAAGCGGCGCCTCGGACACCGGCGCCGCGGAACTGGCAGGACTGGCAGAACCGGCAGGACTGGCAGGCCCGGCAGACCCAGCGACGCCGCCCGTGCCCTTGCGGTCCGCGGATCCGTGCATGCCATCCATTATATCGATGCAGAAACGATGCGAGTTGCCTCGCCTCACGCGCCGCACGCACGCTGACGAGACCCGCAAGCCCGACATGTCGCGTCCGTCCGGCAGTGGAGCAAGGAGCCCTCCGATGAGTCCGCAGCAGAGCACCGCCCCGCGTATGCGAGCAGATCGCGAGCCGCGGGATGCCGTCGACGGCCCACTGTGGCTGCCGGACGAGGAGACCTACGGCGACGAGGAACTGGCCCGGGGCCTGGTGGCCGGTGACGAGGCGTGCCTGACCGCCCTGTACCACCGCTGGTCGGCGATGGTGCACTCACTGGCCCGGCGTTCCCTGGGGGACGCCAAGGAGGCCGAGGACGTGACGCAGCTGGTCTTCCTCGGCGTCTGGCGTGGCCGCCACGGCTTCCGGCCCGAGCGCGGCACGCTCGCCGCCTGGATCGTGGGCATCACCAGGCGCAAGATCGCCGACTCGCTCGCCGCGCGGACCCGCCGCAGGGACCTGCTGGCCTCGGCCGGCTCCGCTCTGGTGCCGGCCGACGGCGCCGTCGGCCGGCCCGAGGCCGTCCTGGACCGTGCACTGGTCCGGCACGCGCTCGCCGGACTGCCGGCACCGCAGCAGCGGGTGCTGCGGCTGGCGTACTTCGAGGACCTGACACAGACACAGATCGCCGAGCGCACGGGGTGGCCGCTGGGCACGGTCAAGAGCCATGCCCGGCGCGGAATGCTCCTGCTGCGCGCGTGCCTCCAACCGGAGGCCGTGGGATGAGGACTGAGGGTCCCTTGCCGCCGCCTGACGTGATCGATGCATGAACGCTGCATGTCCGGGCACTGGGGTGCAGTGGGTCCAGGGGCGCCGCAGGGTGCCGAGCACAGCGGCGCCGCCGAGAGCTCGCACTCAGGGCCTCGGCGCCCCGGGGAGAGTCGGCGCTCCTCGGGGCCCTTCTCGGTGCCCCGGGCTGCACGATGGGCGGCGAGCCCGCACTCTGGACAAGGCGGTCGTACGACTCGTACGTCTCGCTGCACGGATCCGCGGTGCACCACTCGGCCGCGCCGAATCGGAAGCGGGCAGGGTGGACGACGAAGAGCAGAAGGCGGCCTGGGACCGGTTCCGTGAGTCGGTGAACATGTCGCCGGCCGAGCTGGAGAAGTGGCTGGACAGTGATCGGTCCCGTGACGCGGGTCAGCATCAGGACGGCGGGGAATCGACCGGTCACGCGTCCGGGCGCAGCATCGTGGAGATTCTGCGGACCGAGAAGGCCGATCTGACGGACGACGACTACCGGCACATGCGCAAGGTCGGCGGCTATGTCAGTCGTCATCTGGCCCAGCGGCCCGACGGCGACGTGACGGACACCCGATGGCGGTACTCACTGATGAACTGGGGTCATGACCCCCTGAAGTGACCCCGGGACGGACGCTCCCGAACGGCTACCGCGCGGGCGGAGGGTTCACACCCGGCTCGGCCCGCATCCGCTCACCCGCTCGTCCACCGGGCCAGCCCCCGCAGCAGGGCGCTGCGCCCGCGGGTGGGCACCGTCCAGAGGGTCTGGCCCCGTACGCCCCACTGTGCCAGCAGGGCGTTGGCGGCCAGGAAGCCGGTGGTGGCCGCGCGTTCCATCAGGGCCACCGGAAGGTCGGTGCGCACCACGTCGCCGGCGACGACCAGGTGCGGGTCCGCGGTGCGCACGGTCGGGCGGTCGAGGTACCCGCCCACCGGGAACAAGGGGCAGTCGTCGCGCCACTCGTGGCGGACGTCGACGATGGTGGCCCCCCGCGTCTCGGGACAGACCTGGTGCAGCTGGTCGACCAGGCGCTTCTCCGCCACGTCCCGGGCGCTCTCGGGTGGCACCGCGTAGGCGTGGAGTTCGACGACGGATCCACCGGTACGGGCCGCCCAGCGGGCGGCCTCGTCCTCCCAGCGCTCCAGGACGCTGATGTTGTCGAGGCATCCGAATCCGCTGGTGCCCAGGAATCCCGGCCGGTGGGACGCGACGGGCCGGTCCAGCCACAGCCGGCTGACCAGGAAGGGCGGGGCGTTGCGCAACCGTGCGATCCCCTCGCGCCATGCCTCGCCGCCCAGTCGGCCGGAGCGGGCGACGAGGCCGCGCAGCCCACCGGGGTCCAGCGCCAGCACCACGCTGTCGTAACGCCGCTCGTCCCGTTCGGTGACGACCTCGTGGCCGCCGCCCCGCGGCGTGATCTGCTCGACCGCGGTGGAGGTGCGGATCTCGGCACCGTGCGAGCGCAGGTACTGGGCCAGCGGATTCCACAGGGCGGCCGGGAAAGGGGCTCGGGGCACGTCGAACAGCAGCCCTTCGGCCGACCCGAGGAAGTAGATGTGGAACATCAGCGCCATCTCGGCGGCCGACAGCTGCCGCGGGTCGGCGAAGAAGCTGCGGGAGAAGACCTCGAACGCCAGGTGGCGGGCCCGGGCGGGGAAGCGGACGGCGTCGAGGAAATCGTGGGCGCTGATGTCGTCGAGACGGGCGTACACCTCGGGGACGCGGACGTCGAGGAGCGGCAGGGCCGCGACCGGGTCGACGGTGCGAAGGTCCCGCAGGCCGAAGCTGGGGCTGAGCGCGACGAAGCCGAGGGCGCTGAGCGGCGGCGTCCTCGGAAGGTGACGGAAGCTGTCGCGCAGACCGCTGCGGTGGAGCAGGGGATAGTCCGGCAGCCCCGTCAGCCGCTCCAGAGCGGGGTCGGTCCGCCGCAACAGGCCCCGCAGGTTGTAGTACTGGCGGAAGAAGGCGTGGAAGCCACGGCTCATGGTGGCCGTGGTGCCGTCCCGCAACACGGTCGGCCGGCCGCCGACCCGCCCGCCGAGGTAAGGCTGACGCTCGTACAGGGTCACGGCGACGCCGCGTTCGGCCAGGGCGGTCGCGGCGGCCAGCCCGGCGATGCCGCCGCCGACGACCGCGGTGCTGGGCGGGGCGCCGCCGACGCGCGCGGCGCCCGGGGCTGCCGGCAGAACCCGGGCTCGCCGGTCGCGCCCCCTGCGAGCGCCGTGGGCACGACGCGGTACGGCGTTCACCGCTCGTCCTGCGCGCGGCGAGCGAGGAAGGTGTGGGTGATCCCCGTCTGCCAGCCCGGCAGGGGCAGGGCCCGTACCTGTTCGAAACCGGCTGCTCGGACGCGCCTGCTGAAGCGGTCCGCGGTGTCGAAGCGCACCACGCTCCGCCACAGGTGGCGGTACAGCTCGCCGTCCCCGAGCACGGTCGCCGCCGGCTGGACCACTCCGCGGCAGACCAGGGTCCAGACCGCCCGGTCACGGCGACGGCCGCTGAGGGTGTACTCGTGCACGCCGAGCCGTCCTCCGGGCTTCAGCAGATCGCGTGCGATGGCGAGTACGGCATCGGGGTCGGAGACGTTGCGGAAGAGGTACGCGGCGAAGACCGCGTCGAACTCTCCGCCGGCCCCGCCGAAACTCTCCACCGGCGTGTGCACGAAGGTCACGCCGTCCGCCCAGGGCTTGGTCACAGCCCGTCGCAGCATGCCCGCGGAGGCGTCCACGGCCGTGATGTCCGCGCCCGGCAGGACCCGGCGGAGCGCGGCGGTCGAGGCGCCCGTGCCGCAGCCGAGATCCAGGATGCGCAGCCCCTCCCCGTGTCCGGGCAGACCGAGCCGGCGCACCGAGCGCCGAAGGTGGGCGTGGTAGCCGGGGTTGGCGGCCACCAGCGTGTCGTAACTGCGGGAGGCGTGGTCGAAGGCGGTGGCGAGGTCTTCGTCGCGCAGCAAGGTCATGTGGGCTCCGGATGCCGGGGGCGGGCTCAGGGAAAGGGACGGCGGGGCAGGCCGGGCAGCTCCAGGGCGGACCGGAGCATCGGGGCGACCGGCGTGCGCAGGCCGATGTGCAGGTCCTCGCGCAGCGTGGTGCGGCCGTCGAGGAAGCGCAGGATCCGTTCCATCGGCACGTGCCCGAACAGGCCGCAGAACAGCGCCGGACCGTCGGCCCGGCCGCTGTCGAGGGCGCGCAGCAGTACCGAGTCCATGGCGCGGGCCCGGGCCGAGTGGGCGGCGGGTGGTACCGGGCGTCGTCCGCGGCGCAGCGCGTCGGCGACGGCCCGGGTCTGACGCTGGATGCCGGAGAACGTGTAGCCGGTGGACGGCCGGGTGGCGCCGCCGGCGGCACCGATACGGAAGACGGACGTCCCGGCCCGCCGCGGCATCGGGGCGTCCGTCATCGGGATGACTCCGGTCTCCGTCGCGGTGATGCGCAGGTCGCCGAGCCGCAGCACGTCGTCGACGTAGTCCCGGAGGGCTTTCTCGTAGCCGTCGGCCGGGCGTGGCCTCGGCGCGAACTCGGTGTACTCCACGAGGGCCTCCTGCGCCCCGATGGGCAGGACGTATCCGAAGGACAGGCCGTCGGAGGGCTGTGCGGTGCGGAAGTCCATGAGGTCCGCGGCGCCGGGCTCGAAGGCCGGCCGGGCCGTGCGGACGAACCAGCCGTGAAACTGCTGGAACAGGGTCGTGCGGGCGGCCGGCAGGCTGCCGAGGGGGCGGGAGTCGAAGACCCAGCGCGCGGTGAGCACCCGGCGTCCTCCCGCGGGGTCGCGCAGATGGACGTGGGCGCCTTCGCGGACTTCCTCCACGGTTTCGACGGTGGCCTCCACACGGCGCACGTTCGGACTGCGCCGCAACTGCCGCGCGACCATCCGTTCGAAGTCGTCCGAGCGGATCATCTTGTACCGCAGCGGAGTGATGTCGCCCTCGACGGGAGCACCTGTGGGCGGGCGTACGCGCAGCCGGCCCCACTCGGCCGTCACGGCCGCGTCGAAACGGCCACGGCCCGGTTCCCAGAAACACCATGTGCGGGGCGGCGGCCGTAGCGGACCCGGCGGCGCCTCCACCAGCACCACGGAGGGCGTACGCATCGCGGTCAGGTGCCCGGACAGCCGGTGGGCCAGGGAGAGTCCGGCGGCCCCCGCCCCGACGACAGCCACGTCCGTCTCCAGCACCGCGGCTCCTTCCGTCCCGCTCCGAGTGTTCGTCGTCCGGTCTTCCCCCGTGTGCGGCCCGACGGATGCAGTCACTCGTACGCGCCGAGATGTTTCCGCCAGGCGGTCCATCGGCAGGGGGCGCGAGCCCGATCCGGGGAATCGGGACCGGGCCGCATCCATGTGCGGCGTACGAGGTGAAGGAGGTCGGTGAGGGAACGACCGCTGCGCCACCACCGGCACGAGAGGAACAGGATGGGTCCCACACCGGCGAAGGATCACCCCACGGCCGGGCCGCCGGCCGTCCCGCACCTGGTCCCCGCGTCGGGAGACGGCCGGGTGCGTGTCGCCCGCGCGTCTTCCGACGCTTCGGACACCGGGGCCGTCCTCCTCCCCGGCGACGCGCTCGACGCCGAAGCGGTGGACGCGGACGTGTCCGCCGCCGTCGCCGGGGTCCTGGAGCACGTCCTGGCCGACCGCGTCGCCCGAGCCGAGGCCCTGGACCCGCTGTTCGCGGAGGATCTGGCCGTGCGGGTCGCGCGCTTCACCCAGGCGGGCGGCAAGCGGGTCCGGCCGCAGCTGATCTGGTGGTCCCTGCGGGCCTGCGGCGGCGGCGAAGGATCCGTCGCCGCCGCACTGCGGATCGGCGCGGCCCTCGAACTGCTCCAGACCTGCGCCCTCGTGCACGACGACGTGATGGACGGATCGGCTCTCCGCCGGGGGCGGCCCGCCCTGCATGCCCAGGTGCGGTCCCAGTACGACGGCTGGGGGCCCGCGACCCGTGCCGCGCGGTTCGGGGAGGCCGCCGGGATCCTCGCCGGCGACCTGGCGCTGGCCTGGGCGGACGACCTGGTGGCCGCGACACCGCTCAGCGACCGGGCGGGGGCCGAGGTGCGGCGGCTGTGGAGCGACATGCGCACGGAGATGGTGGCCGGTCAGTATCTCGACGTCCAAGGCCAGATCACGGCTTCGGGATCCCTGCCTCGGGCCCTGCGCACCGCCTGTCTCAAAAGCGCCCGGTACTCCGTCGAACGGCCCCTGGCGTTCGGCGCGGCTCTGGCCGGCGCGGACGAGGCCACGACGCGGGCGCTGTGCTCGGCGGGTCGCTGCGTCGGCATGGCGTTCCAGCTGCGCGACGACCTGGACGACTTGTACGGCGATCCCCGGTGGACCGGCAAGGTGTCCGGCGGAGACGTCCGCGAGGGCAAACCGACGTATCTGCTCGCGCTGGCACGGGCCCGCGCCGAGGCCGCCGGAGACCGTGATGCCCTCGCGGTGCTGGACCGGTCGCGGGGCGACGCAGGGCTGACCGAGGCAGGGCTCGACGACGTGCGGACCGTGCTGGAGCGCACGGCGGCACGGGCCACGGTAGTGACGAAGATCGACCGTCTGGTGGCACAGGGACTGCGGCATCTCGACGCCGCCCTGCTCGACCCGCACGGCGGAGCGCGCTTGCGCCGGCTGCTGAGTGCGGCGGTCGGCGGGACCACAGCCACAGTTGCCGCTGTCACTGCCGCCACCGCCACTCCCGCCACCGCCACCGCCACCGAGGAGGGCGTGCGATGACCGCCGTCGTGCCCGGAAGGACCGACCACGTGGTGGTCGTGGGCGCCGGACTCGCCGGGCTGTCGGCCACCCTGCATCTGCTGGGCGCGGGGCGCCGCGTCACCGTGGTGGAGCGCGACATGCGTCCCGGCGGCCGTGCCGGACGCCTCGATCTCGGCGGCTATCGGATCGACACCGGCCCGACGGTGCTGACGATGCCCGAACTCGCCGACGAGGCCTTCGCCGCGGTCGGCGACAGTCTCTATGAGCGAGTGGAGCTGATCGCCCTGCATCCGGCCTACCGGGCCTGCTTCGCGGACGGCAGCACGCTCGACGTGCACACCGACGCGGAGGCGATGGCCGCGGAGGTCGAGCGCTTCGCCGGGGCCGACGAGGCGGCGGGCTACCTGCGGCTGCGACGCTGGCTGCGCGACCTCTACCGGGTGCAGATGCGCAGCTTCATCGACGTCGACTTCGACTCACCCCTGAGCCTGCTCCACGCCGACCTGGCCCGGCTGGCCGCCCTCGGCGGTTTCGGCCGGCTGGACGCCCGTATCGGCCGCTTCCTGCGCGACGAGCGGCTGCGCCGGGTCTTCTCCTTCCAGGCCCTGTACGCCGGCGTCCCCCCGGCACGGGCGCTGGCCGCGTACGCCGTCATCGCCTACATGGACACCGTCGCCGGGGTGTACTTCCCCAAGGGCGGCATGCACGCGCTGCCGCGGGCCATGGCGGACGCCGCCGGGGACGCCGGCGCCGAACTGCGGTTCGCGGAGCGGGTGACGAGCTTGGAACGGTCGGGGCAGCGCATCACCGCCGTGATCACCGAGCGGGACCGCATTCCCTGCGACGCGGTGGTCCTCACCCCCGACCTGCCCGTCACCTACCGGCTCCTCGGCCGCCGCCCCCGTCGCCCGGTGCGGCTGCGGCACTCGCCTTCCGCGGTGGTGCTGCACGCGGGGACGGACCGGACGTGGCCGCATCTCGCCCATCACACGCTCTCGTTCGGCGCGGCCTGGCGGGGCACCTTCGACGAACTCACCCGCACGGGACGGCTGATGAGCGATCCCTCGCTGCTCATCACGCGGCCCACCGCCACCGATCCCGGGCTCGCTCCCCCCGGTCGCCATCTGCACTACGTCCTGGCGCCCTGCCCCAACACCGACATCGGGCCCGCGGCAGCCAGCTGGGGCGAGCTCGGTCCGCGCTACCGGGCCTCGCTCCTCGCCGAGCTCGAGCGGCGCGGTCTCGACGGCATCGAGGCCGCGATCGAGGAGGAGTCGCTGGTCACGCCCGCGTCCTGGCACGCCGACGGGCACGCCGCCGGCACCCCCTTCTCCGCGGCCCACACCCTTTTCCAGACCGGGCCGTTCCGACCCCGCAACGTCGTGCGGGGCACCGAGAACGCCCTCCTCGCCGGCTGCGGCACGACACCGGGCGTCGGCGTGCCGACCGTGCTGCTGTCGGGGAAGCTGGCGGCCTCCCGGATCACCGGCCGCCCGCCACGCCGAGCGGTCCGTACCCGGTCGGCCGAGGCGATCCGGGCCACGGCATCCATGTCGGAGATCGCCACGAAGGAGGCTCCGGCATGACCGAGCGCGAACTCGACGCCGCGGGGATCGCCGACCCGGCGCTGCGCCGGGCGTACCGCCACTGCCGCACGCTCAACGCCCGGCACGGCAGGACCTACTTCCTCGCCACCCGGCTGCTGCCCGTCGAACGCAGGCCGGCCGTGCACGCCCTGTACGGCTTCGCCCGCTGGGCCGACGACATCGTCGACACGCTCGACGCGGATGTGTCCGCCGACGGCCGCCTCGCCGCCCTGACAACGCTGCAGCAGAGCCTGGACGACGGGCTGCGCGACGGGCACAGCGTCGAGCCGGTGGTGCTGGCATTGGCCGACACCGCGCGCCGGTACGCCATCGATCACGCGTACTTCCACGACTTCATGGCGGCCATGCGCTCCGATCTGGTGGTGACGGACTACCCCACCTACACCGACCTGCGCCGTTACATGCACGGTTCGGCCGCGGTCATCGGGCTTCAGATGCTGCCGGTGCTCGGCACGGTGGCCCCGCGGGAAGAGGCCGCGCCCCACGCCGCCGCGCTGGGAGTGGCCTTCCAGCTCACCAACTTCCTGCGGGACGTGGGCGAAGATCTCGACCGGGGCCGGGTGTATCTGCCCGGGGATCTGCTCGCCCGGCACGGCGTCGACCGCGAACTGCTGCGCTGGAGCCGGGACACGGGCCGCCAGGACCGCCGAATCGGCGGCGCGCTGCGGGAGTTCGAGGCACTCACGCGCGGTGTGTACCGGGAGGCGGCCCCGGGCATCGAGATGCTCGATCCGGTGGCACGACCGTGCATCAGCACCGCGTTCGTGCTCTACGGCGGGATTCTGGACGCCGTCGCCCGTGACGGCTACGCGGTCCTGCACCGCCGGTCGGTGGTCCCGCGCCGGCGACGGGCCACGGTGGCCGCCGCCGGGCTCGCCCGGGTCGTCGCCGCCCGTCTCCGCGCGGGCGGCGGGCATCGCCACCCCGGCGGACCGGTGCCGCCTCGAACGCCGAAAGCCGCAGCCACAGCCACAGCCACAGCGGCAGCGGCAGCGGCAGCGGCAGCGGCAGCCGACGAACGGAGTGCGGGGGCCGCCCGGACCGCCCAGGGCGCCGGCAGATCCGCATCGGAGGAGGTCGCATGACCCACGACCCGCCGGGCCGGCGCCGCCGGTTCCCGCTGTCCGTACGCCGCCGACCCGTTCCCTGGTCCGGTCAGCGGCCCACGTGGCGCGAGGCCAGGCCCGCGGTGATCGCCGAGGCGCTCAAGCGCGCCCACGCTCGTCCGTCGGGGAACTGGTATGTCGTGGGTGCCTCCAGCGACCTGCGCGCCGACCGTCCGCTGGCCCGGACCGTGGCGGGGCGCGAGGTGGTCGTCTGGCGCGGCGGCGACGGCCGCCCCGTCGGCGGTCCCGGGATGTGCCCCCATCTGGGAGCACCTCTGCGAGACAGCCCCGTGCACTGCGGCACGCTGGTGTGCCACTGGCACGGACTCGCCCTCGACGGCACACCGTACGCGGGCTGGACCCCGTTCCCGGTGCACGACGACGGCGTTCTGACCTGGGTCCGGCTCGACGAGGTGGGCGGGGAACCGCCGCTCGACGCCCCGGTCGTGCCCCGACGGCCCCCGGCCGGCCGTGCGCTGACGGCTGTCCACGTCGGCACCGGGACGTGCGAGCCCGAGGACGTCATGGCCAATCGTCTCGATCCGTGGCACGGGTCGTGGTACCACCCGTACTCGTTCGTCGACTTGGAGGTGGTCAGTACGCCCGATGCGGGTGCGGGTGCGGGTGACGACTGCTTCGTCGTCGATGTCTCCTTCAAGGTGGCCGGGCGGCTGGTCGTGCCCGTCCGGGCGGTCTTCACCGCTCCCGAGCCACGCACGGTCGTCATGCGCATCGATGCCGGGGACGGCGCGGGCTCGGTCGTGGAGACCCATGCGACCCCGCTCGGACCGGACAGGCACGGGCGCCCGCGCACCGCGGTCGTCGAAGCGGTGGTGGCGACGTCCGAGCGCCGGGGGTTCGCGGTCGCCCGCACGGCGGCACCGCTGCTGCGTCCGCTGGTGGCCGCGGCGTCGGGACGCCTGTGGCGCGACGACCTCGCCTACGCGGAGCGGCGTTGGGAGCTGCGCTCGACGGGGCGTTTCCCCGGGTGAGGCGCGGCGAGACATACGGTCCCCGCGCCGCGCGGGTGGGCGCGGTGGCTTCGATGCATGTCAGGTCCATGTGAGACGCGCATGATCAAGATCCCCGATCTTGGGCAAACGGCGGAAGTGATCTTCCCGTGGCCCTATGAGAGGGGGCATGCCGTGACCGCACCCGCGGACCCCACGCCGCCCGCGAACCGCCGGCAGAGGTTCAACCTTCGCTCGACCGCCCTGTTCTTCGTCTTACTCGCGGTGGCCCTGAGCGTCCTGGGTCTCGCCGCCCGCACCGTGGCCGACGCGGTCGAGCAGCGCCCCGCCTGGATGTTCGCCCTGGTCGCCGTGGGCATCGCGGGCTCCACGGGCCTGGGACGCCGATGGCACCTGGCCGGGGCGGCACGCCGGGCCGCGGCGGCGCTCGACGAGGCGGCGAGGAGGGCGGCGGACGAGTTGGAGGCTCCGGTGATTCCCCGTCAGCGCCCGGTCGCCGCCGCCGAGGTCACCGTGGCGTACGACGCGCCGGGTCCCGGAGTCTGCGCCTACGACGCCCTGACCCCTGAGGAGTTCGAGGAGGCGATAGCCGCCCTGTGCGAACGGGACGGCTGCTCCGCCGTAGAGGTCGTAGGAGGCGCGGGCGACCTGGGCGCCGATGTCCTCGCCGTCTCGCCCGAGGGGAGCCGGGTCGTCATCCAGTGCAAGCGCTACGACCCCGCCCACCGGGTCGGCTCCCAGGATCTCCAGCGCTTCGGCGGCACCTGCTTCACCGTCCACGGGGCCGACATGGCCGTACTGGTCACCACGAGCGACTTCACGACACCGGCGCTGGAATACGCCGAGCAGTGCGGGATCGTGTGCGTGGACGGCGAGACCCTCCGGGCCTGGACGGACGGCACCGGTCCCCGGCCGTGGGAGGCAGCCGCGCAGGCTTGAACCACCGGGGTGCGGGCGCAAATGGTCGCCCCCGATCCACGGGCGCATGATGAAGGCATGAGCGACCGCGACGATTTCCTGACGTGGGTCAGGACCGCTCTTCACGACGCGGAGGTCGCCCTGCACAACGGCGACGCCGCGCCCCGCCAGGCGATCTGGTCGCGCAGGGAGCCCGTCAGCGTCATGGGGGCGTGGCGCAGCGCCCATGGCCGGCGGGAGCTGGACGAGCTCTTCGCCGGCCTCGGCAGGACCTTCTCCGACTGCACGTCGTACGTGTTCGAGCTGGTGGCGTACGACGTCGCGGGAGACATGGCCTACACGACCGGCCTCGAACACACCTCCGCCAGCGTCGACGGAGAACCGCGCACCTACACCTTGCGGGCGACCCAGGTGTACCGCCGCGAGGACGGTGAGTGGCGGGTGGCCCATCGTCATGGCGACACGGTCACGGAATGAGGGGGGCGCGGCCACGATCGTCCCTGGCACGGCGGACCGCCGGTGGCGAGGACGTCGTCGTCGCGAGCGGGTTCAGTCCCTGGGCACGCGCAAGGCCAGCAGAGCGACGTCGTCGTCGTTGTCGACCGGGCGGACGCGACTCAGGAGCTGGTCGGTGAAGGAGGCGAGGGGGCGGTGGGCGAGGGCGGCGGCGTGCCGGCGCAACCGGCTCAGTCCCGTGTCGATGGTGTCGCCGGGTGACTCGATGAGGCCGTCGGTGTACAGCACCAGGGTGGATCCGGGCGGGAGCAGCGCGGTGGCGTCGGGCCGCCCACTGTCCGTCTGGCTGCCGAGCAGGATGCCGTGGCCGTCCGTGAGGTAGCTTGCCAGGCCGTCCCGACTGATCAGCAGGGGTGGAGGGTGGCCCGCGTTGGTCCAGGACAGCCGCCAGTCGCCGGTCTCGGCCGGTTCTATTCTGGCGAAGATCATGGTGGCCATGGTGACGTCGGTGATGTGCTGCATCGCCTCGTCGAGCCGTTCCACGATCCGGCTGGGCGGGTCGTGCTGGGACCAGGCGTAGGCGCGGAGCATGTTGCGCACCTGCGCCATGCCGGCTGCCGCCTCGAGGTCGTGGCCGACGACGTCTCCGATGGCCAGGGCGGTGGAGGCGTCCGACAGGGGGAAGGCGTCGTACCAGTCGCCGCCGACCTGTGAGGCGTCGGGGGCGGGCAGGTAGCGGACGGTCAACTGAAGGCCCGGGACGCCCGGCATCTGCGGCAGCAGATGGTTCTGCATGGTCTCGGCGACCTTGCGCTGGCGCTGGTAGAGGCGGGCGTTGTCCAGGGCGAGGCCCGCCCGGCGCGCGATGTCCTCGATCAGAGGCAGGTCCGTGTGTGTGAAGGCGGCCGGGTTCTCGCCGCGGCCCAGCGTGAGCGCACCCAGGACGGCGCGGGTGCTGCGGATGGGGGCGATGGCCGCGGAGTGCATCCCCGTGGCGTCGAACAGGCGGCGCTGTTCGACGGCGATACCGGAGTCCGGCGGCCCCTGGTAGGTCTGTGGACCGGCGATGGTGGACGCGACCCCGCGCAGGGCTCTGGACAGGGGCATCGGGGATTCCTCGGGGATGGGCGGCATCGGTCCCTGGAGGTCCTCGTGATGCACGAGCGTGTCGCCGTCGGCGTGGGCCACGACGGTACGCCACACCTCGTCGCGCTCGGTGATCAGGTCGACGACCGCCCAGTCCGCCAGCCGGGGCACGACCAGGGTGACCAGCCTGGCCAGCGCCTCGTCGACGTCGAGGGTGGAGGTCAGCTGCGCGGTGGTCTCGGCCAGCAGAGCCAGCCGGTGCAGTTCGGACAGCGGCTGAGCCGTCGGTTCCTCCTGCTCAGCGGGCTCCTCCGGGTGGCCGGGGGTATGGAAGACGACGAGCGTGCCCGGTTGGTCGTCGCCCATGTCGTACGGGGTGATCATCCAGGAGATGCGCAGCACGGAGCCGTCGGCGTGTGCGAAGTAGTCCTCGTCGGCCTGGGCCGTGCGTCCGGCGTGGAACGCTTGCCGCATGGAGCAGCGGGTCCTCGGCAGCGGTTCTCCCAGTGGACCGCGATGCAGCAGGTCGTGCGCGTCGTGACCGAGGAGTTCACCGGCGGGGCGGCCCAGCAGGCGTTCGGCGTGGGCGTTGACGGCGAGGATGCAGCCCTGTTCGTCCACGATGTAGGCGCCGGTGCCGATGGGCTCCAGCGCACCGGACAACCGCGGGGACACCGTCGGCCGGAACGGCCCGTGGACGGTCCCCGTACGTTCTGCTCCCGCCATCGCGGCCACCTCCCCTTCCCGGCCGGCGCCCCGCTCGCCGGTGTGCCCTGTCTGTCCGTCCTCCCTGTATGCCCAAGCATGCGGGAATTCCACGTCCTGCCAAGGCTTCACTCGGCTTCACTCCCGGATCAGCTGTCACAGGCTTGCCGCCCGAGTACGGGGCACGAGCCGGCCAGCACCGAAAGGAGCGCGGTCCGCCGCGCACCGCCTCGTGCCCCACTCGACGGGTCGCCGGTGCCGTTTCGCCGGTGGACGATGGAGGCGGGTTCCGAAGGGGGTCCGAAGGGGGGTCTTCGCGGGAGACGCCGGTGGCTGACACAGACGTACTGATCGTGGGCGCGGGACCGGTCGGGCTGACCGCGGCGGCAGAGCTGCGGCGGCAGGGCGTCGCCTGCCGGCTGATCGACCGGCTTCCGGCCCGGCTGCCGTACGCCAAGGCCGTGGGCGTCCAGCCGCGGACGCTGGAGATCTGGGACCGGATGGGCATGGTGCGCGCCGCTCTGGAGGTGGCCGTGCCGCTGCGTGGGCAGCTGATGTACGCCGACGGGGTCGAACAGGCGCGGTTCGAGCTGCGGCTGCCGCCGGAGGTCCCGTACGGCTTCGCCGCCCTGCCCCAGTACGAGACGGAACGGATCATCGAGGAGCATCTCGCGCGTTTCGGCACCGGCATCGAGCGGGGCACGGAACTGGTGGGGTTCACGCAGGACGAGGGCGGGGTCGTCAGCCGGATCGTCACGGCGTCCGGTGCCCAGCAGGAGCTGCGCTCCCGCTTCCTGGTCGGCTGCGACGGGGCGCACAGCGGCGTCCGCAAGGGGCTGGGGCTCACCTTCGAAGGGGGTGCCTTTCCCGAGGAGTACATGCTCGCCGACGTGGAGGTGGACTGGGGCCTTCCGGAGGGTTACGGCCTGCGCGCCATGCACCATGACGGGGACGGCCGTGTCGACGACGTCCTGGTCTGTGTCCCGTTGCCCGGTGACCGCCGTTACCGCATGTCGATGATGGTGCCGCCCGAGTTGTCCGCGAGGGACGCGGGGGCCGGGCCGGGCGAGGTGGCCCACGGCCTGGAGGGCGGGCGTGCGCCCCGGATCGAGCACATCCAGGCGGTTCTGGACCGGCTCTCCCCCGAGCCGACCACCGCGTCCGCCATGCGCTGGTCGTCGGTGTTCCGCATCAGTCACCGCCTGGTCGACCGGTACTCCGTCGGACGGGTCTTCGTCGCCGGGGACGCCGCGCACATCCACCCGCCCACCGGCGCCCAGGGCATGAACACGGGCATCCAGGACGCCTACAACCTCGCCTGGAAGCTGGCGTCGGCGGTGGAGGCAGGCGCCGGTCCCCGGCTTCTCGACAGCTACGACGCCGAGCGCCGGCCCGTCGGCGCGGAGGTGGTGGGGCGCACGGTCCGGCACGCCACCGAGGGCATACGGGCCGGGCCGGACGACATGACCACGGTGATGCTGCGCGAGGCACAGCTGCTCGTCGCCTACCCCGGCAGTCCCCTGGTTTCGGCAGACGGCGCCGGGCGCGGGGACGGCGACCCGGGCGGCTCTTTTGGTCCGCGCCCCGGCGAGCGGGCCCCCGACTGCCGCGGCCTCACCGCCGGCGTGGCCGCGGCACCGCTGCGCCTCTACGACCTGCTGCGCGACCGCGGGCACGTCCTGGTGCTCTACGCCGACTCGCCCGACGCGGTCACCGCCTGCCGTGAGATCGCCGCGGCCGTGCACCGGATCGCCGGCGACAAGGTGGCCGCGTTCGTCATCGCCGCCCACGAGGACACGGCGCGAAAGGCCAGGGCACTGGCCGACGCCTGGCACCTGCCCGTCTTCCTGGACGGTGCGGCGGAGTGCCGGCGGCTGTACGGCCTCGGGGCCGCGACCGCGCTCCTCGTGCGACCGGACGGATACCTCGCGGCCCGGCTGTCCCCCCTCACCACCCCGGAAGCGGTGGCCGCGCTGTCCGACGTTCTCGGACGTGTCTTCGACCTTCCTTCCGAGCCACCCGGAAATGTACCTCGCGAACCGGCATTTGGGGACGTGGCCGAATAGGCCGGCATATATGGGCCGCCGTGGAGCGTGGTGTAACACGGCGGCTATTACGAGGCGCTGAATCGGTCAGAAACAGGCCATGGGCCGAGGCCGGATCCCGCCGCCCGGTTCGGGCCTTCCGACAATGCAGCGCGTCAATGCGGCGCGTCAGATTGGATGCCCCGTGAACGACATCGGTCCGGCTTCCGGATACCCGACCTACGACCAGCCGCCGGGGCCCGAGCGCTCCGCCCGCAACGAGGCCACCACTCGTAGAGCGGCCCTTGCCATCTGCACGATCGCTGATATCGCGGCCGGCTTCCTCGGGCTGTGGGTCCTGCTCCATCTGCTCGACGCGAACCAGGCCAATCCATTCGTCGAGTTCGTACACGCGGTGGCTGACTGGCTTTCCGGATGGGCACAGGATATTTTCACCATGGACACAGAATCCCTGCGCGTCGTTCTCAATTACGGTCTCCCGGCCGCCCTCTATCTGCTGATCGGCCACGGAATCGCGGCCCGTCTCAACCGGGCCTGATGGCATTACGGCCGGCGAATTCGAGCGCCGCGAGGACCGAGTCGTGCACATCCCCGACCGGGCGGGCCCGGTCGGGGATTTCACTCTCCGGGGGCTTTTTCACCGGAGCGGGCCGCCGCCTCCTGCGGGCCGGCCGCCCGCTCCCGCAGGGCCTGGTACACCGACCACAGCACGGCCACCAGCGGCACGGCCACCACTGCGCCGATCACCCCTGCCGCGACCGCCCCGCCGACGACCGCCAGCGCGACCACGACCGGGTGCAGACGGACCGCCCAGCTCATCACGATGGGGTGCAGCAGGTGGCCCTCGATCTGGCCGATGATCACGATCAGGGCGACCACCAGCAGGGCGATCAGCGGTCCCTTCGTCGCCAGCGCCACGACGGCCGCGACCGCCAGCGCGATCGGTGAGCCGATCAGCGGGATGAAGGCGGCCAGGAATTCGAGCAGCGCCAACGGCATGGCGAGGGGGACGCCCAGCGCGAACAGCGCGATGCCGACGAGGACCGCGTTGGTCGCCGCCACGAGCAGGATGCCGTGTGTGTAGCCGGTGAAGGTCCGCCAGGCCGCCTCGCCCGCGACGGCGAACCGTTCACGGGCCGGCGTCGAGAGCTGGTCGCACAGCCAGCGCCACTGCCGCTCGCCGGAGTAGGTGAAGAAGACCGCGCAGAACAGGGCCAGCGCCAGCACAGTCAGCACTTCCAGCAGCCGACTCGCGCCGCTGAGGGCCTCGCTGATGACGGTGGAGCGATGGCTCGACAGGAGCTTGCCGATGCGGGACTGGAGATCGGCGAACGTGTCGGCGGGCAGCCGGAAGGGAGGGTCCTCCAGCCGGCGCTCGATCCGGTCGATGCCCGCCACGAACTCCCGCTGCAACCCTCTGCGCTGATCCGCCACGACCTCGCCGACCAGGGCCAGCACCCCGAGGACCAGGACGGTGCCGCCGATGAGCGCGGTCGCGACCGCGAGGGGCCGGGGCATGACGCGGGCGATGAGGCCGGCCACGGGGCGGAGCACCGCGGCGACGACCAGACCGAGGAAGACGGCGACCGCGATCCGGTGGAACTGCCCCAGGACGGAGAAGGCGGCCTGGACGACGATGCCGATCGCGATGATCCGCCATGCGTACGCGGCAGCGGTCCGCAGCGCGCCCGGCACACGCGCCTCCGCGCCGCTCAGGCGTCCGAGCGGCGAGGCGGGCGGATCGGGGGGCGTGGACATCTCATGCCCGTACCACCCACCGACCGCCGACCCGCGCGCACGGCCCGGAATTCGCCCGAAGGCACCCCGTACGCGACGAGGGGGCGGGGCGGCTCACAGACCTGGGCCGCCGTACCGTTGCCGTGATCATCATCGGGACGAGGACCACACGGGGGCACAGATGACCATTCACCGTCCAGGACTGCCGGAGGACCTGCCACCGGGCGAGGTGCTGTGGGGGCGCTGGGCACTGCTCGCGGCCCTCGGTGCGACCGTCGACGAGGAGGGGCGGCTGGGCTTTCGCCGGACCGGGCGTTGGATCGACGCCTCGGGCCTCAATCACGACGACTCCGGCTGCACCTGGTGGGTCATGTCCAGGAGGGGCGAGGGCCGGTTCGTCCTCTACGGCGAGGACGAGTCGAGCGGCGTGAAGTGGCACAGGCCGCCGATCGACATGCTGGCGGGCGGCCCGCACTGGCTGCCGTACGAGGAACTCCGCGACCGGCTCGAGGGGTACGAACTCGGCTGCGTCTACTGGTACGAGCACGGCTCCTGGGCCCGGGCGCCCTACCCCGACAGCCTCGGGGACGACGGCCTGGACTGCGGTATGAGCGACTTCGTCGACCGCGCCTGCCTGCTCAGGGAACTGGGCCTCTACATCGACGGCACGGTCGGGACGCCCGGCGCGGACGGGCTTCTGGCGGATGCGGAGGCCGGGCGGCTGGCGCCCGCTCTGCTGTCGGGGGGCCTGCGTCGCACGGGCCCCGATGGCGATCCGCTGGATCTACGTGCCATCACCGGGGCGCTGGCCCTCGCGGGCCTCACCGGGTAGGGCAGCAGGGGCCGAGAGCCCGGCTTCCGTCGTAGGGTGACTTCCGCACACGAGGGACGGGAGGGCCCAGGTGGCCGGGACGACGCCGGGCGGGACGACGGTCGCCGAGGTGATGGCCGAGCTGGCCGAGCTCGAGGACCCCAAGGCTCGTGCCGTGAACGAGAGGCACGGTGACGATCACGGTGTGAACCTCGGCAAGCTGCGCGCGCTCGCGAAGCGGCTGAAGACGCAGCAGGACCTCGCGTGCCGACTCTGGGAGACGCAGGACACCGCGGCGCGACTGCTGGCCCTTCTGATCTGCCGGCCGAAGGCGTTCCAGCCGGACGAGCTGGACGCCATGGTGCGTCAGGCGCGTACACCCAAGGTGCACGACTGGCTCATGAACTACGTGGTGAAGAAGAGCCCGCACGCCGAGGAGCTGCGCCTGGCCTGGTCCGCCGATCCGGACCCGGTGGTCGCGAGCGCGGGCTGGGCGCTGACCACCGAGCGCGTCGCCAAGAAGGCCGAGGGCCTCGACCTCACCGGCCTGCTCGACGTCATCGAGGCGGAGATGAAGGACGCCCCGGACCGCCTTCAGTGGGCGATGAACCACTGTCTGGCCCAGATCGGTATCGAGCACCCCGAACACCGCACCCGTGCCCTCGGCATCGGCGAGCGCCTGCAGGTGCTCAAGGACTACCCGACCTCACCGGGCTGCACATCGCCGTTCGCGCCGATCTGGATCACCGAGATGGTGCGCCGACGGCAGGGCGCCGACGAACCGGTGGCCTGATCCCGGCGCCTCGACGTCCGACAGCGTGCGACTGGTGCAGTACACCTGCAACGGCACGGCCGCGCAGCGCTTGACGTCAACGTCGGCTTCTACACCCAGGTGCTCGGCCTGGGCCAATCACCGGACTCGGTCACCGTCAACGGCGCCGTGCACGTGGAGGCGGACTGGTTCCCGCCGCAGAACACCACTCACAACTTCTGGCGCGGCGCGGAGAACCTCTCGGTGAACCCGTCGGGCGGCACCGACCGATGGGCGGTCTCCCAGGCGTCCGCGTACCGGCGCATGCATGTCCGTGGCAACCTCGAACTCAGTGACGGCGGTTGGTCCAGCGGCGGCTTCATGGCCGACACCAAGATCGACGGACAGGTCCGCTCGGGCACCCAGCAGCAGTGGCTGACCCGTAACTCCCAACTCGGCGGCTGGACCGGCGCCAACTGGAACATGGTCTTCGTCGGCAGCCAGGGCGTGCCGGGCAACAGCTTCCCCAACCCGCCGTACACCACGGTCGACCGGACCCCGACCGTACGGGAGAAGCCCTTCCTGTACGTCGACGACGCGGGCGCCTCGGTTCACTCCGTCCGGCCCCTGACCGGCCCGCGTGCCACCCTGGTCACACGCTCGCGAGCAGGTCGTCGAGAGGGGCGGGTACGCGCGCGCCGTCCAGGGCCTCGACCAGCAGGCGGCCGTAGCGGATCTTGCGGCCCTTCTTCGTGCCGAGGAAGCGCCGCATCTGCTGCTGCGGCGGGCGGCCCTGCTGTGCGGGTTGGCGCAGGAAGGTCTGCCAAGCCTGGAGTTCGCCCTCGGCCTCGACGATCTCCTCGACCCGTGGCACGCCCAGGGCACGGATCAGCTCGTCCTCCAGGTCCGACACGCACACGAACACGCCGTGGCGCGCAGCGCGGGCCCGTTCGAGGCCGCGGTCGTAGAAACGGCGTTCGCCCTCGTCGCACAGGCCGGTCAGGCGCAGGCCGAGACCCGGTGGTCCGAGGAGACCGGCATAGCGGCCGACGCTCATCGCTCCGCCCATGGGCATGACGCACACTCCCTCGGCGGGCAGGTCCCGGCCGTAGCGCGCCGCGAGCGCCTCTACGGCGGCCAGGTCGCTGGGCCCTTCCAGCAGTACGGCGGTCCGCAGCCGCAGTCGGTCGGCCAGCTCGCTCGCCGGGCCACCGGCGTCGCCCGCCGCCCAGCCGGCGACCGCGTCCCGGAACGCTCCCATGTCCGCCATGGGGAGATTCTGCTCCTGGACGGGCCCGCGGGGCACGGAGTTTTCGCCGGCGCCGTCCCGGAGGCCGCGGGCCACGCGCCTCCGGGTCGGGCGCTCAAGTGGGCCGGGACTGGCCCGGTGGCCGCATGGCCCAGCGGATGGTGCGGGTCAGGGCCTGGCCGGTGGGGCGTACGGCGAGGTCCTCGATGACAGGGACCCGGGGCAGCCACAGCATGCCGCGGGCCCAGGGCGGCAGCAGGGCTACGGCGTTGGCGGCGAGGCCGCCGTAGAAGGGGCGTACGGGCAGGGGCAGGGGCGGCTGGAAGAGCAGGAAGCGGGCCGCGGAGCGGGCCTCGGGGGTGGCCCGCAGCTCGGGGCGGTAGGCGGTCAGGCGCTCGGCCAGCTCGCGTCGGTCACGGGGCGGGTCGGACACGCCCAGCGCCGTGGCGACGCGCGCGGTGTCGGCGACGTAGGCGTCGTAGTCGGCCGGGTCCAGCGGGTGCGCCCCGTAGCGTTCGTGGGCGCGCAGGAAGCTGTCGGTCTCGGCGGCGTGCACCCAGCCCAGGAGGTGCGGGTCGCCCGCGTGATATGGCTCGCCGTCGGTCGTGGTCCCGCGGATGCGGTCGTGGATGGCGCGGACGCGGTCGACGGCCAGCTGGGCGTCGTCGGCGGTGCCGTAGGTCGTCACGGCCAGGAAGGTGCTGGTGCGTTGGAGCCGGCCCCAGGGGTCGCCGCGGAAGCCGGAGTGCCCGGCGACCGCCGCCATGGCCCGCGGGTGCAGGGACTGCAGGAGCAGCGCGCTGATGCCGCCGATGAACATCGAGGCGTCGCCGTGGACCGTGCGGATCGGGCGGTCCGGTCCGAACCAGCGCGGGCCCGGCGTGTGGTGGATGCGGGCACGCGTGGCGGATCCGTCGGGGCCGGCGACGCGGCGGAACAAGGCCTGGCCCAGTTGTTCACGGACGACGGTCAGCATGGGCGGCCTCCCCTCTCCTGCTGCCAGTGTCCGCGATGCCGGCCGGTATTCGGGAACGCCGGTGTCCTTCACGGTCCGGTGGGAGCGGGCCGCGGTTCGCGGTCCGATGCCGGCCATACGTAGGGCAGGTCGTCGGGGACGCCGGGGAACAGGTCGGCGTACACCTCGTGGTCCTTGCGGACCAGGGCGGAGCGGTGGCTCTCGTGGAAGGCCTCGTCGCCGAGCCAGGGCGGCAGCTCGCCGGCCGCGGCCAGGTCGGCCTGGCCGCGCACCGCGGCGCCGGGGCGGTGTGCGGCCAGGCCGGCGACCAGGGAGGCGGCGCAGCTGTCCTGGTGCCCCTTGTCCCGCCAGACCCGGCAGACCTCCAGGCCGTAGCGCACAAGTGCCTCCTCGTACCCGGTCCACATCCGTACGGCGGGATGCCGGCGCCAGCCGTAGCCCGGGACGGTGAGACCGCGCAGGACCTGCAACGCCTCGACGCGCTGCTTGCCCAGCCGGCGTCGGTCCAGGAGCAGGGCCGTCTGCCGGAAGTCGGGGTGGGGCAGGAACGTCTGCATCGGTCACCGGCTCACTTCTTGCGCAGCGCCGACGGCTTGTGGACCGCCGACCTGCCGGATCTGTCACTGCGCACCTCGTACTGCGGATCCTCGGGCGAGGCGTCCACGGTGCGGCCGGCGGCCTCGGTACGGCGGGTGATCTTCCGCTCGACCGTGCCCTCCGTGGTGCTGCCGTGGCTGTCCCACTCGACCTCGTCGCCTCGGGTGAGCTTCTTGCCCTTGTTGCCCTTGGCTGCGTCACTCGTCTTCTTCGTTTTTCTCGCCATGGTGCTGTGCTCTCCTTTTTCGTCCTCGTCCTCGTCCTCGTCCTCGTCCTCGTCCTCGTCCTCGTCCTCGTTCTCGTCCTCGTTCTCGTTTCCCTGTGCGCGGTCGCCGGCGGCTAGGCGCGCGGTTCGGACGCGGCGCGGTCGGCCCGGCCGCCGGCTCCCAGCGGGCCGGTGCAGGTCACGGGTTCCTCGGCCTCCAGGCGTGGCAGCGCCCGCCGGGACACGCGCAGCACCACGGGCGGCAGGGCGGCGCGGACCGGCTGGGTGAGGCGGAGCCAGCCGGGCGCGTACACGGCCGTACGGCGGCGTTCCAGTCCTCGCACCAGGCGGGCGGCGACCATGTCCACGGGGTAGACCCGGCGGGCCGGCGGGGGCATGTGGGTGCGCAGTTCGCGCAGGACGGCGTACCGGTCTGCGTCGCGGATCATGTCGGTGTCGGTCCAGTTGAGATAGGCGATGCCCACACCGACTCCGCGGTGGGCCACTTCCGCCCGCAGGGAGTGGGCGAAGGCCTCGACGCCCGCCTTGGAGGCGCAGTAGGCGCTCATCATGGGGGCGGCGCCGATCGACGCCAGGGACGCGACCTGGAGGAAGTAGCCCGCCGTGTCGAGCAGGTCGGGCAGAAACGCCCGAGCCGTGTGGGCACTGCCGGTGAGGTTGACGTCGATCACGCGGCGCCATGCCTCCGGATCCGAGGCGAGGAACGGGCCGCCCTCGGCGATGCCCGCGTTCGCCACCACGGCCGCGGGACGCCCGAGGCCGGTCCGTACCGTGTCCGCGGCGGCGTCCAGTGCGGCCGGGTCGGTGACGTCGACCTCGACGGGCAGGGCCGGGCACGGCAGGGACGCGGCCACCGCGTCCAGGCTCGCCTTTTCGTGGCCGAGCAGTGCGACCCGGGCGCCGCGGCGGGCGAGCTCATGGGCCAGGGCCGCGCCGACGCCTCGGGCGGCACCGGTGACGGCGACCGTTCGGCCGGCGAGCGGACTGCTGGGCACGGGCTGCCCTCCTTGTCGCTCGGATCGTTGTCGCTCGGATCGGACGTCTCATCAGCCACTTCCCTGCGGAGGCGGTGTCCGGATGCGCGGACCTCCGGTCGCGGGGTTGCGGGTGCGCGGCGTCGCCGGCGCGCGTCAGGTCTGCGCACCGGGCGTCGGCGGGCGCGCGGTGTGATCGGGGTGACCGGGTGTGCGGCGCTGCTCCTTCAGCTCCGCCTCGTACAGGTGGTCACGCCCCTGCGCGAGCTCCCGCACCACACTGGCCTCCAGTTGCCGGAACGGCTGGTAGTAGGTGGCGTCGTAGGCCTCGATCATCTGGAACGTCCAGTGCCCGGGGATGACGTTGCGGCCGAGGATCTCCGAGCGCACCTTCTCCGCCCACTCGGGGTGACCCGCCTCGCGCAGCAGCCGGACGGCACTGTCCAACTGCAGGTCGGCGGTTCCGGTCAGTTGATGAAAGTCGTACAGGCGGCCTCTGGCCCGTTCGGTCGTCTCCAGGGCCTTGGAGAGGGCTCCGAGGGCCTCGACGGTCTTGTCGTCCACGCCTGCGGGGCGCCGGTGGTCGCGGTCGGGGCCCTCGGCGCTGTCGGGAACGTGTCGGTCGGCGTTCATGGGCCTCCTTGCGAGGTGCGTCCGCGGCGGTGAGGCGGGTGCGGGTCAGCGTCTGCTTCCGGTGCGGTCGCGGCGGGTCAGGAGCCGTTGGGCGCCGGCGAGACCGGGCGGCCGGTGGCGGTGCAGCGCGGCTCGGGCGGCGTTGGCGCCCGGGGCGCCGTGCACACCGCCGCCCGGGTGGGCCCCGGCGGAGGCGAGGAAGAGACCCGGGACCGGGGTCTCGGGGCGTCCGGTGCCGGGGACGGGGCGCAGGACGAGCTGTTGGTGGATCGCGGTCGTGCCCCCGTTGATGGCGCCGCCGGTCAGATTGCCGTCGAGGGCCTCGAGGGTCGGGGGTGCCAGGACGCGGCGGGCGCGGATCAGCGCGCGGAAGCCGGGTGCGAAGCGTTCCACCTGGCGTTCGACCCGGTCGGCCATGACTTCCTGGTCCTTGGTGTCCCAGCTTCCGGTGATGCCCTCGTCGGCGGCGTCGGCGCCGATCTCGTGGGGGACGTGGGTGTAGGCCCAGGCCGATTCGGTGCCGAGCGGTGAGCGGGTGGTGTCCGCGGTGGTCATCTGGCCGAACAGCACGAAGGGGCGGTCGGGGACCTGGCGCATGGCGATCTGTGCGGCGAAGCGGGTGAGTTCGTCCATGCCGTCGGCGAGGTGCACGGTGCCGGCCCGGGTCGCCTGCTCCGACTGCCAGGGGACCGGGCCGTCGAGCGCCCAGTCCACCTTGAACGTGGCGAAGTCCCACTGGAACCGGCGCAGGTCGTCCAGCAGCTGCGCGGGCAGATGCGCGGGCTCGACGAGGTCGCCGTACAGGGCGGGCACCGACACGTCCGCCAGGACGGCCCGGCGTGCCGTGACCGCCTCACCGGCGGCCGTACGCACGCCGACGGCCCGTCCGTCACGGACGACGATCCGCTCGACGCGCTGCCCGCAGCGCACCCGGCCGCCCTGTGCGGTGAGGCGTCGGGTCAGGGCCTGGGTCAGGGCTCCGGAGCCGCCGACGGGGACGGGGAAGCCGTACGTCTGTCCGAGCATGGCCATCAGCCAGCCGAAGCCGCCGCTGCCCGCCGCTTCCGGGGCGAGGTCGGCGTGCAGGGCGTTCCCGGCGAGCAGCAGTCGGCCGCCCTGGCCGCGGAACTCCTCCTCCCCCAGGCGGCGCACGGGCAGAATCAGGGAGCGGGCCATGCGCAGTCCGCCCGCGGCCCGCAGCCGCCACGCCAGCCGCGCCCCGGCGCGCACCGGCGGGAACGGGGTGAACAGGGTGTTCAGGAGGTCGGGCTGAAGGCGCTGCCACAGGTCGTGCAGTCGCCGCCAGGCCGACCCGTCGCCCGGCGCGAAGGCATCGAGGGACGCGGCGGTGATCTCTACGTTCCGGTCCAGCACGGCGCAGCTGCCGTCGGGGAGGGGATGCGCCAGCACGCTGGGGGCGTGGCTCCAGCGCAGCCCGTGGTCCTCCAGGCGCAGTGCGGCCAGCACCGGCGAGGCCGCCGCGAGGGGGTAGAAGGAGCTGAAGACGTCGTTGACGAAGTCGGGGTCGACGCCCCGGTCGTGCCGCACCGCGCCGCCCGGTTCCGGCTGCTCCTCCAGCACCTCGACGCTCCACCCGGCGTCCACCAGCACGTTGGCGGCGACCAGGCCGTTGGGCCCCGCGCCGATCACCACGGCGTCAGGCATGGTCGGCTCCGCTCACGTCGGACACCGCCGCCGCCTCTCGCGATGCGGAGCGGGCGTCGTCGCCTGCCTCGCTCTCGCACAGCCTCGCCAGGCGGGCGAGCATGGCGCGGTGGCGCAGCTGGATCAGCACCTCGAAGCCGACGTTGTGCAGTCGCCCGCCCGCTCCTCGCAGGGGGTGCTCGTCCACGATCACCAGACAGTGTTCGCCCCACGGCCGCAGCTCGATCGCGATACGTGCCGTGCCCAGGGCCCCGGCCTGGGCCTCCAGCTCCAGACAGACACCTTCGTCGCAGCGGCGCACGACGGTCTCGTTGACGAGCCGGGCCGTACCGAGCCGGACTTCGTAGCGGATGGCAGCGTCCAGCTGCGGCCACTGTCCGCGGACCGGGCGGGACCCCGACGTCCCCACCACCCAGTCCGCGTACCGGGTGCCGTCGGCGAGGACGGCCCATACGGCGCCCGGGCTCACTCGGATCAGTCGATGGCGTACGGCCACGGAGACCTCCTCCAGAGGGCTGGACCCCAGTGGTCCGTCGGCCCGGCCCCGAGTGCCCGCGCGGGGCGGATCCCAACCAAATCGGGAAGGTCATGGTCCGCGCCGGGCTTCCCGCTTTGTCACGTACGTATCTAGACCGCCGAGGTGCGCTGGTTCACGGTGGTCCCTCCTGTCCGCCCGGTCGATGGGGAGGGATCCAGCAGTGAGACGCAGGCGATTTGTGGCAGGGGCGATCGGCGCGGTCTCGGGGATCGCGCTCGGCACCGTCCCGTCCGCGGCCGTGAAACCGACGCCCGCCGGTACGCGGAACCGGTCGCCGGTTTCCCGTGCTGAGGGCTGGCAGGCCGTGCCCGCGCCCGGCAGCACACCTGCCGCGCAGTTACGTCGTATCGCCGCCGGGCCCGGGCTGGCCTGGGCCGTGGGTGAGGAGGGCTTGGCGGGGCCGTCCCGGGGGCGCGGGCTGGCGATGCAGTGGGACGGCAGTGCCTGGACCAAGACCGACCTGGCGCATCTGAGCCACACGCGGTTGACCGATGTCGCCGGTGTCTGCGCGGCCTTTGCCTGGAGCGTGGGCCAGCCGGCCGGAACCGGCAGCCCGCTGCTGCGGTGGGACGAGACCACCTGGCGCGAGACCGCGTTCCCGGGCATGAACGAGACGGGCGTCCGCCTGACCGCGGTGGCGGTCGGCCCCGACCGCAGGGTGTGGGTCAGCGGCAGCCGGGGCGGAGCCGCTCGCCTGCTGTCCGGGGACGGGCGGCGATGGCGGTGGCTGGACCCGCTGCCGGTCGCGAGCGCCAATCTGTACCGGGTCTTCCTGCGTGCGCCGGGTGAGATCTGGGTGTGCGGTGACCAGGCCGCGGGCGGCGGCTGGTCCGGCCTCGTGGCCCGCTGGGACGGCGCCTGGACGGTCCTCCCTCCGGTTCCGGGTCTGCGCCTGGGCCTCGCCGACGTCCACGCGGCCGGTCCGGACGACGTGTGGGCGGTGGGCACGGAGGCCGGGGTCGGCGGGCCGCCGGGCCGCCCGGGCAACCCCTCCCTCAGCCACTGGGACGGGACGGCCTGGACCCGGGTGGAGGCGGGCTTCGTCGCAGGGTCGCTCACCGGGATCGCCGGAGATGCGCAGGGCCGGGCCGCGTGGATCTCGGGCTGGAACTACCAGGACCAGAGCCGCAGTACATATCTGCGCAGGGACGGCGGCGCCTGGACGCTCGCGCGCGGCCCGGTCGGCGCGGCGCCGGCGCCGTACCTCAACGATGTGACGGCCGTCCGCGGCACCACGGGCTTCTGGTCGGTGGGCATGACGAGCCCCGTGCCCGCTCCGCCGACCGAGGCGTACACCGAACGCCTCGAAGCCTGAGGCGGTCCTGCCAGAGCTGGTGCCCGGCGACCGGTGAGGTGGTCGCCGGGTGTGCGCACGGGGGTCCCGGTCGAGCGCGACCGTCCGGTCACGGGACGGTGCTCCGGACGCTGATCAGGTCGGTGACCGCCTGGAGGCCGCCGTCGGCGAGGGCGGCGCGTTGCCGGTCCGCGCCGGTGCCGTCGCGCAGGAGCCGGTCCACCAGTGCGGTCACCTGCCGGGTGTCGCCGGCCGAGTCCAGAGCGCGGCTCACATGGCTCAGGAGCTTGTGCAGGACCTCACCGGCCGGCTTCAGCGTGCCGCCGGGGTCGACCAGGGTGTCGCCGAGGCCGTGCCGGGCGGCATGCCACATGGCGGCCTGGAGCAGCTCCGGGTCGTGGTCGAGGGCGGGGACCGCGCCGTCCGCCTCGGACAGGGCGGTCACCACCAGGGCCCGGATGATCCCGGCGAGCATGACCGCCTCGTCCGCGCCGAGCTGGACGTCCGAGCAGCGCACCTCGATGGTGGGGTAGCGCTGCGAGAGGCGAGCCTGCCAGTACAGCTGACCGGTGTCCGCGATCAGGCCGGCGTCCGCGAGCCGCTTCACGCGGCGCTCGTAGTCCGCGGCGTCCTCGAAGGGCGGTGGCATCCCGCTCACCGGCCAGCGGCTGAACACCACCGTGCGCCAGCTCCTGAAGCCGGTGTCGTGGCCGTCCCAGAGAGGGGAGTTGGCCGACATGGCGGTCAGTGCGGGCAGCCAGAGCCGGATCCGGTTCAGGGCCTGCACTCCCGCCTCCTGGTCGGGCACGGCCACATGCACATGCATGCCGTTGACCAGTTGCTCCGCCACCAGCTGCGGGGCCTGCTCGACCATCGCCCGGTAGCGGGCCTCGTCGGTCACGGCCACGGGGCGCGCGCGCCGCAGCGGCGAGGTCCCGCAGGCCGCGAGCCGGCAGCCGTGTTCCTCGGCGGCCACCGCGACGGCGTGCCGCAGCCGCAGCAGATGCCCGCCCGCCTCCTCCAGCGTGTCGCACACCGGGGTGGCCACCTCGACCTGGGCCTGCAGCAGCTCGTGCTGCACCTCCTCGTCGTTCACCAGGCTCCCCAGCCCAGCCGCGGCCCGTACCTCCTTCGCCCTCGGCACCGGCAGACCCGTTGCCGGGTCGAGCAGCAGGTACTCCTCTTCCACGCCGATCGTCGTCATCGACCGCCCTTTGTTCCGCCCGGCGCCGCCGGATCCCCATGGGTCCGGCCGTCGCATCCCGAACCGCGATGACCTCCCCTTACGGGTCTCGCATATGTGGGTGTCCGAGTGCCGCAACCGGCGCACTACAAACCCTGGGACAGCCGGAGAGGGACAAGTGGGCGCTCCCCGGCCCCGACCCGGTCCGGCGCCCGCCGATCCGGTTCCCGGGCCGACGGGGCCGGTTGCCGTGCCCGGCTCCCGGTGCCCGGGCCGTTCGGCCCCGCTCCGGGGTCGGCCGGCACATGCCGATCGGCCGCTGTCGTCCGACGCTGGAGAGGAGTCGCGGCCCGACGGCCGGACCGTACCCGCCGAGCCGAGGAGCACAGCGTCATGGTCCGTTACGTGTACGACTTCCACGAGGGCCGCCGTGACATGGCGGACCTGCTGGGCGGCAAGGGCGCCAACCTCGCCGAGATGACCCGGCTCGGCCTGCCGGTCCCGCCGGGGTTCACCGTCTCCACGGACGCCTGCCGGGCGTTCCTCGCCACCGGTGCGGAACCGGACGGCATGTCGGCGGAGGTCTCCCGTCACTTGTCGGCCCTCGAAGCCGGGGCCGGCCGCCGGTTGGGGCAGCGTGACGACCCGCTGCTGCTGTCCGTGCGGTCCGGGGCACGGTTCTCTATGCCGGGGATGATGGAGACCGTGCTGGACATCGGTCTCAACGACGGCTCCGTCCTGGGGCTGGCCAAGGTCTCCGGCAGTGAGCGCTTCGCCTGGGACTCGTACCGCAGGCTCGTCCAGATGTTCGGCAGCACGGTCATGGGCGTCGACGGAGCCTTGTTCGAGCGGGCCATGACGACGCTCAAGGGCCTGCGCGACGCCCCCGACGACCTGCACCTCGACGCACACGACCTCGCCGAACTGGTGGAGGCGTACAAGCAGCTGATCCGCGAGGAGACCGGGGAGGACTTCCCGCAGTCCCCGGCCGAGCAGCTGCGCCGGGCGATCCTCGCGGTCTTCGCCTCCTGGAACGGCGAGCGCGCCCGGATCTACCGGCGGCGTGAGCACATCCCCGACGATCTGGGCACCGCGGTCACCGTGCAGCGCATGGTCTTCGGCAATCTCGGCGCCGACTCCGGCAGCGGCGTCGCGTTCACCCGTGACCCGGCCACCGGCCGCGGCGGTCTGTACGGCGACTATCTGCCCAACGCGCAGGGCGAGGACGTGGTCGCCGGCATCCGCAACACCGTGCCGCTGGCGGAGCTGGAGCGCCTCGATCCCGGGTCGTACGGGCAACTGCTCGCCCACATGCAGACCCTGGAGCGGCACTACCGCGATCTGTGCGACATCGAGTTCACCATCGAGCGCGGCACGCTGTGGATGCTCCAGACCCGGGTCGGCAAACGCACCGCCGAGGCCGCGTTCGCCATCGCCGCCGAGCTGACCGACGAGGGGATCGTCTCCGCGGACGAGGCCCTGTCCCGGGTCGACGGCGAGGGGCTCGCCCGGCTGATGTTCCCGCGCTTCGACGCCGCCGCGACCGGCGAGCCGCTCGCCCGTGGCATCCCCGCCTCCCCGGGCGCCGCGGTCGGCGCGGCCGTCTTCGACTCCACCGAGGCAGTTCGGCGTGCCGCGGCCGGGGAGAAGGTGGTCCTGGTGCGCCAGGAGACCACCCCCGACGATCTGCCGGGCATGATCGCCGCCCAGGCGGTCCTCACCAGCCGTGGCGGCAAGACGAGTCACGCGGCCGTGGTGGCCCGCGGCATGGGCAAGGTCTGTGTGTGCGGCGCGGAGGAACTCACGGTCGACCCCGCGGCGCGGCGCTTCACCACCCGTGCCGGCACGGTCGTCGCGGAGGGCACCGTCATCTCCGTGGACGGCTCCGCGGGCGCCGTGTACCCGGGGGCCGCGCAGCTTGCCGACTCCGCGGTCATGCGGTTCCTGGAGACCGGCGAACGGTCGGCGGGTGTGGTGGCCGCCGTGGCCCGCGCTCTCGAACACGCCGATGCCGTACGCCGGTTGGAGGTGCGGGCCAACGCCGACACCCCCGAGGACGCGCGGCGCGCGCGCAGATTCGGTGCGCAGGGCATCGGACTGTGCCGTACCGAGCACATGTTTCTCGGAGAGCGCCGCAAGCTCGTCGAGGAGATGATCCTGGCCGGCGACGACGCCGAGCGCGAGCGGGCGCTCGCGGCGCTCCTGCCGCTCCAGCGACAGGACTTCACCGACATCCTGGCGGCCATGGACGGGCTGCCGGTCACCATCCGGCTGCTCGATCCGCCGCTCCACGAGTTCCTGCCCGACCACACCGAACTCGCCGTGCGGGTCGCCGCCGCCGAGGCGCGGGGCGAGGAACCGGACCCGCATCAGCAGGCGTTGCTCGAAGCAGTGGGACGCATGCACGAGGAGAACCCGATGCTGGGGCTGCGGGGCGTGCGTCTGGGTCTGGTGATTCCGGGCCTGGTGGCCATGCAGGTACGGGCCGTCGCCGAGGCCGTGGTGGCGCGCACGCGAGCCGGGGGCGCACCGCATGCCGAGATCATGGTGCCGCTGGTCGGCGCGGTGGAGGAACTGCGGATCGAGCGGGCGGAAGTGGAGCGGGTGCTCGCCGAGGTGTCCGGCGAGTCCGGCGTTCCCGTGCACTGCCCGATCGGCACGATGATCGAGCTGCCGCGCGCCGCGCTCACCGCCGGCCGTATCGCCGAGGAGGCCGAGTTCTTCTCCTTCGGCACGAACGACCTGACCCAGACCACCTGGGGCTTCTCCCGCGACGACGTCGAAGCGGAGTTCTTCTCCGCCTACCTCGACAAGGGCGTCTTTCCCGTCTCGCCGTTCGAGGCCATCGACCGTGACGGCGTGGGCCGGCTGGTCCGGATCGCGGTCGACGAGGGCCGCGCCACGCGCCCGGACCTGACCATCGGGGTCTGCGGTGAGCACGGCGGCGACCCCGGTTCCGTCCACTTCTTCCACGCGACGGGACTGGACTACGTGTCCTGCTCACCGTTCCGGGTGCCGGTGGCACGCCTGGAGGCGGGCCGCGCGGCACTGCCCGGGGGCGGCGACGCCGGCCGGTGAGTGCCGTTCCGGTTCTCACCAGGGCCCGTCGGCCCTTGGCGGCGGGCTCCGCGCGAGGGACAGTGGAAGCAGGAGCGGCACCGATCCCCCGCGGTGTCGCTCCGTCGTTGCACGCATCGTTTGCGGGCGAGCACGCCCTGCCGGCCGTACGCCCGCCCGGTCGACCACGCCCCGGACGACTGCGAGATCGTCATCAGCACGCGCGATGACGTCGGCCCCGGGCCTCGCCCACGTTGCGGGCCGACGATCCGGATGTCGTCGCCGCCCACGAGGCCGACCCCCATCGATCAACGGACGCGTGCGGGCTGCTCGGGCCCGATCTGAACCGCATCCGAGCAGCCCCTCCCGGAGCGCGGTCAGCCGCTGGGGACGACGACCACGGGGCAGTGGGCATGGTGCAGGAGGGCGTGCGCGGCCGGTCCCGGGCGCCTTCCTCGGTGGGTTGCGATGACCACGACGGCCGCCTGCCGGCTCGCCTCGACCAGTGCGTGCGCCGCGGCTGTGCGGACCGTACGGCCCTTGACCTGTACGCCGGGATGGCGCCCTCGTAACCCTCCGATGCGGGTCGCCGACAGCGGCGAAGGCGCTTCGGGCGGCGCCGTGCGGCGGTGCGCCCAGGAGTGCAGGACCCGCAGGCGCGCCCCGCGTCGCTCCGCATCCTCCATGGCGTAGACGGCCGCGTCCGCGTCGAGGTCGCTCTCCACACCGAGCAGCACCTCACGGCGGTCGTCGTGCGGGCGGTCGCCGCGTACGACGAGCAGCGGGCCCCGCACCTGGGCGACGAGCCGCCGGGTCACGGCACCGCACACCAGGCCGGTCAACGCGCCGAGTCCGCGCGTGCCCACGACGGTGAGCGTCGCGTCCGCACTCGCGCGCGTCAACGTCTCGACGGCACCGCCCTCGCGGGCCACGGTCTGCACCGACAGCGCGGGACACCGTTCACGCACGCGCGCGGCGGCGCAGGCCAGGACCGGTCCCGCCGCGTCGCGATCGGCCACGGCGTACACCACGCGCAGCCGGACACCGCGCCGGTACGCCTCGTCGGCGGCCTGGTCCAGCGCCCGTACCGAGACCGTTGAGCCGTCCATCCCGACGGCCACGTGCTGGAGAGTCATGGACCTGCTTCCCTTCTGCGCGCTGTCCGGCCACCGACGATGCTGGTCGTCCGCAGCACCGGGGGCAGGAGCCACCAGGCACCCGCATCGCGGGCGAACGGCCCCTGGAGTCAGGGCCGTTCGGCTCACGGCGCGATGTGCGGTGTGCGCGGCGCGAGGGAAGAGGCAGGGAGCCCAAGGCGGGGAGCCCAAGGCGGGGAGCCCACGAACGGCATCCGGGGCCCCGTCCGCGCGCTCGGTTGGGCCGGTCGGCCCTGGTGCATCCGGTTGCGGCGGGCCATGATCGGCACATGAGCGGTTCGAGGTCCGTCGTCGGCAGGCGGTGGGCCGAGGACCACCGGGATCAAGGGGTCGTCATGACCGAGCCAGGCACCTTCACCGAACGCGATCCGATCCGGGTCTTCCTGCTGGACGACCACGAAGTCGTACGACGCGGCATCACCGACCTGCTCGAAGCCGAGCCGGACATCTCGGTGGTCGGTGACGCGGACACCGTCGAACACGCCTTGGTACGCGGCCCTGCCCTGCGACCGCACGTCGCGGTGCTCGACGTGCGCCTCCCGGACGGCGACGGCATCACGGTCTGCCGTGAGCTGCGCAGCCGGATGCCGGAACTGGCCTGTCTGATGCTGACCTCGTTCGACGACGAGGACGCGCTGCTCGACGCCATCATGGCCGGTGCCTCGGGTTACGTCCTGAAGCAGATCAGGGGCTCCGACCTGGTCTCCGCGGTCCGCACGGTCGCCTCGGGCCAGTCCATGCTGGACCCCGCGACGACTGCACGGCTGATGCGGTCACTGCGTGCCGACCCCGCCGGTACGCCCGTCGTCGCGGACGAGCTGGCGGGCCTGTCACCGCGCGAGCGGGACATCCTGGCGCTGATCGGCGACGGCCTGACCAACCGCGAGATCGGCAAGAAGCTCTACCTGTCGGAGAAGACGGTCAAGAACCACATCTCCCGGCTGCTCGCCAAACTCGGTGTCCAGCGCCGCGTCCAGGCCGCGGTCCTGGCCTCCCAGGTGGAGCGGTCCGGGACCGGCGAGCGCCACCACCGGTGAGCCGCGACAGCCCGCCCGGCGCCCGCACGCGCGGCCGAGCGACGCTCCGCACCGGCCCCCCCTGCGCGCAGGAACCGCCGTACGCGCCGTACGCGCCGTACGCGTCACGAGGCGTCGCGGAAGACGGCCGCGGGCCCGATGACGCCGGGGCCGAACTTGTCCCGGACGCGGTCCACGGCCGCTTCGGCGACCAGCCGCGCCTCGCGGGCCTCGTCGAGACTGAGCTGTTCGGCGACCTGGTCGGCGTCGATGAGGTCCTCGCCCTTGAGGGTGAGCGCGCTCAGCCGGCCCCGTTGCAGGCCGGCGGCGTCCATCAGCTGGTAGGCGAGCAGGCGCAGGTCGTCGTCGTGGGCGGACGGTTCGGTGAGGCGGCGGGTCCGCTCCCAGGTGCCGTTGCCGACGAAGGTCAGCGTGAGCGTGATGGCACGGGCCGCCTGGTCGCGGCGGCGCAGCGACCGCCCGAGCCGGACGACCAGTTCCAGCAGGGCGGCGCGGACCTCGGCGCCGTCCACGGCGTGCCGGGGGAAGGTGCGGCGGACCGTCGCTGACGCGGGCAGCGTGCGGGGGACGACGGGGCGCGGGTCGATGCCCCGGGCGCGGTCGGCGGCGGTGCGTCCGGCGCGACCGCCCAGCAGGCGCTGGACGGTGGCGGGCGGCACCGTGGCGAGCACGCCGACGGAGTGGATGCCGTACTCGCGCAGCGTCTCGGCCTGGCGGGGTCCGATGCCATGCAGGGCCTCGACCGGCAGCCCGCCCAGCCAGGCGGCGACCTGGCCGGGGTCGACGGCGAGCACTCCCCCGGGTCCGGGGATCCACGCGGACGCGGTGGCCGCGACGGTGATCGAAGGGCCGACGCCGATGCGTACGTCGACACCCAGCCGGGAGAGCGTGCGCACCCGCAGCGTCTCGCCCAGGCGGCGGGCGTCGGTGCCGTGGTAGCGCAGGGCGCCCTTCAGCTCCACCAGGGCCGCGGTGGGCGGCAGGGCCTGCACCACCGGGGAGAGGTCGGCCAGCATCTCCAGGACCCGCCGGTACGTCTCCTCCGGCAGGCCGTGCGGACAGCGCACGTGCATCACCGTCGACACCCGGTGTGGCGGCATCCGGTGTGCTCCTGCCTCCGCGGTCATGGCGGTCACCTCCCACCCTCAGGTTATCGAACGAATAATCGAACACGCGAGTGACGCAGACGCGGATCATGGACATAGAATCAAAAACATGTTCGATGACCTGCCGCCCGACCTGGAGCGCCTCCAGACCCTGCGCGTCTGGCACGCCCTGTGGGTGGAGCGCATCGACCACAAGATCGCCGCCCTGCTCCGGCGCCAGGCGGAACAGGAACGCGGCCGGCGCGACCGCCCGCGGCCGGCGGAGTGGATCGTGGAACTCGGCATCGGCGCCGACGGCAGCCCCGTCGAGGTGCACGCCGGTGACTGCCACATGGCGGGCCGGCGGCGCCGTGCGATCAGCCGCGACGAGGCCCGACGGCTGCTCTCCGCGGGGCTACGGGCATGCAGCCACTGCGAGCCCGACGCCCGGCTGCACATCATCGACTTAGGCCCGCCCGGAAGCCGGGCCCGGGGCGTGGCTCCGATCGCGCCCCCGGCCCGACCCGGGCGACCATGGCAGGAGCAGACCAGCCGGCCGGCGTCACATGCCCGCCGACCCGGGAGGTGGCCGCCCTGCACACCCCGCTCTCCGTCCTGTTCGCGCTGTGCGCGGCGTTCAGCAACGGCGTCGCGACGGTGCTGCAACGCAAGGCGGCCCTCACCGTGCCCCGCTCCGAGGGCTTCCGGGCCGGTCTGATCCTCGATCTGCTGCGCCGCCCCGTCTGGCTGGCCGGCATCCTCGCGGTGATCGCCGCCGCCGTCTGCCAGGCACTGGCGCTGGCGACCGGGCCGCTCACGATCGTGCAGCCGCTGTTCGTGCTGGAGCTGCCCCTCACGCTCATCGTCGCCTCACTGCTGATGCACCGGCATCTGTCGGGCAGGGGCTGGCTGGCCGTCGCGGTGGTGGTGGCGGGGCTGGCGGTCGCGCTCTTCGCGGCCTCTCCCAGCGGCAATCGCACCCATGTCCCGCTGGACCGCTGGGTGCCCGCGCTCGCCGTCTGCATGGGGCTGGTCGTCGGACTCGCCCTCGCCGCCCTGCGCCGCCCGGAAGGCCGCGCCCGGGCGGCGTTGCTGGGTGCCGCGACCGCGATCAGCTACGCGCTGACCGCGGCGCTGATGAAGGCCGCCACGCACATCCTCGAGGAACAGGGACTCGGCGCCTTTCTCACCGCCTGGCAGACGTACGCCTTCGCGGCGACCGGCGTATGCGCCCTGTTCCTGCTGGAGAACGCGCTTCAGGCCGGCCCGCTGGTCGCCTCGCAGCCCGCGCTCACCCTCGGCGACGCGCTGGTGAGCCTCGCCCTGGGCATCACCCTGTACGAGGAGGAGATCCGCTCCGGGTGGTGGCTGCTGCCGCAGCTTCTCGGCGTCGCGCTGATCGCCGCCGGCGTCCTGGCACTGGCGCGGATCCCGCTCGCCCAGTCGGTGGTCGCTCCGGAGGACGAGCAACGGACGCAGGAGGAGCGCCGGGCGCAGGACCGTCCCCAGCAGCAGCACCATCAGGCGCCCTAGCCGCAATCGTCGCCGGTACCCCATGTCCGACTGCCCGGCCGGGTGCGTCCGGTCCTGCACGTCCGGCTCCAGGGGGCGCCTGGGCAGCCGCGATCAGTGGTCACCACTCGCGCGATTCGCTGCACCACGCCCCACCCGCGCGCACCACACCAGCTCTCCCCGGCGCAGCCCGAACCGGCTCTCCCCATCGCACCCCACACGGGGCCCTCCCTAGCCCACCCGGGTCCTCTGGACCCCCGGTGGACCGTCACGGCGGTGTGCCCCGTGGCCGCGACCCGTCCGATGGGCCATGTTGCTGACCGTCGAGCCGATCGGCTGCGCCGGATGCGAAGGAGGCCCCGCGGTGGGTGAGCTGTACATCGACGGTGAGTGGACACAGGCGGCGGCCGGCGGACGCCGGGACGTGGTCAACCCCTACGACGCGTCCGTCGTCACCACCGTCGACGAGGCCGACGCCACCGACGTGGACCGCGCCGTGCGTGCCGCCCGCCGTGCCTTCGCCGAGGAGGACTGGGCGCACGCGCCCTCCCGCCGGCGGGCCGACCTGCTCCTGCGCGTCCGCGATCTGCTGCTGCGCGACCAGGAGGAGATCGCCCGCACCGAGACCCTCGACACGGGCAAGACCCTGACCGAGGCCCGTATCGACGTGGAGGACGTGGCGAACGCCTTCCGGTACTTCGCCGAGCTCGCCGGGAAGGACGGCGGCCGGATCGTGGACGTCGGCCCGGACGTGCTCAGCCGTGTCGTCTACCAGCCGGTCGGGGTGTGCGCGCTCATCGCCCCCTGGAACTACCCCCTGCTCCAGGCCTCCTGGAAGGTGGCCCCGGCGCTGGCCGCCGGCAACACCTTCATCCTCAAGCCCAGCGAGACCACACCCCTCACCACGATCGCCATGATCCGGCTCATCGAGGAGGCGGGGGCGCCGCCCGGCGTCGCCAACCTGGTACTGGGCTCCGGGGCGACCGTGGGCGCGGCCCTGACCAGCCACCCCGACGTCGATCTGGTGTCCTTCACCGGCGGCCTGAACACCGGCCGGGCCATCATGGCCAGCGCCGCCGAGGGCCCGCGGAACATCGCCCTGGAACTGGGCGGCAAGAACCCCAACATCGTCTTCGCGGACGCCGACTTCGACGCCGCCGTCGACTACGCGCTGGACGCCGCCTTCCTGCACTCCGGGCAGGTCTGCTCGGCCGGCTCGCGACTGCTCGTCGAGGACTCGCTGCACGACCGGTTCGTCGAGGAGTACGCCCGTCGCGCGGCGGCGATCCGGCTCGGCAACGGGCTGGAGGAGGGCACCGAGAGCGGCCCGCTCAGCTCCGCCGAACACCGCGAGAAGGTCGAGGGCTACATCGCCATCGGCAAGGAGGAGGGAGCCCGGCTCGTCACCGGGGGCGCCCGCCCCGACGACCCCGCCCTCAGTCGCGGCTTCTTCCTGCGGCCGACGATCTTCGCCGACTGCGACCGGACCATGCGCATCGTCCAGGAGGAGGTCTTCGGCCCGGTGGTCACCGTCGAGCGCTTCCGCAGCGAGGACGAGGCGGTGGAGCTCGCCAACGACACCCGCTACGGGCTCGCCGGCGGCGTGTGGACCTCCGACGCGAGCCGCGCCCAGCGCGTCGCGCAGCGGCTGCGGCACGGCACCGTGTGGATCAACGACTTCCACCCCTATGTGCCGCAGGCCGAGTGGGGAGGCTTCGGCCGCTCCGGTGTCGGGCGGGAGCTGGGCCCCACCGGGCTGCGCGAGTACCAGGAGGCCAAGCACATCTACCAGAACCTCGCCCCCGCCCCGTCCGGCTGGTTCAAGGGCTGACCGCGGGCAGCACACCGTCCGCCCGCCCGGTGGCACGTCCCGGCCACCGATGAAGAACCGCCCGTCCCAGGCACACGGCCACCGAAGAAAGGCACCGCATGGCCACCACCCCCTCGCACGGCCCCGAGTCCGCCTACGACTACGTCATCGTCGGCGGCGGCACCGCCGGCTGTGTGCTAGCCGCCCGGCTGAGCGAGGACCCCGACTGCCGGGTCTGTGTCGTCGAGGGCGGCCCCAGTGACGTCGGCGACGAGCGCATCCTGCGACTGCGCAACTGGATCAACCTGCTCAGCTCGGAGTTCGACTACGGCTACACGACCGTCGAGCAGCCGCGCGGCAACTCCCACATCCTGCACTCCCGGGCCCGCGTGCTGGGCGGCTGCTCCTCGCACAACACGCTGATCAGCTTCATGCCGCTGCCGCAGGACCTCGACGACTGGGTGAGCCGGGGCTGTTCCGGCTGGGACCCGGCGACGATCCTCCCCTACCGCGACCGGCTGCTCTGCGAGATCGTCCCGGTGGCCGAGGCGGACCGCAATCCCATCGCCAAGGACTTCGTCACGGCGGCCTCCCGGGCCCTGTCGGTGCCCGTCGTCGACGACTTCAACGCCGAACCCTTCGCCGACGGCACCGGCTTCTTCTCGCTGGCCTACCAGCCGGAGGGCAATCTGCGCTCCTCCGCGTCCGTCGCCTACCTCCACCCCGTCCTCGGCCGGCCCAACCTCACGCTCCTGCTGGAGACCTGGGCGCACCGGCTGATCCCCGACGAGGCGGGCCGGCTGACCCGGGTCGCCGTCCGGGGAGCCGACGGCGAGCCCGCCACCGTGCGCGCCGAACGCGAACTCCTGCTGTGCGCGGGCGCCGTGGACACCCCGCGCCTGCTGATGCTCTCCGGCATCGGCCCGGCCGACGACCTGCGCGCCCTGGGCATCGCCGTACGGGCCGACCTGCCCGGCGTGGGCGAGAATCTGCTGGACCACCCGGAGTCCGTGATCGTCTGGGAGACCGAAGGACCGCTGCCGCCGAACTCCGCGATGGACTCCGACGCGGGCCTGTTCCTGCGCCGCGACCCGCACCAACCCCGCCCGGACCTGATGTTCCACTTCTACCAGGTGCCGTTCACCGTCAACACCGAACGCCTCGGCTACCCGGCGCCGCAGCACGGGGTGTGCATGACGCCGAACGTGCCGCGGGCCCGCTCCACCGGCCGCATGTGGCTGCGCAGTGCCAACCCGGCCGAGCATCCCGCCCTGGACTTCCGGTACTTCACCGACCCGGAGGGCTACGACGAGCGCACCATCGTGGACGGACTGAAGGTGGCCCGCGAGGTCGCCGCCACCGACCCGCTGCGCGACTGGCTCGTCCGCGAGGTCGCGCCCGGACCGGACGTCGTCTCCGACGCCGACCTGTCGGAGTACGGCCGCCGCGCCGCGCACACCGTCTACCACCCGGCCGGCGCCTGCCGTATGGGCGCCCCGGACGACCGTATGGCAGTCTGCGACCCGGAGTTGCGACTGCTCGGCTTCGAGGGCGTACGCATCGTCGACGCGTCGGTCTTCCCGACGATGCCCACCATCAATCCGATGGTGACCGTCCTGCTCGCCGCGGAACGCGCCGCCGATCTGATCGCCGCCGAACGGAGGGCGCAGCAGTGACCGGTACCCAGCCTCCCGCACCGGCGTCGGGCGTCCCCGGAGGGGAGCCGGGCTCCGAGTTCCGCAAGGACATGGGCCCCTGGGCCAACTTCGCCCTCGGCTTCACCTACCTGTCCCCGGTCGTGAGCACCTACACCCTCTTCGGCACCGCGCTCGCCGAGGGCGGTCCGCCGATGATCTGGGCGTTCGTGCTGGCCGGCTGCGGTCAGTTCCTGGTCGCGCTGATCTTCGGCGAGATCGTGGCCCAGTACCCCATCGCCGGCGGCGTCTACCCGTGGGCGCGACGGCTGTGGGGCAAGCGGTGGGCGTGGATGACCGGCTGGGTCTACATGTGGGCGCTGCTGGTGACCATCACCTCCGTCGCCTACGGCGCCGGCCCCTACATCGCCATCCTCTTCGGTTTCGACCCCACCGTGCACACCACCGTGCTGTGCACAGCCGTGCTCATCGTCGTCGCCATCCTCATCAACTACATGGGTACCAAGGCCTTGTCGCTGGCGGCCATCATCGGCTTCGCGGGCGAGCTCATCGGCGCTCTCGTCGTCGGCATCTATCTGCTGGCCACGCACCGCCACCACAACCTCGGCGTCATCTTCGACACCTACGGCACCGAGGGAGACGGCTCCTACCTTCCGGTGTTCCTCGCCGCGGCCATCATCGGCTTCTACCAGTACTACGGCTTCGAGGCGTGCGGCGACACCGCCGAGGAGGTCGAGCACCCGGGGCGCGTCATCCCCAAGGCCATGCGCCGCACCATCTACATCGGCGGCGCGGCGGCCACGTTCACCTGTCTGTCGCTGCTGCTGTCGGTCACCGACTTCAACGCCGTCATCTCGGGCGAGCAGGCCGACCCGGTGGTGGACGTGCTGTACGACGCCATGGGTGAGACCGGGGCGCGGCTGGTGATGGCCGTGGTGCTGATCTCCTTCCTGTCCTGCACGATCAGCCTCCAGGCCGCGGCCGGGCGGCTCATCTACTCCTACGCCCGTGACGAGATGATCGTCGGGCACCGGCTGCTGCGGCGGTTCGTCCACGCGCGCGCGGTGCCGAGCTGGGCTCTGTTCGTCTCCGCGGCGGTGCCGCTGCTCATCGCCTTCGCCTCGCTGGCCTCCGAGGACGCCCTCACCAACATCGTCTCGTTCGCGATCCTCGGCATCTACGGCTCGTTCCAGATGGTCGTCCTGGCCGCGCTGCGCGCCCGGCTCAAGGGCTGGCGCCCGGCGGGCGAGTTCACCCTGGGCCGCTGGGGCCTGGCGGTGAACATCGGGGCCCTGGCCTACGGCATCTTCGCCATCGTCAACATCTGCTGGGCCCGCACCCCGGAGAAACCCTGGTACGAGAACTGGATCGTCCTGCTGTGCGGGGCGGTGGTGCTGGTGACGGGACTGGTCTACATGTTCACCACGCATCACTACGGCCGCAGTACGGCACCGGCCGGCGACGCGGTGCCGGACGACCGAGACGGCACCTCGAAGTCGTCACAGGGTCCCGCCTGAGCCACCGTCACAACGGCTCGGGGCGAGAGCCGTCCCAGTCGGGGCGAGATCCTTCCGAGGCGGGCTCACGACCGTCCAGGACGCGAAGCGCCTGCTCCGCCGCGCGGGCCACCGTCCCGGTGTCGTCCCATGCGAGGGCGGTGAGCCGGGCGCGCAGCCGGTCCTCGTCCTGCGGACGCCGGCCGGTGGCCGCCAGCCAGTGGGCCAGGCTCTCGGTGGCGCAGCGGCGCACCGTCTCGTCCGGGTCGTCCAGGGCACGGACGAGGCGGGGCAGGTCCCGTCCGGTGTCCTGGTCGGTGGCGCTGTCCGGGTCGAGCAGGGAGAGCGCGGCGGCGCGGACGTCGGCCGACGGGGTCCGGTCCACCGTCCGCCGCAGGTAAGGCAGCGCTTCGGCGAGACCGACGAGCGCGTTGTGCGTCCGCCAGACCGTCTTCGGGTCGGCGACGAGCTGGGCCACCAACGCGCGGGCCACCGGACGGCGTTCCCAAGGGCGCAGTCCGTTGTCCACCAGCGCGTCCAGGCCCGCCACCGCTCCCGCGCGCACATCCCCGTCGGCGGCGTCCAGGAGAGGCAGCAGCAGCCAGACTGCATCCCAGCGCCCCGCCTGCCCGACGGCCTCGGCGACGGCCGCGCGGGTCCGGCCGGGCAGCTCGGGGTCGATGACGGCCGTACGCAGCACCATGGCGGCGGTCCAGGTCCCCACCGCTCCCAGCGCGTGGGCGGCCGACGGACCGGCGACGGCGTCGGTGAGCCGGCGCGCCGCGGGCTCGATCACGCGTTCGTCGCCGAGCCGGCCGAGTCCACGCAGCAACGAGGCCGCGACGTTCGGGTCCCGTTCGGTCTCCAGGGCCGCCACCAAGGCGTCCCGGGTCCGGTCGTCCGCCGCGTCGACCAGCCGCCGCGTCACCGCGATCCGCACGTCGGCGGATTCGTCGCCCAGTCCGGCCGGCAGGGAGGGCAGGAGGCGCTCGGTCCACTCCCCGGGAAGCATGCCGAGGGCCTCCACTCGTGCGGCCCCCGTGCCCTGTTCGGCCGTGCGCACCACCTCGGCGTGGACGGCCGGATCGTCCCGGAACCGGTACACCAGGGCTCGGGCGCGCCCCCATACCGCTCCTTCGGAGTCGCCCAGGGCCTGGACGAGCGCCTGGACGTCGCCCGGGACGCCCAGTGCCTCCAGTCCGTCCAGGGCGTTGATGCGCAGGTGGTGGTCGGGGTCGCGGAGGAGGCCGGAGAAGGCGTCCACGATCGCCGGGCCGTCGAGCCCCAGCCGGATCGCGGCGCGCGAGGCCCGGCGCCGCACCCAGGGGTCCTCGTCGCGCATCAGGCCGGGCAGCACCCCACGGCCCGCCTCGACGGCGCCGAGTCGGCCCAGCGCCAGGGCGGCGGCCTCACGCACCTCGGGCGCGCGGTCGTCGGCCGCTGGGGCGAGCGCCCCGGCGTGTTCGCCGCGCCCGACCCTGCCCAGCCCCTTGGCCGCGGCGGCCCGCCGCCAGGTGTCGCCGTCCTTCAACTCGCGCAGGAAGAAGGCGATTTGTTGGTCCGCTCCCATGAAGCACCCCGGTGAGTCAGACCGGCGAGCCGCCCGGAGGTTGTACCGGTGTCACGGCCGAAGCCGCTCGGCGAGCCCCGCGAAGTAGCTGCGGTGCACCTCGGTCAGATCCACCTGCCCGGGGTCCAGCAGCCACAACAGGTGGGCCCCCTCGATGAACGCGGCGGCCTCCGCGGCCAGTGTCGCGGCGTCCAGGTCCGCGCGGGCCGATCCGTCGGCCATGGCGCGGGTGAAGAGGGCGACCAGATGGGTCCGCAGCGCCCGGCCGCGGTCCCTGAACCAGGTGTGGAGGACGGAGCCGGGCTCCAGGTTCTCCGCGGTGAGCGTGGTGTGCAGCGCGGCCAGTTGGCGCTCGGTGGCGGCGGTGTGCTCGGCGTCCCGGACGAACCAGTCGAAGGCCTGGTCGAGGGTGGGCTCGGCGTCCGGCGGGACGGACAGCCGGGCGAGGGCGCGCCGGTCGGCCTCTTCCAGGACGGCCCGTACGAGTCCGTCCTTGCTGCCGAAGTGGTGGATGAGCGCGGACGGGGTGGCACCGGCGCGCTCGGCGATCGCCGCCACCCCGGTGCCGCGTACGCCCTGACGCGCGAACAGCTCGATCGCGGCGTCCACCATGGCACGGCGCCGCTCCACGCCCCGCTTCTGCACCTGCCCCTTGACTCCGGCCATGGGGATCAGAGTGCCCGGGCGGACCCGCCGCGTCCAACTCGCTCCTTGCCGGCGGACCGGAAAAGCGGGTGCGGCACCGGCACCCGACCATTATATTGAACGACCATGCAGGAAAATAAGAAGACGAAGAACGGGTACCTCCTGGGCCGCGAACGGGCCGTGCGCACCAAGGACGGACTCGAGCTGTGGGCCGAGGACTTCGGTGACCGCGGGGATCCGACGCTGTTGCTGGTGATGGGCGCGCAGGCGCAAGGCGTCCAGTGGAACGACGGCCTGGTCCGCCGGCTCGTCGACGGGGGTCTGCGGGTCATCCGCTACGACCACCGGGACACCGGGCGCTCCTCCCGGGTCGACTTCGCCGCCCGTCCGTACACCGTGGCCGACATGGCCTCCGACGCGCTCGCCGTCCTGGACGCGTTCGGGGCGGATCGGGCTCATCTGGTCGGCGCGTCGCTCGGCGGCATCATCGCGCAGCGGCTGGCCGTCACCCGTCCGGACCGAGTGCTGACCCTCACCAGCCTGTCGTCCCAGCCGCTGGGGACGGACACGGCGGCGGCGGTGCAGCGCGCCCTGTCGGGAGCGGCTCCACTGCCCGGCGAACTGCCCCCTCCCCGCCCGGAGTTGCTGGCGGCGCTGACCTCGGCCTTCTCCGAGCCGGAGGCGGGCCCGGAGGAGTATCTCGCCGCACGGCTGCCGCTGTGGCGAGTCCTGCACGGACCGGTGCTGCCGTTCCCGGAGGACGAGTACCGCGCGATGGAGCGGCGGGTGTACGAGCGGGCCACCGACTTGCAGGCCGCGCTCAACCACACGCTCGCCGGGGCCGCCGGCGGGGACGACACCGCGGCCCTCTCTCGCGTCAGCGCGCCGACACTCGTCCTGCACGGCACCGAGGATCCGATGTTCCCGCCCGAGCACGCGTGGGCCACCGCCGCCGCGATTCCCGGTGCCCGCCTGGTGCTGGTCGAGGGGATGGGCCACACGCTCCCCACGGCCCTGGACGACCGGCTGGCCGACGAGATCCTGCACCACCTGGGGCGGGCCGTCCGGGCGGCGTGACGCGGGGGCGCCGGCTTGCGCGGATCCACGCCGACGCGGGGGCGGGCAGACCCGCACGGCTGAAAGGTGCAACCCCAACGGGTGGGTCGGGTGCGGATCGGCCGTGGTCCCGGCGGGCGCTCCTTGAAGATCTTGGTCGTCCGCTGGTGACCAGATCCGACGAGAGCGGGAAGAATGTTCCATCGCCCTGTCCGACCCACGCCGCGTTCCCGACTGCTCACCTGGTGGGCGACCGTCGGCGCGGTATCGGCGCTGACGCTCGGCCTGCCGGCCGAGTCGGTCGCGGCCGACACCCCCAGGCCGCCCGTGGGGGCGGGCAGCTCCGCTCCCGCGGCCTTCGTCCGCGGCACGCTCCAGCCGGAGGCCCCGCCGGCCGGGGCCAACGACTGGACATGCAGGCCGACCGCCGCGCACCCCCGCCCCGTCGTGCTGCTGCACGCGACCTACACCAACGCCCACATGAACTGGAGCATGCTGTCCCCCCGCCTGAAGCGCGCCGGGTACTGCGTCTTCGCCCCGAACTACGGAGGTGAACCGGGAGTTCCGCTCAAGGCGACGCGGCACGTCCCCGACTCCGCCCGGGAGGTCGCCCGCTATGTCGACCGGGTGCTCGACGCCACCGGCGCCCGGCAGGTCGACCTGGTGGGGCACTCCCAGGGCGGCGGTGTGCTGCCCCGGTGGTACCTGCGCTTCGAGGGCGGCACCGACCCCGCGAAGCCGGCCCGCAACAAGGTGCGCCGGCTCATCGGGCTGGCCCCGTCCAACCACGGCACCACCGTCGCCGGACTGGGCACCCTCACCACCGAGCTCGGCCTCGACCGGCCGGTCTCCCTCCTCGCCGGGCAGGCGTACGCGGACCAGATGGTCGGTTCCGCGGTGAACACCACGCTCGACCGGGGCGGCGACACACAGCCGGGGGTGACCTACACGGTGATCGCCACCCGGTACGACGAGGTCGTCACGCCGTACCACCACCAGTTCCTCACAGCGGGGCCGGGCGCGAAGGTACGGAACATCACGCTCCAGGACGTCTGTCCACAGGACCGCTCCGAGCACATCTCGATCGCCTATGACTCCAACGCCCTCCAACTCGTCCTCAACGCCCTCGACCCCGCGCACCCCAAGCCCTTGCGCTGCGGCTTCTCGGCACCTCTGATCGGCGGCTGACCGGGACGGCGTGGCCGCGTCGGCGTCGGCCATGGTTGGCCGAAGCCCGCCGTGGGGCACTTTGGACCCATGGGTCTCCACCTGCGCAACGGTCCGCATGGCTACGGGGTCGTCACGAAGACGCTGCACTGGCTGGTGTTCGTCGCCCTCACCGTGCAGGTCGCGGTGGGGTATCTGCTCGACGCGGACGACAGCGGCCGAGGGCGCGGGCGTGGCCGCGGGCGGGGTGAGGACTCGGGTCACGGTCGAGGGCGCGGCAGAGGCGGCGACGACGCGTACGACCCCTTCGGGGACGACGCGCTGCTCACGGTGCATGTCGTGCTGGGCGCCACCGTGCTGCTGCTCGGCGCCGCCCGCCTCGCCTGGCGGCTGGCCACACCGCTGCCCCCATGGGCGCCGACCCTCTCCGCCCGGGAGAGGCGCCTCGCCCACACCACCGAGACTGCCTTGTACACGGCGACGTTCGCCGTGCCGGTCACCGGAATCGCCCTGCTGCCGGCGGGCGACGACCTGCTCGCCCTCCACATCGCGGCCCAGGTCGTCCTCTACGCGTCGGTCGCGGTGCATGTCGCGCTGGTGCTCAAGCATCAGCTGGTCGACTGTGACCAGTTGCTGGACCGCATGATCTGAGACCGGCGGGAACCGACGTCCGACGCGACGACGTCCCTCCATCGACAAGATCATCTCCGCGAAGGAGTCTCGACATGACCGGCACGGCCACCCGTTACCTCTATCTCGTCCGGCACGGCGAGGCTTCGCCGGACGAGAGCGGGCTGACGGAGGCAGGTCGCCGGCAGGCCACGCTGCTCGGCAAACGACTGCGGGCCGTACCGCTCGCCGCCGTTCACCACGGTCCGCTCCCCCGGGCCGAGCAGACGGCGCGTCAGATAGGCGAGCAGCTCAAGGGCGTCCCCTTGCACATGTCGGACGCGGCCGGCGACTACGTCCCTCATGTGCCGACACGGGAAGAGCTCCCGGCCGAGTCGGCGGACTTCTTCCTCCGCTTCCTCGCCGGTGCGTCCGAGGAGGAGCGGGAGCACGGACCCGCCCTGGCCCGCCGGGCGCTGGAGCTGTTCACCGGGCCGGTGGAGGGTGAGCAGGACCGGCACGAGCTGCTCGTCACGCACAACTTCCTGGTGGCCTGGCTCGTCCGGGACGCCATGTACGCACCGAAGTGGCGCTGGCTCGGCCTGAATCACGGCAACGCGGCGCTCACCGTCATCCGCTACGCCCCCGGCCGGCCGGCCACCGTCCTCCTCTCCAACGACATGCGGCACCTGCCCACCGAGCTGCGCTGGACAGGATTTCCCCCCGAGGCGCACATCTGATCCGATCCATCGGCAAGGCATCTCGACTCACCCGGCCGAAGCTGGCACCGTAAACCCCCATGAAGCTGACAAAAACCGGGCAAAAAGTAAGCTCGGTGCGCTGGAGGCTCGTGCTGGCCAGCACCACCATGCTCTTCGTCGAGCTGGCGCTGATCAGATGGGCGGGAGCGAACGTCGTCCACCTCAGCTATTTCTCGAACTTCATCCTGCTGGGGTCGTTCCTCGGCATCGGCATCGGCTTCCTGATCCCCGCCGAACGCGGTCAGTGGCTGAAACGCTGGACGCCGATCCCGCTCGCGCTGCTCATCATCTTCGTACGCGCGTACCCGGTGCAGGTGCGTCAGAGCAGCGCCGAGGTCATCTACTTCACCGCCGTACGGACCACCGGCCTGCCCCAGTGGGTGACCTTGCCGGCCATCTTCCTGCTGACCGCGGTGATCATGGCGGGCATCGGCAAGATCACCGCCGACCTCTTCCGTCAGCTGCCCTCGCTCGACGCCTACCGCTACGACCTGCTCGGCAGCATCACCGGCTCGGTCTCGTTCGCCGTACTGTCCTGGCTGCGGGCCCCCTCGGTGGCCTGGGGCGTACTCGCCGCGGTGGCCCTGCTGATCCTCGGCGGACGCCGCAACACCCTGATGTACGGCATCCCCCTCACGGCCATGGTCGCCGCGCTGTTCCTGGAGACGACCACGGCCGGCATCTCCTGGTCGCCGTACTACAAGATCGAGCTCAAGGCCTCGCCGACGACCACCCGCACCTACTACATCTCCGCCAACGGCGTCCCGCACCAGAGCACCGCGCCGCTGGACGTGCTGCTGCGGGAGAACTCGCCCTACCGGCAGGCGTACGAACAGACGCCCCGCAACCCGCACAAGCGGGTGCTCGTCATCGGCGCCGGGAACGGCAACGACGTCGCGGTCGCGCTGGCGCAGGGGGCGGAGCGGGTGGACGCCGTCGAGATCGATCCCCGGCTTCAGGAGATCGGTGCCGAGCTGCACCCCGCCCGGCCGTACGACGACCCCCGGGTGCATGTGTACATCGACGACGGACGGGCCTTTTTGGAACGGACGGACGCCAAGTACGACCTCATCATCCTGGCTCTCCCGGACTCCCTGACCCTGGTGTCGGGTGCGAGCAACCTGCGGCTGGAGAGCTATCTGTTCACCCGGCAGGCGTTCGAGGCCGCCCGCGACCATCTGACGCCGAACGGCGCGTTCGCGATGTACAACTACTACCGCCAGGCCTGGCTGGTCGACCGCTTCGCCGGTGACCTCGACGACCTCTACGGCCACGCCCCGTGCATGACGACGTTCAAGCGGAACGCCGCCGTACTGGTGGCCGGGATGACGCCCGCCGACCAGTCCTGCAAGCAGACCTGGCAGCCCAGCGGCCCGGTGCCGGAGGCCGCCACCGACGACCACCCCTTCCCGTATCTGCTGCACCGCAGCATCCCCACCATCTACCTGGGGGCACTGGGCGCGATCCTGCTGGTGACGCTGCTGTCGGTACGGCTGGCCGGGGTGCGCATCCGCAGCACGTTCCGCTACTTCGACATGTTCCTGCTGGGCGCGGCGTTCATGCTGCTCGAAACGAAGAACGTGATCGGCTTCGCCCTCTACTTCGGCACGACCTGGCTGGTCAACGCCCTTGTCTTCTTCGGCGTCCTGCTCTCGGTCCTGGCCGCGGTCGAGGTCCGGCGCAGACTGCGGTCGGTCAACATGCTGCTGCTGCAAGTCATGCTGTTCGGCTCGCTCGCGGTGGCCTGGCTCGTGCCGACCCAGGCCGTGCTGTCGCTGCCGTTCGCCGGACGGCTCGCCGCCGCCATCGCCCTGGCCTTCGCGCCCATCTTCTGCGCCAACCTCATCTTCTCGGACCGCCTCGCGCTGGCCCCCGACCCGACGTCGGCGTTCGGCGCGAATCTGCTGGGCGCGCTGACCGGCGGAGCGCTGGAGTATCTGGCTCTGGTGACGGGCTATCAGGCGCTGCTGCTGGTCGTCGCCCTGCTGTATCTCGGCGCGTGCATCGCCATGCGCTTCGCCGGGAACGGGACGGGCGGGCAGTCGACGGCGGAGCCGGACGAGACGGTGGCCGCCAAGACCTAGGGACGGGTTCTTGACCATGCGAGCCGGGGGCGAGGCGGCGTCGAGCCCCCGGCTCAGGCGTCCGGCGTCCGGCGTGATGCCGGGTTGGCCACATAGCCGCCGATGCCGCCCAGGACCCGGCGGCGGCGACCAGCAGCGCGGCCGTCAGGTTGACGCGCAGCAGCAGCGTGCCGACGGCCGCACCGGAGAAGACCGCCGGCAGACCGGCGAACCGGAAGGGCTGGGCGGCGTCCGGGGTGCCGCCGCCCACGCCCGACTTCCTGATCCAGGTGACGAGCGTGCCGGTCACGAGCGTGGTGTTGAGCATCCCCCCGAGCCGCCACATCGTCGCGCTGCGCACCCCCATGGCCAGCGCGGTCAGCGCGATCACGGCGTAGTGCCTCGGCACGAGGCGACCGGTCACGCTGTGCAGGCCGACCGCTGTCACAGCGGCGGCCACCAGCAGGGTGGCGGCGATGGTGGCGGACACCATCAGCCATCGGCGACGACGGCCGGCCTCGGCAGCGCCCAGCCTGCTGCCGGCCACCGCACCGGCCGCGAAGGAGGCGAGGGCCGTGAGCGAACCCATGGGTTGCAGCCCCTCGCCACCCGCGAGCGCGAAACCGAGGAAGAGAATGTTGCCCGTCATGAACGCGGTGAAGATCTGCCCGAGGCCGAGGAAGGCCACCGCGTTGACGATCCCGGTGGTCAGGGTCAGCACGACCAGCGCCTTCGGCAGCGGATCGGGCCTCGCCGGTACGGACATGTGGGTTCCCTTCCGGCGCCTCGCCCTGACGCCCGCTCACGTCCCCGCCGGCACCGGCCGCCGGAGCAGATACGCCCCGGCGACCGACACCAGCACCGCCATGCACGCGATGAACACCAGCCCGGCGCTCTTCAGTCCGATCGGGCCCGTCAGCAGGCCCACGCCGATCACCGGGACCGAGATGCCCGTGTAGGCCACGACGAACAGCGTGGAGATCACCGCCGCGCGACGGTCCGCCGGGGAGGCTTCGGCCACCGCGGACAGTGCCCCGCGAAACGCCAGCCCCTGCCCGGCGCCGCCGACGAGCGCGCTCAGCACCACCAGTGCCATCAGGTCCCATCTGAGCGCCCCGGCGAGCAACGCCAGTCCGGCCAGCAGCCCGGCGCAGCCCAGCGGCAGCGATCGCCCCAGCCCGACCCGGCCGACCGCCAGTTGTCCGGCCGTCGAGGAGAAGAAGGCCAGGGCGACGACCAGTCCGCTGACGGCGTGGTCGTCCACGTCCAACGATTCGGCGAGGAACGCGGGACTGACCGAGGTGAACACCCCGAACAGCGCGAACCCGACGAACGAGGCGATCGCCGCGGGCGCGAACACCGACCGCACCTGTGGCGGCAGAGCGGGCCGCTGCGGTCGTACGGCGCTCAGCGGCCGCAGCTCGGGGACCGTCTCCGGCAGTGACAGCAGCACGGCGGCCGAGCCCGCCACCAGGGCGAGGTGCACGACGAACGGCAGGTACAGCGGCCAGTCGGCGTACTGGGCGAGCACGCCGGCGAGCAGCGGACCGCAGCCCAGCCCGCCCATGTTGGCGGCCGTCGCGACGAACGTGGCCCGGGATGCGCCGCCCTTCGGTGCCAGTTCCATCACGTACGCCGTCGCCGCCCCGGTGAAGAGACCGGCGGACAGCCCCGACAGCAGCCGTCCGGCGTACAGCCACTCCAGCCCGGTCGCGCACAGGAAGCAGACGGCGCTCAGCGCCGCGAACGCCAGCCCCCACAGCAGCACCACTCGTCTGCCCACGGCGTCCGAGGCATTGCCCGCCAGCAGCAGGACGCCGATGACGGCGAAGGCGTACACGGCGTAGACGATCGTCACGGTCAGCTCGGAGAAGCCGAACTTCTCCTGGTAGAGCGGGTAGAGGGGGGTCGGCAGCGTCGTGCCTGCCATGCAGACGGCGAACACCGCACCGCTGAGCGAACACGCGAGCCACCCTCGGCGATCACCGGCCATGGCCTGACGGTAACCCCGCGAGGAGAGGGCGGCCGGGATGCGGGGCCGCCGGGTGCGGGCGACGCTGGTGTCATGCCCGAGCACCGCGTGATCGTCCGCCCGTCGTGCGAGAAGGACGGACGCGGGGTGCGGGACGAGCCGGCCGGTCGGGAGGTGTGGGCACCCTGAACAGGCGCAACGGCACCGGGGGCGGTGCGCAGTACGACGTGGAGGCGGCGCTGGACGAGCTGTACGGCGTTCTCCCGTCCGAGTTCGTCGCCCGTCGCGGGGTGCTGGTCGCCGCGGCCAGGACGGCGGGCCACGCGGACGACGGCCGACGGATCGCCGCCGCCCGCCGCCCCACGCTCGCCGCTTGGGCCATGAACCTGTTGCTGCGCGAGGAACCGGAGGAAAGCCGGCGGTTTCTGGAGCTCGGGCAGGCGCTGCGCGAGGCGTACCGCGCCCTGGACGCCGCCGAGATCGCCGAGCTGTCCAAGCAGCGCCGCAGTGTCGTCTCCGCCCTCTCCCGGGAGGCCGGGCGGCTGGCGCGGGAGGCCGGGCAACGACTGTCGGACGGTGCGCAGCGGGACGTCGAGTCCACGCTGAGGGCCGTCCTCGCCGACCCGCAGGCCGCCGACCTGTGGGCCGAGGGCCGCCTGGAGGGCGCTCTGACGCCGCCGTCGGACTTTCCGAGCGCGGTCGCCCCGGTGAGCGGCACTCCGCGCCGGCCGGCCCCGGCGGGGCGGGCCTCGCCCGAGGCGCCGCCGCCCTCAGCTCGTTCACGGACGAAGGACGAGGTCGCCGAACGGCGCCGCCAGAAGCAGGAGCAGCTCGAACGGGCCCGCGCGGCGGCCGACGAGGCGGCGCAGGTGCTGCGCGACCGACGGGCCGAACAGGCCGACGCCGAGGGTGTACTGAAGGAGGCCCGGGAGCGGCACGGCGAAGCCGAGCGGGATGCCGCCGCCGCGGAGGAGCAGCTGCGGCGGGCGAAGGAGGAGCTCCAGCGCACCGCGCACGAGCAGAAGGAGGCCGCGAAACGCAGCCGGGCGGCGGCCGACGCGGCCGGGCGGGCCGAGCGCAGGGCGCGGGAGAGCGCGCAAGAGGTGAAACGCCTGAGTGGCCGCCGTGAGTAGCCGGCGGCGGACACCCGCGTGCAGAACATGCCGGGGCGGGGCTCCGTCTCTGCCTCGTTCTCTGCCTCGTTCTCTGTCTCGTTGTCTGCCTCTGTCATCCTGGCGTGATGCCGAAGCCCGCTCCTGTCACCCCGGACGCCCCGGCCCTCATACGCCGCCCTCTCCTCACGCAGCAGTGGCTCGACCTGGCCTTCGTCCACTGGGCCGTCGAACCGGACGTCGTGGCGCACCTGTTGCCGGCCGGGACCGTCCCGGACACGCATGACGGCGTCACCTACGTCGGGCTCGTCGCCTTCCGCATGCATCGGGTCGGCTGGCTGCGGCTGCCCGGCGTGCCGTATCTCGGGACCTTTCCCGAGACCAATGTGCGGCTGTACTCGGTGGACGCGCATGGCCGGCGGGGTGTGGTGTTCCGGTCGATGGACGCCTCGCGGCTGATCCCGGTGGCGATGGGGCGCTTCGGCTTCCGGCTGCCGTACGTGTGGTCCCGAATGAGTGTCCGCGCGGTCGGCGACACCGTCACCTACACCAGTTCCCGCCGCTGGCCGGGCCCGCGCGGCGCGGGCGGCCGGATCACCGTGCGCAGGGGGGAACGCATCGAGGAACCGACCGAGTTGGAGCATTTCCTCACCGCGCGCTGGGGCATGCACAACGCCTTCTTCGGTGGGCGCGAGCCGCTGGCGTTTCTGCCCAACCACCACCCTCGGTGGCCGTTGTACCGCGCCGAGCTGGTCACCTGCGAGGAGAACCTGATCGCCGCGGCCGGACTGCCCGCTCCGAGCGATGCGCCGGTCAGCGTCCTGTACTCCCCCGGTGTCCCGGTCCGGCTCGGCCGGCCCGCCCGTCCGGCGGGCATCCCCACGCCCTGAGCACCCGGACGAGGTGCCGTCGGTCAGGGCGGGCGGCGGTCCGTGCCCGTGTCGAAATGCGGGGCCGTCGTTGACCAGACGGCGAGGGGCTCGGACCGGGTGTCCGGTCCGAGCCCCTGTCGACGCACGGGTCTCAGGCGCCGCCGCGCGGCGTTGTCACCGTCAGTAGGCGCGCCGCCTCGTGCGCATCAGCAGCAGGAAGCCGGCGATGAGCAGCACGGCGCCGGCCGCGGCCGGCCACAGCTTGGCACCGGTCTCGGCGAGGCTGCCGCCGGCCGTCTGTGTGTCCGTGCCGCCGTTGCCGGCGTCCTCGCCGCCCGCGGGGGGCTGGGTCTGCGCCGGGGTACCGACCGAGCCGGCGTCCTGGTCGTCCGCCGCCCCGTCCTGTCCCGACCCGGCGTCCTCGGGGGCCGGGGAGGTGTTGTCGGCCTTGGGCGCGACCGTGCTGGACAGGGTGGGCTCGTCGTCCTTCGCCGGTTCGCTCGCCGGCTGCTCGGGCTCGGGCTCGCCGGTCTCGGGCTCCTGCGTCTCGGGCTTCCCGGTGGCCGGGGCCTCGGTCTGCTCGTCGTCCTTTCCGTCGCCGGGCTTCTGGTCGCCGTCGCCCGCGGGCGGCGTGCCGGCGGACTGGGTCGGTTGCGGCTCATCGGTCGGCTCGTCCTGGCCCGGCTCCTCCTGGCCCGGCTCCTCCTGGCCCGGGTTGTCGCCGCCGCCGTTGTCGCCGCCGTTGTCGCCGCCGCCGTTGTCGCCGCCGTCGCCGGCGCCCACGCCGCAGGTGCGGCCCTCGTTGATGCAGTCGACCATCTCCGTCATCAGGTCCTCGTCGAAGACGTTGATGAAGTCGCCGTGGTCGGTCACCGGCTTGTGCAGCTGCTCGGGGAAGGAGTCCACCGCGAACAGGGGGGTCGTACGGCCGCCGTCCTGAAGGCTCGGCGCGTCGATGTCGTACACGATCCGCTGCACCAGCTGCGGGATGGCCTGGAAGCCGTTCGGGCAGCTGCCGTCGGCCGCGGCGAACGCCACGTGGGTGCGGTGGTTGGCGCTGTCGATGTTCTGTCCGTCCCAGCAGCTCTGGAACTTGAACGAGCGCACCACGTCGCTGCCCTGCGGGCACAGCGGGTACTTGTCCTTCAGCTGCCGGTCCTCGAAGCCGGTGCAGCTCCAGGAGGCGTTGGCGTTGGCGGGGCCGTTCACGAACGACTTGGCGTCGCCGGTGATGATGCGCAGCAGCCGCGGCATCTCGGTGACCTTGCCACGCGGGCTGCCCTCGAAGGTCAGCGTGACGTCCTTGGGGGTGATGATCTCACCGGCGTTGCCCTCGATGCCGCCACCGGGCTTCTCGGCGTCCTGCTCCTGCGTGCCGTTCTGGAGGCGCAGGACGGGCCAGTAGTACGTGGACTTGTCGCCCTGGTCGACGCAGGTCGTCTCGGCGTTGGCCAGGTCCTCGTCGCTGGCGAATGCGTCGTTGGACTGGTTGCCGATGTAGTCGTGGAAGTGGTGGGCGCCGTTGGAGACACCCGGGGCCGCGATGATGTTGTCCGAGTTGAACAGGCCGTTCTCGTTGACGCCGCAGCTGGTGGCGAAGGTGCCGCGGGAGGCGCCCTTCTGACGGGCCGGAGCGGACACGTTCGGCTGTACGGACTTGATGTCCACGTAGTCGGCGGCGACCGGCCCGTTGCCGGCCTGGCCGCCGTTTCCGGGCGGCTGCTCGCCGTTGCCCTGCTGGCCGCCCTGCTCGGCGCCGCCCTGCTCGGCGCCGTTCTGACCGGCGCCGCCCTGGCTCTTGTCACCGCCGTCGTCGTCGGCGGCGCGCAGCGTACAGGCGGCGAGGGACTCCAGGCCTTCCGGCCGGTCTCCCACGCGGTCGGCGGCGACGGCGATCCGTTCGATCGTCGCCGCCCGCTTGTCCTTCAGCGGCGTCATGATCGCGTTGTCGGCGAAGCCCGCGTCCTGCTGGACCTGCTGCGCCGATTCCTGAAGGCGCTGGTAGGCCTCGGCGATCTGCTGGTCCAGGAGGGCGAGTTCCTTGGCGACGTCCTCCTTCGCGCCGTCCGGAACCGCGGTCAGCCTGGCGCCGACGTCGGGGCAGTCGATGGTGCCGGCCGGCCCGGATCGTGTCTGGACGGGCTCGGCGCCGTCTTCGGTGGCCGAGGCATAGACGTTGGCCGCGACCAGGCCGCCGCCGCCCAACATCAGCGCGACCGCTGCAAAGGTCGCGCGCCGTGCGCCCGTGGGGCGTCTTCGCGTGCTGCGTCCCAAGGAAGTACTCCTACGCCTCGTGGTCGGTCAGGGCATGAATATCCCCTGGCTCTATACGGAGGCGGGTGGCGCTGTGTTCAAACGCCTCACGAATTCACAGAAATATCTTAGGAAGCGGGAGAACGGCCTGGTGGTGAGGGGGCGTTGGGGTTCAGATCCGTTCCGGCCGGTTCGGATCAGCCCATCAGGCCGGCGGCGAGGGTCGCTCCGAGTTCCCAGCACGCCTCGGTGTCGGCCTTGCCGGGTTCACCCGTCACGGTCACCGGTTGTGCGGCGCGGCGCCAGCCGAGGCCCGTCGTGATCGAGTCGATCGCCCGTACGGCTCCGGTCACATCGCTGCCGCCGTGCACGTAGTAGCCGAACGGGCGCCCTTGGGTCGCGTCCAGGCAGGGGTAGTAGATCTGGTCGAAGAAATGCTTGAGCGCCCCGGACACATAGCCGAGGTTGGCCGGCGTGCCGAGGAGGTAGGCGTCGGCGTCGAGCACGTCGGACGCCGTGGCCGCGAGCGCCGGCCGCCGGACGACCTGGACGTCCTCGATCTCCGGCGCGGTGGCACCGGAGATGACGGCTTCGAGCATGGCCTGGCAGTTGGGCGAGGGCGTGTGATGGACGATCAGCAAGGTGGGCACATGCGAACCCTGCCGTCGCGACGCACGGTGACGCAACCCGGCGGCCCGAGTGTCGCCTCAGTACCCGGGGGCGGAGGTCACCTTGTCGACGGCGGCCGTCAGTTGCTCCTGCACGTCATCGGCGAGCACGCCGCCCTTGACGGCGGTGATGAGCTCCCCGGCCACGGAGTGCAGCTTGGTGTTGGTGTTCTGGGAGGTCGCGACCAGTACGGACCAGGCCTCGTCGGAACTCAGCCGGAACGCGGCCATCAGGATGCCCCGGGCCAGGTCGATCGGCTGCCGGGTCTGCATGGCCCGGCGCAGTTGGGCGACCTCGATCCGCAGCTCTTCGGCCGTCTCCGCGTCCTCGGACCGCGCGGCCGTCGCGTGCTGCCCGTCCCGGTGGACCGGGCCCCCCGCGAAGAGGTTCCGCGTCCCGCTCAGGGCCAGCAGCCGGTCGACGACCGGGCTGGCGGTGCGGATGGTGACCGTCTTGGCCTGCTTCAGGGCCCGTCGGCGCAGGCCGAGAAGGATGTTGAGTGCGGAGCAGTCGCAGAACGAGACCTCCGCGAGGTCCAGATCGACACCGCGGACCGAACGGCTCAGAGCGTCGCGCAGGGTGCCGCGCAGCCGCTCGCTGTTGTCGAGGTCCAGCTCTCCGCAGACACTCACCACGACCCGGTCGGCGTCGAGGCGGAGCGTCGCGACCAGCGGACGCGACGCGCTCACCGATGCCGCGACGCCGGTGTGCGCGGCGTCCGCGGCGATCTCCTCAGCGGGTGCGAAGGACGTGAGCTCCGGCATGACTGCCTCTCCCTCGGGTGCTCCCCGTCTCCGTACCAGGTTGAACCCGAACCGCGGTACACGTCAACCGATACATGAAATACAGTGCATGTTTTTGTTTACGTGAATAGTCAGTCGTAAGCTTGGGGCATGGACGGAGTCCCTGAGCCGCACACCGGATGGACGTTCGTGACCAATCACGCCCGCGTGCTGGCGGCGATCGCGGACAATCCGAACGTTCGGATCCGAAGCATCGCCGCGCACTGCCGGCTCACCGAACGCGCAGTCCAGAAGATCATCTCCGACCTGGAGCGGGACGGCTATCTCTCGCACACGCGTGAGGGGCGTTCCAACACCTATCGGATCGACCCCGCCAAGGTGCTCCGCCACCCTGCCGAGGCCGGGCTGAGGGTGGCCGAGCTGCTCTCCCTGCTCGTCCAGGCCGAGGCCGGCCACACCACCGCTGCACAGCAGCTGAGAACGGCACGGCCACGGATGCCCATGGATGAGGGGTGAGGGGGCCGGGCCGGCGCCATGAGCACCGGCCCGGCCCGCGCTGGTCAGCTCAGTACGCGCAGTGCTCCCGGCAGGACTCTGATCGTGACCGGGAGGGTCGCCTCGACCTCGCCGTCGGCGCCGTAGGGCACCTCGCGGTCGGCCTCGATACGGATCTCCTTGCCCCGCAGGATGCTCACCTGGGGGCGGTGCACATGGGCGCCCGTCTTGAGGTCGTTCATCAGGGCGAAGAACAGCCGGCGCGGGGCGTCGCGGATCATCACCACGTCCAGCAGGCCGTCGTCCACCCGGGCGTCCGGGGCGATGAGACGGCCGGAGCCGTAGTAACCGGAGTTGGCGGCGACGACCGTGTAGCCGGTGTGCGGGTGTACCTGGCCGTCGACGGTGACCCGGTAGCGCGCGGCACGCCAGGTGGTGACGGCGCGTAGACCGCCGGCGTAGTAGGAGGCCGCGCCGTGCAGCAGGGTGGCGTGGTTGGCGTGACGGTTGGCGAGCGCGTCGACGCCGGCGTACACGCTGCCGAGGACGACCGTGCGGGGGTGGACGGCCGACTCGACCTCGATGGTGTCGACCTTGCGGGGCTCGTTGTGGAGCAGCACCTGGGCCAGGGCGGCGGGCTCGGTGGGGAGGTTCAGCGCCCGCGCGAAGTCGTTGCCGCGGCCGGCCGGGACGAGACCGAGGACGGCGTCGGTGCCGCTGAGGGCTCCGCCGATGCCGCCGGCCATGCCGTCGCCGCCGACCGCGAGCACCACCCGGCCCCGCTCCGCGGCGTCCCGGGCGAGTTCCCGGGCGTGCTCCAGGCTGCGGCTGTACTCGGTCTCCAGGTCGGCCCCGGCCTCCCGCAGCGGCCGGGCCACGGTCATCAGCGCGGCAGCTGAGGCGGATCCGCCCGCCGTGGGGTTGACGATGGCGGTGAACTGTCGCATCGGAGTGCCTTTCGGGCCGACGGGAGGGTGCCGGAGGCGGGGCGGGGTGGGGTGGGTGTGGGGGGTGGGTCTGGGCTCTCGCGGAGGATGGTCCCGGCTCCCGCGGAGGGAGGCCGGGGGCTCTCGCGGAGGGTACGGCTCAGTCGAGGGGCAGGAGGACGCCGGGGTTGAGCAGGCCGTCCGGGTCGAGCCGTTCCTTCACCGCACGCAGCGCCTCGATGCCCAGGGGGCCCGCCTCACGGACGTACCAGTCGCGGTGGTCGGTGCCCACGCCGTGGTGATGGCTGATCGTGCCACCGGCCGCGAGGATGGCCTCGTTGGCGGCATGCTTGGCCCGTTCCCAGTGCTTCACCGGGTCCTCGCCCTGGGCGGAGACGACCGTGAAGTACAGCGAGGCGCCGTTCTCGTAGACGTGGGAGATGTGGCACATCACCAGGGGCGGGGTGCCGGCCTCGGTGAGCGTGTTGGCGAGGGCGTCGTGGACGGCGGCGTACAGGTCGGGGACACGGGACCAGAAGGTCGCCGTCTCCAGCGTCTCGGCGAACGCTCCGGCGTCCAGCAGTGAGTCCCGCAGGTAGGGGGCCGAGTAGCGGCCGTGCGCCCAGCGCTGTCCGGGCTCCTCGCCCAGCGGGGTCCCGCCGCACTCGCGCAGGACGGCGGCGGCCCGCTCCCTGCGGTACGCGGTGTCCTCGTCGGTGCCTTCGTAGCCGGCGATGGCCATGCATCCGGCGTCCTGCGGAAGGGCGCCGCCGATGGCGTCGGGCTGGGCGAGGCCGATCAGGGTCTCGGTCTCGTCGGACAGCCGCAGCACCGTCGGACGCGGCCCGTCCTGGGCGAGGCGCCGCAGGGCCGCGGTGCCTTCCTCGAAGGAGGCGAAGCGCCAGCCCTCGTACACGCGGGTCTCGGGGACGGGGCGGATCCGCATCGTGACGGAGGTGATGATGCCGAACGCGCCTTCCGAGCCGAGGAAGAGCTGGCGCAGGTCGGGTCCGGCGGCCGAGCGCGGTGCGCGGCCCGTGTCGATGGTGCCCTCGGGAGTGGCGAGGGTCAGGCCGAGGACCATCTCGTCGAAGCGGCCGTAGCCGGCGGACGCCTGGCCGCTGGAGCGGGTGGCGGCGAAGCCGCCGATGGTGGCCCACTCGTAGGACTGCGGGAAGTGGCCGAGGGTGAAGCCCTGTTCGGCCAGCAGTGCCTCGGCCTGCGGGGCGCGCAGTCCCGGTTGCAGGGTGACGGTGCGGGAGACCGGGTCGAGGGCGAGCATGCGGTCCATGCGGCGCAGGTCCAGGGCGACGAAGGAGTCGCGCCGGGCGGGGGTGAGGCCGCCGACGACCGAGGTGCCGCCGCCGAACGGGACGACGGGCAGGCCGTGTTCGGCGCAGACGCGCAGGACGGCCACCACTTCCTCGTGGTCGGCGGGCAGCAGGACGGCCGCGGGGATGTCGTCGACCTCGCCGTCCCGGATGCGCAGCAGGTCGGGGGTGGACTTGCCGCGTGTGTGGCGCAGGCGGGTCTCCGCGTCGGTGCGGACGTGTTCCTCGCCGCCGAGGGCCGCGGACAGGGCCTTGTGTGCGGCGGGGTCGAGGCGGGTCTCGGGTACGGAGATGTCGTCCAGGGCGATGGTCCCGGCGGTGCGCGGCTTGACGCCGAGCAGATCGCGCAGCAGCCCGGTCACGGTCTCCGGCAGCGGCGCCGCCTTGGCCGGGTCGCCCCAGCCGCTCCACAGCATGTCCATGGCTGTCGTCCTCACCGATCGATTCGGGCGATGCCGCGTCCCGGACGGCCTCGCAGGCGTTACACTGTTACACATGACGCCTATTCGTCACAACCACTCGGACAGCGACGCGGTGCTCGACGCGGTACGCGACTGTGTCCTGGCCGTCGGTGTCCGCCGTACGACGCTGACCGACGTGGCCCGCCGCGCGGGTGTCTCCCGCATGACGCTGTACCGGCGCTGGCCCGATGTGCGCTCGCTGGTCGGGGATCTGATGACCCGGGAGTGGGTGGCGGTCGCCACCGCGGCGATGCCCGAGCGGCGCGACTCCGGAGCCGAGACGCGCGGCCTGATCGTCGACGGACTGGTGGCCGGGGCAAGGGCCTTCCGCGTCCATCCGCTGTTCCGCAAGATCGTGGACGTCGATCCGGAGCTGCTCCTGCCCTACGTCCTGGACCGCCGCGGCGCGAGCCAGGAGGCCCTGCTGTCGCTGCTCGCCGACGCCCTGCGCGAGGGCCACGCCGACGGATCGGTGCGCGCCGGCCATGTCGAACGGCAGGCGCGGGCCCTGCTGCTGATCGTGCAGTCCTTCACGCTGTCCCTGCGCACCATGACCGACGAGGACGACGCCGACCTGAGCAGCGAGGCGTTCCTCGCGGAGCTGCGCGGCATCCTGGAGAGGACCCTGACGCCATGAGCCCCAGCCCTATCGCCCCGGCCCCCGGATCGTCGCTGTCGGCCGCGCGGCGCTCGCGCGAACTGGCCGAGTCCGTCGGGGGCCCCGTCGTCGACGTCCTCGTCGTCGGGCTCGGCGCGACCGGTGCGGGGGTCGCCCTGGACGCCGCCGCCCGTGGCCTGTCCGTGGTCGCCGTCGACGCCCACGACCTGGCGTTCGGCACCTCCCGCTTCAGTAGCAAGCTGATCCACGGCGGGCTGCGCTATCTCGCCTCCGGGCAGCTCGACGTGGCCCACGAGAGCGCCGTGGAGCGCGGGGTGCTGATGGAGCGCACGGCCCCGCATCTGGTGCGGGCCCAGCCTTTCGTACTGCCGCTGACCCCCCTGGTCTCGCGCGGCCAGTCCGCCCTCGCCTGGGCCGGGTTCCGGGCCGGCGACACCCTGCGGCTCGCGGCCCGCACGGCCCGGGCCACGCTGCCCGCCCCGCGCCGCCTGTCCACGGTGGAGACCCGGCATCTGGCTCCGGCCCTGCGCCCCCAGGGCCTGCGCGGCGGCCTGCTGTCCTGGGACGGCCGTCTCACCGACGACGCCCGCCTGGTGACCGCGCTCGCCCGCACCGCCGCCGCCCGCGGAGCGCGCGTCCTGACCCGGGTCAGGGCCCTGGACCTCACGTCGTCCGGCGCCCGCGTACGTGACGAACTCACCGGCCAGGAGGGCGAGATCAGGGCCCGGACGGTCATCAACGCGACCGGTGTCTGGGCCGGCGGCCTGGTGGAGGGCATCCGGATCCGGCCCTCCCGCGGCACCCACCTCGTCCTGCGCTCCGACCACCTCGGCCAGCTGCCCGCCGGGCTGCACGTCCCGGTTCCCGGGGAGACCAACCGCTTCGTCCTCGTGCTGCCCCAGGGCGACGGCCGGATCTACGTCGGGCTCACCGACGAGCCCGTCGAGGGCGACATCCCCGACGTCCCCGAGGTGCCCGAGACGGACATCGGCTTCCTCCTCGACGTCCTCGGCTCGGTCCTGGACGTCCCCGTCCAACGCGACGACGTCGTCGGTGCGTTCGCCGGGCTGCGCCCGCTGCTCGACACCAGCCCGGACGCGGCTCCCGCGGACGCGCCCCGCACCGCCGACATCTCCCGCCGGCACGCGGTCCTGACCTCGCCGGAGGGGGTGATCACCGTGGTGGGCGGCAAGCTCACCACCTACCGGCGCATGGCCCAGGACGCCGTGGACGCCGCCGTCGCCGCCCGCCGGCTCACCGCCGGGCCCTCCCCCACGGCGTCCCTCCCGCTGGTCGGCGCCGCGTCCCCGGCCGCCCTCGGCGCCGTCCGGGCACCTCGTCGTCTCGTCCAGCGCTACGGCGTCGAGGCGGCGGCCGTCCAGGAACTCGGCGCACTCGACCCCCGGCTCGGCGAACCCGTGCTGCCGGGCCACCCCGTCACAGCGGCCGAGCTGCTGTGGGCCGTACGCCATGAAGGGGCCCTGGACGAGGCCGATCTGCTCGACCGGCGCACCCGGATCGGGCTGGTCCCGGCCGATCGCGCGGCGGCACTGGACGCCGCGCGCGAGGTGCTCGGGGAGGCGTGGGCCAGGCAGGGGTGAGCGGGGGCGGTCGTGCGGGGCCTGTCTTGCGGCCGGTGAGTCAGCCGTCGGCGCGCCGGATCCGCCAGACGTGGTCGTCTCGGTGGCCCTCCACACCGTCCGGGGACACACTCGCGCTGCGCACCGTGTCCAGCGTCTGCACGGTCCACTGCGGCTGCGGCAGCGCGAGTTCGTCGAGGACGTCGCTCCGCGTCGGGAACCGCGCCTCGAACGGCGGCTCGCTCTGCCAGGACGGCCAGCCGGCGTGCATGACGATCAGCAGGGTGCCGCCGGCCGTGACCGCGTCCGCGGCCTGCCGCAGCACGCGCCGCCGGTCCAGCGCGACCGGGGACTGGAGATACTGCACGTTCACCAGGTCGAAGGAGCCCTCGGGGAACGACTCGCCCAGCACGTGCCGTTCCCAGGCCGTACGCTCCTCGACGCCGGCCTCGGTGGCGTGCCGGGCGGCCCGTTCCAGTGCCGTGCGCGAGATGTCGACGCCGGTGACCCGCCAGCCGCGCGAGGCCAGCCACACCGCGTCCGCGCCCTCACCGCACCCCAGGTCCAGGGCGGTGCCCGGCGGAAGTTCGCCGGCCTCGCGCACGAGCAGCGCGTTGGGACGACCGCTCCAGAGACGTCCGCCGTCCCGGTAGCGGGCTTCCCAGAAGTCGGCGGCCCTCAGGGCGGATGTCTCGGTCATGGTGCCTCCCGAATCGCAGGGGTCGTGGCAGGGGTCATGAAAGGGACTCGGGCTCGCGCGGGGCTGCCGGTCCACAGGGAAGAAGCCTGCGAGACGACCTCGGGAGAGGCAATCGGCATTGCCGGTTCGGCAAACTCCCGGCCGGCGGGCGAGGCGACCGGAGGACTACGCCCTTCGAGCCGGTCCGTCCGGCTCCGCGGGCCGATCCGCGGCGCGCCGGCCGCGGTTGGCGTCACGGCATGCGTGGAGGACTCCTCGGCACCCGCGATGTCTCACGAGCACTGGCCCACGGATGGCCTCGACGGCCGGACGTCACACCTCCAGCCAGAAGCCCGCGCGGGTCCGCCACAGGTCGAGCAGGTCCTGGTCGCCCTGGGTGTCGACGGCCGGCGCGGGCCGTCGGTAGAAGTACAGGAGCAGGTCCGTCACCGGCCCCCGGGCGGTCGCGGTCGCCGTCGCTGTCGCGCCGTCCGCGCCAGGGCGCCAGACCGGGCGCTCGCCGGTGAGGTCGACGAGCCAGCAGCCGGCGCCGGGCGCCTGGAAGCCGAGCGTCCGGTCGGGGGCGAGCAGGTCGGGCAGGTCCGGCCGCGGCTCATGGGCCTCGGGGAAGGTCGAGTACTCCAGCCACTCCTCGACGGCGTCGACGGCGAGGCCGGTGTCCAGGGCGAACTCCGCGGCGGTCGTGTGGGCGGCGTCGGCGCGGTGGACGACGGTCTCGTAGGTCATGCGGCGGGCCCAGAACGCCACCGCCGCGGGGCGGTCCTCGGACGGGTTCCACGCCTGCGCGTCGGGCCCGGCGGCGCGCAGGGCGGCGCTGAGGGCCTCGGCGCCCTCGACGAGCCATGGCACCAGGGACGACTCGTCCTCCTCGGTGTGGGCCGGCACGTCGTCCACGAGACCACCGGGGACGGGGGCGGTGGCCCGGGTGCGCACGATCTTCTCGGACCAGCGGTGGTCGCCGCCCACGTGCCGCAGCAGCTGGCCGAGGTTCCAGCCGGGGCACGAGTGCACGGGGGCGTTCATGTCGGCGCCCCGGACATGGGCCGTGAGCAACTCGGTCTGGGAGACGATCTCGTCGCAGTAACGCTCGAAGTCCAGCGAGGTCATCGCCTCAGGATGCCGCAGGCGGGACGGCGCGCTGTCAGCGGCGTCGGATACTGTGTGCCGCCTGTGCAAGATCGGAAAACAGAATCAGGGCGGGGAACGAAGGATGCTGGTGGGGGCGGGACGAGTACGGCGCCGGGTGGCCCAGGCGGCGGTGCTGGCCGCGGTGCTGACGGGCTGTTCGGGGGCGGCGGACGACGACGCGAAGCCGTCGGGGAGCGCTTCGGTGTCGGCCGGGGCCGCGGATGACGGCGTGACGGCGGTGAAGAGCGCCGGCACCATCGGCGCCGAAGGATCGGCCTGCGAGCTGCCGGTCACCTTCGACATCGCCGAGGACTGGAAGGCGAAGGCCGTCGACGCCGGGCAGGAGAAGGACGAGGCGGGCGGCAGCGGCTCGGACTCGGAGCGGAAGGAGCTGGTCCAGGAGATCGCCGACGCGCTGCTCCACCAGGGACCGGTCACGGCCGCCTGCGAGGTGGACGCCAAGCCGGCCGGGAACATCGGCTTCCTGCGCGTCTGGACGGGCGAACCGGGCGAGGACGACGCCCGCGCCGTGCTGGAGGCCTTCGTGGCCGCGGAGCGCAACACGAGCAAGGCCGAGTACAGCTCGTTCGACGCGGGCGGCGGCCTGGCCGGTGTCGAGGTGAAGTACCTCTACACGAGCAAGCTTCTGGAGGAGACGAAGGAAGAGGCCGCGATGGCCGTCGTCACCGAGCGCGGACCGGTCGTCATCCACCTCGGCGGGTTCGACACCGAGGAGCACCGGCAGATGCTGCCGGCGTTCGAACTCGCCAAGCGGACGCTGCGCACCGCCTGAGCGACCGGCGGGTCCGGCACGGCTGCGCGCAGGCGCCGTGCCGGACGCCGTCCGGTCGCCGCACTGGGTGCCCGTACGAGGCTCGGCCTACGCGCGGTCGGTGAGGAACCGGTCGAGAGCGGTGGTCAGTTCGGCCGGCTTCTCCACCGGCAGTTCGTGGCCCGCGTCCAGGATGCGGATCACCGCGTCCGGGTAGTTCTTGGCCATCCTCAGCATCTGGGCGACGGGCAGTTGGATGTCGTGATAGCCGTGCACCATCAGGGTGGGCACGCGGATCTCGCCGGCCCTGTCGAGCACGTCGAAGGCGCGCATGGCGCCGTAGAGCGTCATGACGACCTCCCGAGGGGTGTCCGCGGAGGCGCGGACGTATTCGCGGATCTCCGCGCGCGGGTAGCCGGGCGCGAAGGCGCGCTGGATGTTCGCGGCGATGAACAGTCTGAAGGGGGCGAGCGTCGAGGCGGCCATCAGCAGGGCGCGGCCCCGGCTGTAGGCCATCTTGCCGATGGAGTTGACCAGCACCATCCGCTCGACCCGCTCCGGGTGGGAGAGGGCTACGGTCTGGGCGATCATGCCGCCCATCGAATGACCGATGATCACGAACCGCTCGATCTTCAGATGGTCGAGGAGCGCGAGGACGTCCTTCGCCAGGTCGTCGACCCGCCGCGCCCCCGAGCCGCTGCTCTCGCCGTGCCCGCGCAGGTCCAGCCGCACGACCCGTCGCCCTTCGGCGAAGTGGGCCGTCTGGTGGTCCCAGCGGTGCCGGTTCGCCGTCCAGCCGTGGACGAACACCAGGGGCACGCCGTCGCCGTCGCGGGGGCCCTCGTCGTCGTACGTCAGCGTCGCGCCGTCGACTTCGAGCTGCGGCATGGGTGGCCTCCTGGAGTGCGCATCATGGGTTACTGATCGGTACGGTATCCGGCCGGGCCGGCCGCCGTCACCGGCGTTCGTCCAGGAAATCGAGGATGTGCCCGAACACGTCGAGGGCGGCGCCCCTGCCGAGGAACGTGTCCAGGTGGCCGTAGCCGGGTATCTCGGTGTATCTGACGTCCAGTTCGGGTCGGCGGTGGGCGAGGACGTCGTGGCAGAGCTTCTGGGAGTCGAGCCACAGGCCGTTCTCGCTGCCCGCGAGCAGCAGGACGGGGGTGTCGATGCGGGCCGCCGCGTCCAGGGCGTTCTGCGGGAGGGCCCGGTAGCGCCGGTCGGTGTCGTGCCAGCGGACGACGGTACGGGCCAGCTCGATGCGGCGCAGGTGCGGCAGGATCCACAGCGGGGCGGGGCCGAAAAGTTCGGCGAGGCGGTCGTGGGTGGTGTCGGTCAGGTGCTCGTGGACGAAGAGGGAGGCGCCGGTCCCCCAGGCCGAGTTGTGCAGGATCTGGCAGGTGGGGTCCGGGCAGGTCGCCTTGCGCGAGGCCAGGGCGAACAGCGGCGTGTACTTCGACCACAGGCCGACCTTGCGCAGGTCGACGGGGATGTGGTCGATACGGGACTTGAGGAGTTCGCCGGCGAGGCTCATCCGCAGGGAGGTGCGGCCCGCGAGCTTCGGGGTGAGGAACACGCCTTGGGAGACCACGCCGGCCAGGCCGGGGACCAGACCCGCCGTCATGCTGAGGGAGAGGGCGAGGGATCCGATGCAGTGGGCGACGACGAACAGGGGGCGCTCGCCGATGCGGGCACGGATGTGGCGGACGGCCTCGGGGATGTCGTGGAGGGCGACGTCGTCGTACGTGTAGCGGTGGCCCGTCTCGTTGTAGGGCAGGCGGCAGCTGCCTCGCCAGTCGAGCAGCCAGGGCTCGTACCCCTCGTCCAGGAGGACGTCGACCAGGTTGCGGGTCTCGGGCAGCAGGAACATGTCGGCGGACGCGGTGTGTCCGTGCAGCAGCAGGACCACGGGGCGGTTCTGCTCGCCGGTGGCGATGCGGGTCAGGCCGAGCCGTACGCCGTCGGGGGCGTGGAACGGGATCTCCTCGACCGCCGCCGGATCGAGACGGTGGCGCAGCGGGCGCAGCGCCGTGGTGGTCCTGACCCTGCGCAGGGGCGGCCTGGAGGCTCTGGGGTTCGTCGTGCGGAAGATCATCGGTGGTGCTCCGTCGGGGTCGTGGTGCGGCGCAGGTCCATCAGGTCCGCGGCGGCCCGGGCGAAGGGGCCGAGCAGTCCGCGGCCCATTTCCAGACCGAACCAGGCGAGCCAGGTCAGCTTCGCGGCCCGCTTCTCCTGGCTGGTCAGCCGCGGGTCCACCTTGATGCCGTCGATCTGGTCGCGTACGTAGGAATCGGCGGGGACGACGACCTCGCCGGCCAGGCTCGCCGGTTCGCCCTCCCGGCCCAGTTCCACGGTCAGGGCGCGGGTCTGGCGCCAGACGTCGCGGCGGGCCCGGGCGTACTTGTGACCCTCCAGCCACCAGCGGCCCCCGTCGGCGTCGGTGAGCTGGAGGCGATAGCGCAGGAGCGGGTGGCGCAGGCCGTGGCGGTGCGGGATGCCCTCCTCGGGGCGGATCCAGATGTCGCCGCGTGCCACGGTGAGCGGCTCGGGGTGCACGGCGGGGCAGCTGAGCCGGCCTCGGACGTGGACGCGGCGGTCCGTCACCAGCTGGTGCATGCTCGCGATGGACAGGGTGAGGGACATCGAGCAGGGGGTGTCGGCGTCGGCGCCCACGGGACCGACGGTGCCCTCGGTGGTCTCGGAGAACCACAGGTAGGGCTGGTCGTCCTTGTCCGGGAGACGGGCGAGGCCGTCGTGAGCGAGGCGCTCGAACGTCTTCAGCTGGGCTCGGGCGTCGTAGCGGGAGGCCGGAGGCAGGCCGAGGGCCTCGACGAGCGTGGTGGTGCGGTCGGCGGTGGCGGCCGGGCCCTCGAGCGTGGCCTCGCAGAGTTTCAGTGCGGTGGGGCGCTGCAACACGCGCGCGAGGAAGGCGAGTTCGGGGATGGGGTCGGCCTGGAGACGGTTCAGGGCGTCGGTGCGCCACTCGTCCCAGTCCTGTACGCGCACATGCATGCCGCCCAGGGCCATGTCCCGTACGACGTCGTCGAGGGTGTTGGGGACGCCGGTCAGGTTGTAGTCGAAGCCCCAGGCGTCCGGCTCGATGACGACGGCGGCGGCGACCCGGCTGACCCAGTCGACGGGGGCGGCGTTGAGATGGCGGAACGCGGGGACGGTACGGAAGCGGCCGAAGGCCGAGATGAGCCCGCTGCTGAGGTCCTGCGGGTTGTACGCGCCGGTCCTGGTGTGCCCGCCGATGCCGCCCGGGCGCAGGGCGGTCACGACCAGGCCATGGTCGCGGGCGCGGCGCAGCGCCACCTCGGCCGCCCACTTGGTCTGGTCGTAGCCGGCGACCAGGCGGTCGATGTGGGCGAGCGGGTCGTCCTCGCCCATGGAGGGGATGCCGACCTCGTTGAAGACGGCGATGGAGGAGATGTGGTGCAGGGGCTTGGGGCGTCCGGTCGCGGCCAGTTCGGCGAGGGTGAGGGCGCTGAGGACGTTGCTGGCGCGCAGTGACTGGTAGCCGCGCAGGAAGTCCACGGCGGCGGCGACGCCGACGACGCAGTCCAGTTCATGGGCGAGGGTGTGCCAGACGTCGTCCGCGAGACCGAGGCGCGGGTGGCGGATGTCGCCGGGGAGCACGGTGATGCGGCGGCGGACCTCGGAGGACCAGGGCAGCGCATAGCTCTTGAGCGCCGCGCCCAGCCGGGCCACGGCGGCTTCCTCGTCGGCGGCGCGGACCAGGCAGTAGACGTGGGCGTCACTGTGGCGCAGGAGATCCAGCAGCAGATGACTGCCGAGGAACCCGGTGGCCCCGGTCAGCAGGATCCGGCGGGGCGGCACGGGGTCGGGCGAGGCGGTGAAGGGGAGCCGGTCGGCGAGCGCCAGGTCGGCGAGGATCTGGGTGAGGTCTTCGGGGCGGGCCGTGGAGTGCGGGGGTAGTGCGGGGGCGGGGCCGGGAGTGAGGTTGGGGGCGGTGAGCGGGCCCGGGGACGGGGACGGGGGCGGGGACGGGAGTTGGGTGGGGCTGGGGTGCGTGGCCGCCGGTGTGTCGGGAGGGGTGGGAGCCGACGGGATGGCCGGCACGGCGGGCGTGGTGGTCAGGCCAGTCGCGGCCGGGCCCGGCCGCACAACCGCAGTCGTCGTCGCAGCCGGGGCCGGTGCCACCGGCGGCACGGGTGCGGCACCGGCGGCTTCCAGGCCACGTCGGGCCAGGTTGACCGGCCTGGCGTCGGCGAACACCTCGTCCAGGTCGAGCTCCATGCCCAGCTCGTCCTCCAGCGCCGCGAGGAGTTCCACCGCGTTCACCGAGGTTCCGCCGGCGTCGAAGAAGTCGGCGTCCGGCGACAGTTGCCCAGCGGGGACGTACCTGCCTGCCACGGCGGCGATGACGGCGGCGAGCGCGTCGACGTCAGGCGGCGGGGGTGCGCTGCCGTCGGCGACGGGCGAGGCCGCGCCCGGGTCGGCCCGGTGCTGCGGGGTGGACGGCCCTTCGCGTCCCGGCGGGGTGGACGACCCTTCGGGACCAGGCGGCATGGGCGGCCCTGCTGATCCCGACGGCATGGGCGGACCTTCGGGACCAGGCGGCACGGGTCGCTCGGCCGGTCCGGTGACCTTCGCCAGCAGGCCGGTCACGGTCAGGCCGCCGCCGCCCCGCTCCATCGCCTCCTCGATCGCCCGCTGGTCCGCGGTCGCGGCCGCGTTCTCGTTCACCTCACGCATGAGAGCCCTTCAAGGTGTCGCCTGCTCCTTCGTCGATGCTGTCCGGACGGTCCCCGGCGTCGCCGGTGGCGTCATGGCCGCCGCCAGGAGCGGAACGTCCGAAGCTGTTCCGGCGTGACCACGGCCTCGAGCCGGTCGTCGTCCTGGTCGCCACCGCCCAGTGCCGCCAGCAGGCGGCGTGCCGGGGCGTTGCGCGGGGTGCGTTCCGCCGTGATGCGGACCTTGGCGCAGTCGAGTTCCTCGGCACGGTCGGCCACCCGTTGCAGCAGGCGTTCCTCGACGCCTCGGCCGAGTGCGCGGCAGCTCATCAGCCAGGCCAGGACGTCGAGCAGGTCGCCCTCGCGGCGCAGGGCGAGCAGTCCGATCTGGCCGTAGTCGCCGAAGCGGTCGCGGGCCGCGGCCGTCCAGACCTCGGCCCCCTCACGCCAGCGGGTGACGTCGCCGCCGTCGGCCGAGCGGGCGCGGAGGGTGAACTGGTTGGTGCGGCGCACGAGTTGTTCCGCCCTCTGCACATCGGCGTCGGACAAGGGCCTGATGTCGACCTCCAGCTCCAGCTGGTCCAGGAACTCCTCGAAACCGGCCTGCTCACGGATCGCGTCCCGCTCGCGCTCCTGCTCGTAGAACCGGGCCCGCAGCGCGTCCTCGGCCGTCGCCGCCCGGGGGACCAGCGGCCACAACCGGCCCAGGAAGTCGGTGAGTTCGGCCGCCGGCGGGCAGGTCACCGACAGCACCTGCGGCAACGCGGCCCGCATCCTGCCGATTTCGGCCGGGTTGTCGTCGAGGAACAGGAAGCTGTCCGGACCGAGGCCGAGCGTGCGGGCCGCCTCGGCCAGGCGGTCCGGTTTCGGGCCCCACTCCGCGGAGAGCACGCTGAAGTGCTCCGCCCTCAACTGGCTGTCGGGGCGGTCGAGTACGGCGCGGACGGTGTCCTCGTCGTTGTTGCTGACCAGCATCAGCAGCGCTCCCGCCGCCCGCCACTGCAACAGCCGGCGGGCGAGCCGGGCGCGCGGGCCGGACAGGTCCACGGCCTCGGGTCCGGCCTCGCCGGCCACGCCGCCCCACAGGGTCTCGTCGCCATCGACCGCTATCACCTTCGGCGCCGGACGCCGTACCGCTCGCAGGACCTCGGCGAGGTGCAGGGCCACGGCCGCTTGGAAGTGCGGGGTGAACGGCAGGTGGGCCAGGCGTTCGGTGCGCTCGTCGAAGCGTTCCTCGACCGGGTGGTGGCGGGTCCAGTCGTCGGGTCCGAGGACCGCGATGCCGGGCACGTCGGCCAGGTCCGCGGCGATTTCCTGCTCCCACCGGGCAAGGCGCTGCTCCCGGTGTACGGCGGGCAGGAAGCCGACGATCAGCGGCGTGCGGGTGCGTTCGGCCACCGTGCGCAGGGCGGCCGGGTAGGCGGTGCGCAGCTCGGCGAGCAGCGCGTCGTCCACGGCACCGAAGCGGTGCAGGTCCGCCCCGCGCAGCAGGACGACGCCCGCCGTGACGGAGGGGTCGGCGAACACTCCGGAGGGGTCGCGCAGGCTCGCCAGGACATGGTGGTACGGGGCTTCGGCGACCGTCGTCGCGCTGCCGTCCCGCGCCGACTCGTCGATGGCCGTCTCGCACATCAGCGGCAGGTTGCCGAGGGCGAAGGTGGCGGCGAGAGCGAGGGAATGCGTACGGGTCGTCGGCGTCGCACCCGTCGTACGCGTCGCCGGCGTCGCACCCGTCGTACGCATCGTCGGCGTCGTCGTGGCAACCGTGGGCCGCACCGGGCCCGTCGGGTCGTCCGCGGTCTCCCCGAGCAGACGCAGCAGCTCTTCTCCCAGTTCGGTGACCGTCGGCGCGTCCAGGATGTCGAGGTTGTGGTCGAGGCGGATCCGGCCCGCGTCCGGAGTCATGGTGATCATCAGGTCGAGGTCGGAGTAGCCCGTCCCCGTCGGCAGGACCTCCAGTGCGCGCAGCCGTCCCGCGGCGCGCACGTAGTTGAAGTAGACCTCCACCAGCGGCGCGTTCGCCCGGTACAGGCCCTCCCGCGCGAGCACCGGCAGCACGTCGGAGAACATCGTGCCCTTGGCCAGGATCCGCTCGAGTCGGCCGTCGGTCCGGCGCAGCACCTGTGCGACCCGCTCCCCCGCGCCCGCCTCGGCGGGGAACGGCACCGGCACGCCGAAGAAGCCGACCGCGTCGTAGGCGTCGGCGTGGATGCGGGTGTCCACGGGCACGGCGAGGACGAAGCGTTCACGCTCGCGCTTCCTGGCCAGCAGGACGGTCAGCACGCCCAGGCAGAAGGCGGCGGGGGTCACGGCCAGGCGGCTCGCGGCGGCCGAGACCGCGTCCATGAGCCCGTCGGGGATCGGCACGGTGACGCTGCCGGCGCGGTACGAACGGGACTCAGGACGCGGCCGGCTCAGCGCCAGGTCGAGACGGGCACTGCCCTGGAACGCCGTACGCCGATCGACGGACTCCGCCTGTTCGTCGGCCCGCTCGCCGAGCCGCGCCGCCGGCCGCCCCTCGTCCCGGTCGTCGACCTGCTGGGCCGCGATCAGCAGATCGATGTCCCGGTTGGTGACCGTGCCGTCGAGCACCTCACCGGACAGTTCGGCGTCGATCTCGCGCGCCACCAGCAGCAGTGACTGCAGATCGCTCACGGCGTGATGGGCGCCGTACACCAGGGTCTGGCCGTGCTCGCCGCCGTCGAGCAGCTCGAAGCGCCACAGGGGCGGGGTGGCCAGGTCGAACGGTGGCTCGAGCAGTTCCCTCAGCCGGTCGCCTGTGTCGAGGTCGGCGGCGCCCTGCGGAACGACGGTCCAGCGCAGCGGCGGTTGGGGCAGTTCGCGGTCCACCCGGAGCAGGCGCCCGCCCTCGTCGGCGGTGACCACGGCGGTGCGCAGGGCGGCGTGCCGTGCGGTGAGCCGGTCGAGGATGCCGGTGAGGGCCTCGCGGGTGGTCGGCGTGGTGAGGCGTACGGCCAGGCCGACGGCGTGGGCGGCGTCCGGCATGCCGGGCTGGGCGCTGCGCAGGAGGCGTACGACATCGCGGGTCGCCGGACGCAGTTCGGTCGGCGGAGTCTCGGTCGGGCGTTCCGGCTCCTCCGGTGCCGACGCGCTCCGCTCGGGCAGGGCGGTGCCCAGGGCCTGGGCGAGACCGCGGATGTCGGCCGCCGCGAAGACGGCCGCGGCGGGGAGTTCGACGCCGAGCTCACGGGCGAAGGCGTTGCGCAGCCGCACCAGCATCAGGGAGTCCAGGCCGAGTTCCTTCAGGGCCGTGGTCGCCGCGACCTGGACGGTGCCGCCGGAGACCTCGCCGACACGGGCGCGCACGTATGCCTCCAGTCGTACGGACCGCTCGCCGTCGGTGGTCGCCGCCAGGACCTTCTTGACGAGGTCGTCCGTGCCGGGCGGGCCCGTGGGCGCGGTGACCAGGTCGGCCAGGATCGGGCGGGTGCGGGCCGTGTCAGGGTCGAGGGTCAGCAGCTCCCGGTCCAGGGCCAGGGGGGCGAGCTGGCGGCGGGCGGTGCCCCAGACCCGGTCGAGGAGTTCGCCGCCGTCCTGTGCGGAGAAGGCGACGAGCCCCGAACGGGCCGTCTCCGTCTCGCGGGTGCCGGACCCGGCCACCATGCCCACGCCCGCCCAGGCACCCCAGTCCAGGCTCAGCGCCCGGCGGTCGCCGTGGGAGAGGTGGTGTGCCCAGGCGTCGAGGAAGGCGTTGGCCGCGGAGTACGGGCTCTGTCCGGCCGAGCCGAGCAGGCCCGCCGCCGAGGCGAAGAGCACGAAGTCCTCGGCTTCCGGGACCAGTTCGGTGAGCAGGGCGGTGCCGAGGACCTTGGGGGCGAGGACGCGCAGGACGCGTTCGTCGGTCAGATTGGCGATGGTGGCGTCGTCCAGGACACCGGCCGCGTGGACGACACCGGCGATCGGACCGAGGGCGTGGCGTACGGCGTTCAGGGCGCCGTCGAGGCCGTCGCGGTCGGCGACGTCCGCGCGCGCCAGGTGCACGTGCACGCCTCGTTCTTCGAGGTCCCGGATCCACTCGACGGCGTCCCCGGTGGGCGCACCCCGGCTCATCAGGGCGAGTCGGCGGGCGCCGCGGCGGACCAGTCGCTCGGCGACGACACGTCCGAGGCCGCCCAGGCCGCCGGTGATCAGGTAGACGCCGTCGGCGGTGATCTCGCCCCGACCGCCGTCGTCGGGGCGGGTGCGGGCCAGCCGGGGTACCAGTCGTGCGCCGTCGCGCAGCGCGACGAGCCGTTCGTCGTCGGCGTGCCACAGCTGCGCCCACAGGGCGTCGGCCCCGTCCGTCGGCGGAAGGTCGACGAGGGTGGTCCGCAGCTCCGGGTGCTCCTGCGCCAGAGCGAGGCCGAAGCCCCAGGCGAGCGCCTGCTGGGGGTGTGTCACCTGAAGGCTGTCCCCGGCGGCTTGGCTGCCCCTGACCACGATGAAGAGCCGAGGTGCGGGGCTCTGAGTCCGGTCTGCGAGGGCGCGTGCGAGGTGCAGGGTGCTCAGGCAGCACAGGCGGGCCGCCGCCCGGGCCGTGGCGGCGTCCTGGACCGCGGGTGCGTCGAGCGCGGACAACTGGACGATCCGCTCGGGCGGTTCGGCCGGGAACGCCTCGTCCAGCAGCCGGGCCAGATGCCGCGGATCGGCCGGGTCGAGGACGTAGCGGCCGACGCCCTCGGCAGCGAACTCCCCGCCCCTGCGGGCGATCACGTACGGGACCGACGTGCCCAGTCGCTCGACGAGGTCCGAGGCCGTGCCGGACTCGTCGGCCAGGATCAGCCAGCTGCCCCGCACGGGGGGCTCGTCGGCGAGCGGGCGGGGCTGCCAGCGGGTCTCGAACAGGGCGCCGTCCAGCGGGGACAGCGCCGCCAGTTCGAACTCCTCGACCTCCAGCAGCAGTTGGTCCTTCTCGTCGTACAGTCGCAGGTCGAGCGTGACGGTGTCGCCGGACACGGATCGCAGCTCGCAGGTCACCCAGGCGGGGGCGATGCGCAGCCCGGTGTGGTGGAGCCGTCGGACGCCGGCGGGCACGAACGCCCGGCCCTGGGGCGCGTCGCCGGGCAGGGCGGCGGCGTGGAAGGCGGCGTCGAGCACGGCCGGGTGCAGGAGGTGGCCGGCGGTGGGCCTGTCGGTCAGTCGGGCCAGGCTCGCCGACCGGGTGCGGTGGCCGGACTCCAGGCCCTGGAAGGCGGCGCCGTAGTCGATGCCGAGGGCGGACAGGGCGGCGTACACGGCGGGCAGGTCGGCCCGCTCCGTGCACCGTGCCCGGAATCCGGCGAGCGACCGGTCGGCCTCCGCCGGGTCCGCCTCGCCCACGGATGCCGGGGACGACGTGACGGCGATGCGCCCGCTGACGTGCTGTTCCCAGCGGGCGCGCGGTCCGCCGCCCGTGGGCATCGAGGCGATGGTGAAGTCCTGGGAGCCCTCGCCGGCGGGGCGCAGGACCAGTTGCAGCCGGGTGGGCCGGGACTCGTCCAGACGCAGCGGCCGGACGAACCTGACGTCGGTGAGCCTGACGTCGCAGCCGTCCCGCACGGCGGTCGCGGTCGCGGCCTCGATCGCCATGGTGAGGAAGGCGGCACCGGGCAGCCAGGTCTCGCCGGTGACCCGGTGGTCGGTCAGATAGGCGAAGCGGCTGTCGCGCAGGTCCACCTCGCTCTGGAAGAGGTGCCGGTCGGCCTCGTCGCTGGCCTCGACATGGGTGCCGAGGAGCGGTGAGACGCCGCCGCTGCCGGCCGGGGCAGGTGCCAGCCAGTGGCGTTCTCGGGCGAAGGCGTAGGTCGGCAGGTCGACGCGCCGGCCCGCCGGGAACAGCGCCGGCCAGTCGGGTGTGTGACCGGCCGTGTACAACTCCCCCACCCCGCGCAGGAGTGTGTCCCGTCCGCCGCGTTGCCGGCGCAGCGAGCCGACGCTCACCGCGTCGATCCCGGCCTCGGCCGCCACCGCCTCGATGGACGAGCCGAGCGAGGGATGCGGGCTCAGCTCGACGAACCAACGGTGACCGTCGTCCAGCATGCGGCGGATCGTGTCCGCGAAGCGGACGGGCTCGCTGAGGTTGGCGTACCAGTAGCGGGGGTCCAGACGTGCCGCGGGCACGGGTTCCGCGAGGACCGTCGAGTACAGCGGGGTGTCGGTGGGGGTGGGGCGGACGCCGGAGAGGTGGTCGAGCAGTTGCTCGCGCAGCGGCGCCATCAGCGGGGTGTGCGAGGCGAACGGGGTCGACAGCGACCGTGCCTCGATGCCCTGCTCGTCGAGGCTGCGGCGCAGCGCTGCCAGTGCGTCGGCGTCGCCGGAGACCGCCGTGGAGCGGGGGCTGTTGACGGCGGCGACGAACAGCCGCCCGGCACAGGGCGCGATCAGTTCCTCGACGCGCGGGCGCGGCAGGTCCAGGGACAGCATGCCGCCCTTGCCCGCGACCGGTACGACCGTGCGGGCGCGTCCGGTCACCACGGTCACCGCGTCGTCCAGGGTGAGGGCGCCCGCGCCGTACGCGGCGGCGATCTCGCCCAGGCTGTGGCCGGTGACGGCGTCCGGGGTGATGCCGAGCGCGCGCCAGGCGGCCGTCAGCGCCGCGTTCACGGCGAACAGTGAGGGCTGGAGGTACTCGGTGCGCTCCAGCGGGGAGAACTCCTCGGGTGCCCGTAGCGCGTTGAGCACGGACCAGCCCGCGTGCCGCTGCACCGCCTCGTCGATCCGGGTCAACTCCTCGCGGAACGCCTCCGACTCGGCCATCAGGTCCAGGCCCATGCCGGGCCACTGACCACCGTGCCCGGCGTAGACGAAGGCGACCTTGCCGGCCTGCTCCTCCCTGAGCGGCGGGAGCGCGCTCCGGCCTGCGGCCAACTCGCCGAGAACCGAACGCAGTTCGCTTCTGCTCCGGGCCACGATCGCCGCGCGCCGCTCGAAATGGCTGCGGTGGCGGGCGAGGGTGCGGGCGACGTCCGGCAGCGGGGCCTCGTCGGCGGCGAGGTGGCGGGCGAGAGCGGCGGCCTGTCCGCGCAGTCCGGCCTCGCTGCGGGCCGAGAGCGGGAACAGCTGCTTCTGCTCCGGGACTTCGGCGTGGTCAGGGAGCACCGGGACTTCGGAGTGGTCAGGGACGTCGATGGCTTCGGGGAAGTCGGGGAGGTCTGGGAGGTCTGGGAGGTCTGGGAGGTCTGGGAGGTCTGGGAAGTCTGGGGCTTCGGGGAGTTCGGACCCACCGTGGTCGAGTGCCGGTGGCCGGGCCTCCTCCACGATCACATGCGCGTTGGTGCCGCTGATCCCGAAGGCGCTGACGCCCGCGCGTCGCACCCATTCGGCCGACGCGGCCCAGCCGGTCTCCTCCCGCAGCAGGTGCAGCCCGCTGTCCGCCCAGTCGACATGCCGGCTGGGGGTGTCGGCGTGCAGGGTGCGCGGCAGGCTCTCGTGGCGCAGCGACTGCACGACCTTGATCAGCCCGAGGACGCCCGAAGCCGCCTGTGTGTGCCCGACGTTGGACTTCAGGGAGCCGAGATACAGCGGACGGCCTTCGGGACGGGACGCGCCGAACACCTCCGCGAGGGCGTTGGCCTCGATCGGGTCGCCCAGGGTCGTCCCCGTCCCGTGCGCCTCGATGTAGTCGATGTCGGCCGGCTGAAGCCCGGACTGCTCCAGGGCCCGCCTGAGCACCTGCTCCTGCGCGGGGCCGTTGGGCGCGGACAGGCCCTGGCTGCGGCCGTCCTGGTTGACGGCGGTACCGCGCAGCACGGCCAGGACCCGGTCCCCGTCGCGCCGGGCGTCGCCCAGTCGTTTCAGTACGACCATGCCGGCGCCCTCGGCCCAGACGGCGCCGTCGGCGGCGTCGGAGAAGGACCGGCAGCGGCCGGTGGGCGACAGGCCGCGCAGCCGGCTGAACTCGACGAAGGTCTGCGGCGTGACCATCAGGGTGACCCCGCCCGCGAGGGCGAGATCGCACTCCCCCGCGCGCAGCGCCTGCGCCGCCAGATGCACGGCCACCAGCGACGACGAGCACGCGGTGTCCACGGTGAGCGCGGGGCCGTTCAGCCCGAGTGTGTACGCGAGCCGTCCCGAGGCGACGCTCAGGGCCGAGCCCGTGCCGACATATCCGTCGAGCTGGTCGAGCCGGGTGCCGGCGAGGTAGTCGCTGCCGAACATGCCGACGTAGACACCGGTGGTACTGCCGGCCAGGTCGGCGGGCACGATTCCGGCGCGTTCCAGGGACTCCCAGGCCGTCTCCAGCAGCAGTCGCTGCTGCGGGTCCATGGCCGCCGCCTCCTTCGGGGTGATGCCGAAGAACCCGGCGTCGAAGGAGTCGATGGCGTCGAGGAAGCCGCCCTCGCGGGCGTAGGACTTGCCGAGGGCGTCCGGGTCGGGGTCGTACAGCGACTCGACGTCCCACCGCCCCGCCGGGAAGGGCCCGACCGCGTCCCGGCCCTCCGCGACCAGACGCCACAAGCCCTCGGGGTCGGTGACCCCGCCGGGCAGACGGCAGGCCATGGCGACCAGGGCGATCGTCTCGTCGGTCACGGGCGCGGGCGCAGACGCGGGCCCGGCGACGGACGGGTGCGCGGTCGGGTGCGCGGACGAGTGCGCGGTCGTGGTCAGGGTCCCGTGCGCGGACCTGGCCGCCGCGGACTCGGCGCCGTGGCTCGCCCGGCCCGTCGCCGCCAGGGCGCTCGTGAGCAGGTGGTCGGCGAGGCGGCTGGGAGTGGGGTGGTCGAAGAGCAGGGTGGCCGGGAGCTTGACGCTGATGCGGTTGCTGATGCGGTTGCGTACGTCGACCGCCGTCACCGAGTCCATGCCGAGGTCGCGCAGCGGCTGGTCGGCGCGGACGGCGTCGCCCGAGCGCAGGCCGAGGGCCCGGGCGGCCTCCTCGCGGACCAGGGCGAGGACGCGTGCGGCGCGTTCGGCTTCCGGCAGGCGGGCCAGGCGGTCCGCCAGGGTGAGACTGCCGGCCGGGTCGGTGCGGGGCGCGGGCGCCGGGAGGAGGGAGCTCCACAGTGGGCCGGCCGGCGCTGCGGACCGCAGCCGGGGCAGGTCCAGGGCCCAGGCGAGCAGGTGGGGTGCGTCGCGCAGCAGGGCCAGCTCGGTCAGTTCGCGGCCCTGCCGCGGGGTGAGGGCACGGTGCCCGAGGCGGGCCATCCGCTCCAGGTCGGCGTGGCCGGCGGCGAGCCCCTCTCCCGCCCAGGCGCCGAACGCCACGGAGACGCCGGGCAGGCCCGATGCCCGCCTGTGGTGGGCGAGTTGGTCGAGGAAGACATTGGCGGCGGCGTAATTGGCCTGGCCCGCGCTGCCGGCCACGCCCGCGGCCGAGGAGACCAGGAGGAAGAGGTCGAGCGGCAGGTCCGCGGTGAGCCGGTGCAGGTTGGCGGCCCCGTCGACCTTGGGCCGCAGTACGTGTGCGAGCCGTTCGGGGGTCAGCTCGGCGACCACGCCGTCGGCGAGGACCCCGGCGCAGTGGACCACACCGCGCAGCGGCACCTCACCTCCGATCCGGTCCAGTACGTCCGCCACCGCCGCCCCGTCGGCCACGTCGCAGGCGACGACCAGGACCTCGGCGCCGAGTGCGGTCAGTTCGGCGGTGGCCCGGGCCGCCCGGGGATCGTCGCCGCCCTGACGGGAGGTCAGCACCAGGCGGCGGACACCGTTCTCGGCGAGCAGTCGCGCGATGTGGCGGCCCACCGCGCCGAGTCCGCCGGTGATCAGAACGGTGCCGTCGGCGGGGATCGCGGCGGACCGCCGGCCCGTCGTCGTACGGGCCCGTACCAGGCGGGGGGCGAGCAGCGCACCGTCGCGCAGGGCGAATTCCGGCTCATCGGGGTAGGCAACGGCGGAACGCAGTGACGATTCGCCGCCGTCCAGGTCGAGATCGAGATCGAGGTCGAGGTCGAGGAGGGTGAGTCCGAGGTCGGGATGCTCCGTGCGGGCGCTGCGGACCAGACCCCACAGCACCGACTGCGCGAGGGCGGGCACCGTGTCCTCGTCCGTGGCCGCGATCGCCCCGCGGGACACCCAGAGGGTGCGCGTGGGCGCTTCGTCCGGTGGGAGGGCGATCAGCGCCTGGAGCTCGGCGAGGGCCGCGTTCGCCAAGTCGTGGGCGGTGGCGGCCGGTTCGTCGTCGGCGGACGGGCGGGGCCAGAAACGTACGGCGATGTCGGCGCCCTCGTCGATGATCCGGGCATCCGGATCGACTGCCTCGGCACCCTCGTCGATGATCCGGGCTCCGGCCGCACGCAGGTCGCGCACGGCCGCCGCGACCGCCGGGTCCGACGGATCGCCGTGGACGGACCAGGAGGCGTCGGGCGCCTCGGCCGGTTTCTGCGCCAAGGCCGTCCACGCCACCTGGTACAGGTGCCGGGCGTTCTCCGACCCGCTCGTCAGTTCGGCCGGGTGCACGGCGCGCAGGCGTACGCCTTCCAAGCGACCCGCCGGGAAGCCGTCCGTGTCCCAGAGGCCGACGTCCAGGGTGAGGTCCGTGTCCGTACCGCCCGTCCGGCGCACGCACGCGGTCAGCTCCGTCGTCCCCTCGGCCGGCAGCACGCAGCGGCCCACGGCGACCGGCAGCAGGACCCGCCGGTCGGCGGCGTCGAGGGCGGCGGCCACGTGGAGGGCGGCGTCCAGCAGCGCGGGGTGCAGCGGGGCGGGGCCGGTGGTGTCGCGGGCCATGGGCGGCAGTGCGAGCCGGGCCAGTACGGTTCCGTCACCCGTCACCGCGGCCTGCCGTACGCCCTGGAAGGCGGGGCCGTAGCCGAGGCCCAGCGCGGCCAGTCGCTCGTAGGTGTCCTCGCTCCAGGCCGGTTCGGTGGTCTCGGGCCACGTCGGTGGCTCGGTGCTGGACGCGGCGGGTGAGTCGGCGGCCGGTTCGGCCGCGGACGCGGTGGCGTGCAGGGTCCAGTCCGCCGGTTCCTGACGGCGGGGCCGGCTGTGCACGGTGATCTCGGGTGCGGTCCCGGCGGTGACCACCTCGACGGACACCTCGACCGTGCCGGTGTCGGACAGGACGAGGGGGGCCAGGAGGAGCAGATCGGTGACGTCGGCGGGGGCGTCCGGCAGGGCCACGGCGAGGGCTGCGCGGCACAGTTCCATCAGGGTGGTGCCCGAGACCACGGTCCGGCCGAAGACCGTGTGGTCGGGCAGCCAGTCGGCGGTGGCCGGGGACCATTCGTCGCGGAAGGTCCAGCGGGTCTCGTCCGCCGACTGGAGCTGGATGCCCAGCAACGGGTGGGCCGCCCGGTCGAGGAGGCCGGGTGCGGCGGCGGAGGCGGCGGGCTCGATCCAGTGGCGCTCGGTGTCCCAGGCGTACGTCGGCAGGTCGGCGGGTGCCTCGGTCGGCGGGACCAGGCGCCGCCAGTCGACCCGCCGCCCGTGGACGTGGAGTTCGGCCGCGGCGTGGTCCAGGCAGGCGGGGCCGTCCTCGTCGCGGCGCAGCGAGCCGACGGCGATCAGGTCGTCGTCGATGGTGTGCAGGGCGGTGAGGAGCGAGGGGTGCGGGCCGAGTTCGACGAAGCAGCGGTAGCCGTCGGCGGCCATGCGCTCGACGGTGGCAGCGAAGCGGACGGGTTCGCGCAGGTTGGTGTACCAGTAGTCGGCTTCGAGTTCGCCGGTGACGGGCTCGGCCGTGACCGTGGAGTACCAGGCCACGGACGACGGGCAGGTGGTAACTCCTTCGAGTTCCTCGAGGATCGCGGCGCGGACCGGCTCGACCCGGGCGCTGTGGGAGGCGTAGTCGACGTCGAGCCGGCGGACGAAGACCTGCTGCCGCTCCAGGTCGGTGAGCAGTGCCTCCACCGCGTCCACGGCGCCGGCGACGACGGTCGAGCGGCCACTGTTGACGGCGGCGACAGCGACCCGGCCGTCGCGGCCGGCCAGGCGGTCCTCGACGTCGGTGTGCGGCAGGGCGACGACGGCCATCGTGCCGGTGCCGGAGAGTTCGGTCAGGGCCTGGCTGCGCAGGGCGACCACGGCCGCGGCGTCGTTGAGGCTCAGCGCCCCGGCGACGCAGGCGGCGGCGACCTCGCCCTGGCTGTGTCCGACGACCGCGTCCGGCCGTACCCCCCGGGCCCGCCACACGGCGGCGAGCGACACCATCACCGCGAAGAGCACCGGCTGGACGACATCGACGCGGTCCGGGGCCGGGGCGTCCGCGCGGCCCCGCAGGACGGACGTCACGGACCAGCCGGTGAAGGGGCGCAGCGCGGCGTCGCAGCGGTCGATCTCGTCGGCGAACACGGGATCACGGTCGAGCAGATCGCGTGCCATGCCGGGCCACTGGGCGCCCTGGCCGGGGAAGACGAACGCCACCTTGCCCGCCGGGGCGGCCTGTCGTGGGCCGACGGTCCGCTCGGGGTCCGGCTGGGCCTGAGTGAGCGCCCGCAGCGCGGTGAGCAGTTCCTCGCGGTCGGCGGCCTGTACGACGGCCCGGTGGTCGAAGTGGGTGCGGTGGTGGGCCAGCGTCGCGGCCACGGCGGGGAGGGGCGACTCGGTCTGGAGGGTGAGGCTTTCGAGGAGGCGGTCGGCTTGTTCCCGCAGTGCGGGCGGGGTCCGGGCAGAGAGCGGGAAGAGGGTGGGGCCGGGGAGGGTGCCGGACCCCTGGGAGTGTTCCTCGGGGTGTTCCGCGGGGTGTTCCTCGGGGGCTTCCTCGGGGGCTTCCTCCAGCACGACGTGGGCGTTGGTGCCGCTGATTCCGAACGCGCTCACGCCGGCGCGGCGGATCCGCTCCGGGTCACGGGGCCACGCCCGGGCCTCGCTGAGCACGCGCAGTCCGCTGTGCCCCCAGTCGATGTGCTCGGTCGGGGTCCCCGCGTGCAGGGACGCCGGTATGCGTTCGTGGCGGAGGGCGAGTACGGCCTTGATGACTCCGGCGATGCCCGCGGCGGCCTGGGTGTGGCCGATGTTGGACTTCAGGGAGCCGACGCCGAGCGGGCGGCCGGCCGGACGGTCGGGGCCGAACACCGCGGCCAGGGCGCGACCCTCGATGGGGTCGCCCAGGCGGGTGCCGGTGCCGTGGGCCTCGATGTGGTCCAGGTCCTGCGGCCGGAGCCCGGCCGCGTCGAGCGCCGCGCGCAACACCCGTTCCTGAGCAGGCCCATTGGGGGCGCTGAGTCCCTGGCTGCGGCCGTCCTGATTGATCGCCGAGCCCTTGACGACCGCGAGGATCCGGTCGCCGTCGCGGCGCGCGTCCGCCAGGCGCTTGAGCAGCACCACGCCACAGCCCTCGGCCCACACCACGCCGTCGGCGTCCGCCGAGAAGGGGCTGCACCGCCCCGACGGCGACAGTCCGCGCAGCCTGCTGAACTCGACGTGTCCGCGCGGTGTCACCAGCAGGGTTGCGCCGCCCGCCAGCGCGAGGTCGCACTCCCCGTCCGCCAGCGCCCGCGCCGCCAGGTGCAGGGCGACCAGGGAGGAGGAGCAGGCGGTGTCGACGGTGACCGCCGGGCCCTGGAGGCCGAGAGTGTAGGCGATGCGGCCGGACGCCACGCTCGCCGCCGAGCCGGTGCCGACGTGCCCGTCGAGCTGGTCCAGGGCGGCGGAGGCGAGGTAGCCGCTGTCGTACAGGCCGATGTAGACGCCCGTGGCGCTGCCGTTCAGCGTCTTCGGGATGATCCCGGCGCGTTCGATCGCCTCCCAGCCGGTCTGCAACAGCAGCCGCTGCTGGGGGTCCATGGCCGCCGCCTCGCGCGGCGAGATCCCGAAGAAGGCGGCGTCGAAGCGGTCGATGCCGGTGAGGTAGCCGCCGTGCAGGGAGTACGCCTTGCCGATGGCCTCGGGGTCGGGGTCGTGCAGCCCTCGGGTGTCCCAACGCCCCGCCGGAGGCTCGGAGATGGCGTCCTCGCCCGCGTCCAGCAGCCGCCAGAGCGCCTCGGGGTCGTCGGCGCCGCCGGGGAGGCGGCAGGCCATGGAGATGATGGCGATGTCGTCGGCGGCCCGCACGGGCGCGTCGTCGGCGGGTGGCGGCACCGCTGCCGGGGTCCGGGCGGGGGTGTCGTGGAACACGGCCTCCGAGAGGGCCGCGATCGTGGGGTGGTCGAAGACGAGGGACGGGTCCGGGCTGCGGCCGGTCAGCGCCGACAGCTCCGCGGCCAGCGTCACCAACTGGCGTGATCCCAGGCCGAGTTCGGCGATCGGCCGGTCCGGGTCGACGGCCGACGGCTCCAGCCCGGCCGCCTCGGCGACAGCCGACTCCAGCCAGGCGCGTACGTCCTGCGGTGTCCTGAGAGCGGGCTCGGTGGACTGCATCGGCGACTCGTGCGCAGGCATCTAGACGGTGTCCTCATGGGTTTGGAGAAGGCAGTGGCCGTACGACACACAGGGGCTCGCGCGACCGCACGGTCGCGGTCGGCGTCGCACCGATCGAGCGGCGTCGTACGGCGAGGCCGGCGGTGTCAGCCGTGGGTGGGTGCTTCGAGCACGGCGAGGGTGCCGCCCAGGTAGGCCGCCCGGGAGGCGTGGCGCTGGATTTTGCCACTGGACGTCTTGGGGATGGAGCCCGGACGGACGAGGACGACATCACGCACCGCCAGGCCATGGGCCTCGGCGATCCCGCTGCGGACGACGTCGACGATCTTCTCCGCCTCACCCGCCATGTCCGGTGCGATCTCGGCGACGACGACGGCCCGCTCGCCGCCGGCACCCCCGTCGGACGCCGCTCGGGTGTCGACGGAGAAGGCGGCGGTGCAGCCGGGCCGCAGGGCCGGGTGGGCCATTTCGGCGGTCAGTTCCAGGTCCTGGGGGTAGTGGTTGCGTCCGTCGATGACGATGAGGTCCTTGAGGCGACCGGTGACGAAGAGTTCGCCGTCGCACAGGAATCCCAGGTCGCCGGTGCGCAGAAAGCGGCCCTGATGGCCGGCCAGGGTGGCGCGGAAGGTCTCGCGGGTGGCGAGGGCGTTGCGCCAGTACCCCTTGGCGACGCTCGCGCCGCGCACCCAGATCTCACCGGTCTCGCCCTCGGGCCGCTCCTCGTGCCGTTCGGGGTCGACGACGGCGACGGTGATGTCGGGGCCGGGACGCCCGGAGCTCACGGCCGCTGCGTCGGCCTGGCCGGCGTGCGGGCCCGTCGGTGGGGCCTGGAGCATGGTGGGCGGGGCGTGGACCGCGCTGCCGGTGACCATGAGGGTGGCCTCGGCCAGGCCGTAGCAGGGGTAGAGGGCCTCGCGGCGGAAGCCGGCCGGGGCGAAGGTGTCGGTGAAGCGCCGCAGGGTGGCGGGGCGTACGGGTTCGGCGCCGTTGAAGGCGACCTTCCAACTGCTGAGGTCCAGGCCGTCGAGCAGGTCCGGGGCAGCGTGCTTGAGGCAGAGCTCGTAGGCGAAGTTGGGGCCGCCGCTGGTGTGCGGGCGGTAGCGGCTGATCGCGGTGAGCCAGCGCTCGGGCTGCTGCAGGAAGTGCAGCGGGGAGAAGAGGGTGGCGGTCGCGCCGAGGTGGAGGGTGTTGAGGACAGGGCCTATGAGCCCCATGTCGTGGTAGACGGGCAGCCAGCTGACGAACATCTCGTGGCCGTACTCGGCGACGACGTCCGGTGTGTGCCCCATGCGCTCGGTGATGACCCGCTCGTTGTCCAGCAGGTTTCCGTGGGTGACCAGCACGCCGCGCGGGGCCGAGGTGGAGCCGGAGGTGTACTGGAGGAAGGCGACCGTGTCGGGGGTGAGGTCGGGCTCGCGCCAGGAGGCGGCGGCCTCGTCGGGGAGGTCGTCGGTGGCGACACAGATGACGTCGGCCGGGTCGGGCAGGTGCTCGGCGACCTGGGTCAGCGCCGCGATCACCTGGCGGCCACCGAGGATGACCTTGGCGTCGGCGTCCGCGATGAGCCGCCTCAGCCGGGTCAGGGCGCGGTGGTTGTCGGCCCGGCCCTGCGGCGGGACGGCCGGTACGGCGACGACACCGGCGGCGAGGCAGCCGAGATAGCCGCAGATGAACTCCAGGCCCGGCGGGTACAGCAGCATCGCGCGGCTGCCGGTCAGGCCGCGTTCCTGGAGCCAGGCCGCGACGGCCCGGGAGCGTTCGGCGAGACGGCCGTAGGAGATCTCCTGGATCTCTCCGTCGCAGTCACCGGTGACGAGGAATCGGTATGCGGTGCGGTCGGGGTGGTGCGTGGCATGCGTGGTCAGGAGATCGACCAGGGAACGAACCATAGTGCGCGTCACACCTGTCTGGATCGGTGGGCGAGGAACTGGAGTTCGAGGGTCGCGTGCGGACGATGCGCAGACGCCCCGGTCGACCCGGCCCCCTTGCCGGATCTTCCGTCTCGACGATCCGCCGAGGAGCAGTGGCGTCGTCGCGACGGCTCCTCGAAACCCCCCGTTCAACTTGCTACCGGTGAGTAACACCCTAGCAAGGCCGTTCGGTTCGATGGGCCGAACGCAGGTAAACTCTACGTGTCCAACGGGCGGTTGACGAAGTCGGGGACTCCGGACCGGCCACCACCGCGACCTTCAACCACCGCGACCTTCAACCACCACCCCCTTCAACCACCGCTCTCAACAACCGCCACCTGCCGCCACCGCGACGGGCGTCCGGACAGGCGAAAGCCCGGACACCTCGCCTCCTCGGCGTCCGGGCCACGCAGGCGGGTTCGGTCGGCCGAACCCGTTCAGCCGCCGTTCAGCCGCCCCCGCAGGAGCGCCTTGCCCAGTTCCGCACCCTTGCGGCTGTCCGCCTGGGCCTTGCGGAACAGGTCGGCCACCTCGGTGTCCTTGTTGCGTTCCGCGTCCTCGATGTAGGTCTCCAACCGCAGCGCGTTGCTCAGGCACGCCTCTACATACCAGATCAGGTTGTAGTCCTTGTCCTGCGTACCGGTCACGCCACCGGTCTCCGTGCCGCTGGTCATTCGGACCTCCTCCGGCGATCTAGTTCCTGGACCCGCCGAGTACCCGCCGTCCGAGCGGACACACCGTGCGGAGGCCACCATTCCCATGCATTCCCGCGGCGTCGGGGCATTCTCCCAGAGCCATGACAAAGGCGTGCGACGAAGACGGGCAACTGCCCAACTCCCCCTTGCTTCGAGCCATCTCCGACAGTTGACGCAGAAGTGAGCAGAGTTCTGTCACTTTCGAAGCGAAGTGCCGATCGACCGTGCGAGATCGGTCGATGACGGTGTGTACTGTGCTCCGAGCGCCTCGCCCACGGCCCCTTCCCCTCCCCTCCCCTGCCCGAACGCTCCCGTACCGACCCTGGGAACCGACTCGATGATCGAAATACCGGACCTGGTGACCGGCGGTCTCGCCGTCGGCACACTGTCCGCACTCGCCCTCGGCGGCGGGCTGGTGCGCACGCGCCGCCAACAGGCCCGGCAGCGGGCCGAGATCGACGCACTGCACCGCCAACTCCAGGGCGCCGCACAGGCGTTCGCGGCCGAGGTCGAGCATCTGGCGGAACACCGCCTCCCGGCCGCCGCCAGACAGCTGGCGCACCCCCACGTCACCGTCCCGGGCCCGCTGTACCCCGGGACCACCGGGACGCCACTGGGCGCCGGGCTGGAGCAGGTGCTGAGCGGCCTGCGCACCGAGCTGACCGCGCAGCGCACCCGGATCGACGCCGCGGCGCAGGCGGGAATGCGCGGGGCGACACGGGAGATCCAGGCGGCCCTGTACCGGCTCCAGGACGCCTTGCGCGGGCTGCAACAGAAGTACGACGAACCCGAGTTGACGCAGACCCTGTTCGAACTGGACCACGAGAACGAGCAGTCGCTGCGGCGCGCCCAGGTCGCCGCCGTGGTGTGCGGCGCCTGGGTCGGGCTCGCCCGTGAGGAGTCGCACCTGGTCGACGCGGTGACCGGCGGCCAGGCACGGCTCTCGGGCTACCACCGGGTCCGGGTCCACAACCATCTGGCGGCCGGGACGGCACTGGTCTCCCATGCCGTGGAACCGGTCGCGATCATCGTCGCCGAGCTCCTCGACAACGCCCTGCGGCACTCCGCGCCGGACACCGACGTCGTGGTCAATCTGGAGCACGTCCATCACGGCGTCTGTGTGACGGTCGACGACGCGGGTCTCGGCATGACCCAGGACGAACGCGCCCGCGCGCAGCGGCTGGTGGGCGGATCCGAGCCGATCCTCCTCACCGAACTGGGCGATCCGCCGCGCATGGGGCTCGCCGCGATCGGGCAGCTGACGCGGCAGTTCGACCTGGGCGTGGATGTGTCGTCACCGTCGCCGTACGGCGGGGTGCGGGCGGTGCTGCGGGTCGACAGCCATCTGCTCAGCCGCATCGACCCCGTCGAACGACCGCCGGCGGCGAGCGCCCCGCGCTCCACCCGCATCGCCTCGCGCGACGACGGGGCTGCCCAGTCCCCGGGCGACAGGACCGTGCAGTCCTCCGTGGCGGCCGAGGTCCGGAAGGAACTCCCCGTCGAAGCACCCCGCGGTGCGGTCGGCGATGCGCGGCGCGGGGCGTCCCCCGCCGCGCCCGGACACCGCGTGTCCCGTGCCACGCACGGCTACGGGGACGAGCGCGAGGACGCCGCCGACCCGGCACCAGGGCATCACACTCCGCGCGCCGGTCTCCAGGCTCCGGACGCCGCCGCCGGGTTGCCGCAGCGCCGACGCCGGACGCGGGTGACCAGCGCCCCCGAGGAGGCGCCGGCCCCGCGGCCGGCGGTGCGCCGCCCCGAGCAGGCCGCCGCGGCGCTCGGGGCGTTGCAGGCGGGCACCTCCGCGGGCCGGGCGGCGTCCGGCGACCCCGCCGGCAACCGCGCCGGCGATGCCGCCACGGACGTACCCGGGACCGCCCAGGGGCAGCGGGAACAGGCCGAAGCCGCCGGCCCCGGCCCCGGTACCAGCACCAGCACCAGCACCAGCACCGATCAGACCGATCATGAACACGAAGGGGGAACGGCTCGATGACCAGCCGCGACGCGGGGGAGACGGCATGGGTGCTCGAACCGATCCTGGAGGTGCCGCACGTGGTGGCGGCCGTGCTGCTCACCCGGGACGGACTGGTGACCGGATACACGGACGCTCTCAGCCGGCCCTCGGCCGAGCGGGTGGCCGCGATCACCAGCACCGTGCAGGGGGCGTGCCGGACCGCGGCTGCCGCGTTCGCCGACCGGGAGGGCGCCGAGGTGCGGCAGGTCGTCATCGAGTCGGACCATGGATACGTGCTGATCGTGCCGACGGACCACGGCACCTGCGTGGCCGCGTACGGCGACACGGAGGTACGCCTGGATCTGCTGGCGCACCGGGTCCATTCCCAGGTGGGCCGGCTGGGCGAGAAGGCGATGGCGGCGGCGGCCCGAAGTGCCGAGGGCGGCGCGCCGGCATGACGGGCCGCCGTGCCGGCCGCCCCCTGGTACCCGCGTATCTGTCGACCGGCGGTGTGGCCCGGCCCAGTCGGCCCCACCTGGAGCGGCTGTCGCTGCTCATGGGCACCCGCACGGCCGCCCCCGCCGGTCTGCCCGCCGCCCAGCTCGCCCTGCTGGACGCCCTGGACGACGGCTCGCTGACGGTGGTGGAGGCCGCGGCGCTGCTGCGGCTGCCGGTGTCCGCGGTGCGCGTCCTCGCGGCCGAACTCATCGACCGGGATCTGGTGCTGGCCCGTGCGCCGATCCCGCCCGCCGCACGCTTCGACCCCGACCTGCTGAAGAGAGTGGCCGATGGCCTTCGCGCCCTCAAGCACCCCTAGCGCCGCCCGCACCCGCGACTCCGCGGGCCCACGGGCGGACGTGCACCTGCCCGACACCGCCCGTGACCTGGTGAAGATCGTGGTCACCGGCCCCTTCGGGGTGGGCAAGACGACCCTGATCGACTCCGTCTCCGAGATCCGTCCCCTGCACACCGAGGAACCGCTGAGCGAGGCGTCGGCGCAGGTGGACGATCTCGCCGGGGTCCGGGACAAGTCGACGACCACCGTCGCCGTCGACTTCGGGCGGATCAGCCTGCCGGGCGGGATCGTGCTGTATCTGTTCGGCACACCCGGGCAGGAGCGGTTCCGGGCCCTGTGGGACGACATCGCGTACGGGGCGCTGGGCGCCCTGGTGCTGGTCGACAGCCGGCGCATCGACGCGTCGTTCGATGTGCTGGGCCTGGTGGAGGAGACCGGCCTGCCCTACGCCGTCGCCTTCAACGCCTTCCCGGATTCGCCCCGCCACCACACCGAGGAACAGCTGCGCGCGGCCCTGGACCTGGAGGCGGGCACGCCCATGGTGACGTGCGACGCACGGGTTGCCGACTCGTCCGTGGACGCGCTGCTCGCCTTGGTCCAGCACCTGATCGACCGTCACGCCCCGGAGGACCGGTGACCACGCACTCCCCCGACCGGCAGACCTTCTCCCGCTCGGCGCCGGTGCGCCTGTGGGAGGACGGATTCGCCCTGGACCCGTACCGCTACTACGACGCCTTGCGTGCCCAGGGCGCGGTCGGCTGGGCGGAGTTGGCGCCGGGCGTGCCGGCGTATGTCGTCACCGACCGGCGCGCGGCGCTGGACCTGCTGCACGACACGGACACCTTCTCGCACGATCCGCGGCCCTGGGAGTCCACGGTCGCCGACGACTCGCCGATCCTCGGCATGATGCGCTGGCGGCCCAACACCCTGTTCGCGGACGGCGCGGCGCATGTGCGCTACCGCACCTCGCTGATCGACACCTTCGACGGGATCGAACCGCACGATCTGCGGGCGCGGGTGCACCGTGCGGTGCGGGTGCTGGTGGGCCGGTTCGGACCCAGGGGCGAGGCCGATCTGGTGGGCGAGTTCGCCCGGCCGCTGATGGCGCTCGTGTTCAACAGCCTCTTCGGGCTGCCGGACAGCCAGAGCGAACGGCTCCATGTGGCACTCGGCAAGATGATGGAGGGCGGCGCCGAGGCGGCCGAGGGTGAGGCGGAGTACGGCGGTTACGTCCTGGAGCTCATCGCGGCCAAGGCCGAGCAGCGGGGCGAGGACCTGCCGAGCCGACTGCTGGACCACCCGGCCGGTCTGACGCCGGAGGAGGTCACCTGGCAGGTGTTCCTGACCCTCGGCGCCGGGCACGAGCCGACGGCCAACCTGGTGTCGAACGCGCTGTCCCGCATCCTCGGCAACCCGCAGTACTACTCCACGCTCACCAGCGGCGCCCGTCCCGTGACGGACGCGGTGGTGGAGGTGCTGCACCACGAGACGCCGTTGGCCAACTACGGCATCCACTACGCCCGTAGCTCCGTCTCCTTCCACGGGGCGTGGGTCAGGGCCGCGGTGCCGGTCGTCGTCTCCTACGGGGCGCTCGCGTACTTCGCCGAACGGGAGGCGGCGGGCGCCCGGCACCCCAGGGACGCCTCCCACCTGTCCTGGTCGGCGGGCCCGCACGCCTGCCCCGTGCGACAGCACACGCTGCTGATCGCCACGGAGGCCATCGAACGCCTCACCCAGTGGCTGCCCGATCTGGAGCCAGTTCTGCCGCGCGAGCGCCTGACCTGGCGTCCGGGCCCCTTCCACCGCTCGCTGACCGCACTGCCCGTCCGGTTCAGCCCCCGCTCCCCCGACCAACCTGGAGTTCCCTCGTGACCGTGACCGACCGCATCGAACGCTTCGCCATCGACCCGTTCGGCGCCGACATCGCCGGCGAGAGCGCCCGGCTGCGTGCGCTCGGCCCGATCGTGCCCGTGGAGCTGCCCGGCGGCATCCCCGCCTGGGCGCCCACGAACTACGACACGCTCAAGGAGCTCATCCTCGACCCGCGGGTCAGCAAGGACCCCCGTCTGCACTGGCGGCTGTGGCCCGAAATAGGCGAGCACCCCTCGTGGGCCTGGATCCTGGGCTGGGTCGGCGTGGTCAACATGCTCTCCACGTACGGCGCCGACCACGCACGGCTGCGCAAGCTGGTCGCGCCGAGCTTCACCCAGCGGCGCACGGAGGTGATGCGTCCGCGCGTCGAGGCCATCACCGCGGAGCTGCTGGTCGCGCTCGACGCCCAGGACGCCGAGGCAGGCTCGGTGACCGATCTCAAGGCGGCTTTCGCGCACCCGCTGCCGATGCGGATGATCTGCGAACTGTTCGGTGTGCCCGACGAGTTGTGGGAGGACACGGCGGCGCTCATCGCGGCGATCATGGACACCTCCGATCCGAGTCCGGAACACGCGGCGTTCGTGCAGCAGCAGATCGGCGCGGTGCTCGGCGCCCTGATCGCGCACCGCAGCGAGCACCCCGGGGACGATCTGACGACCGAACTGATCCGGGTGCGGGATGAGGACGGCGACCGGCTCGGCGACGAGGAGCTGCTGTACACGCTGCTGCTGGTGATCGGCGCCGGTTTCGAGACGACCGTCAATCTCATCGGCAACGCGGTCGTCGCCCTGCTCACCCGTCCCGAACAGCTGGCGGCCGTGCGGTCCGGACGGATCGGCTGGGACGCGGTGATCGACGAGACGCTGCGGGTGCATCCGTCGATCGCGTCGCTCCCGCTGCGGTTCGCCGTCGGTGACATCGAGGTCGGGAACGTGACCGTCCCGGCGGGGGACGCCATCATCACCACGTATGCCGCCGCCGGGCTGGATCCCGCGCACTACGGTCCGGACGCGGACGTCTTCGACGCCTCGCGCGGGGCCGACGACCACCTGGCGTTCGGGATCGGTGTGCACCGGTGCATCGGCGCGCCGCTGGCCCGGGTCGAGGCCCTGACGGCACTGCCGGCGCTGTTCGACCGCTTCCCGGACCTCGCTCTGGCCGTCGGTGAGAAGGAGCTGCGGCAGGTGCCGTCGTTCATCGCGTTCGGCTGGCAGGAGATCCCGGTGCGGCTGCGGGGCTGACGCTCCGCGAGCGGCCACGGGGCGGGGCGCCGGGGCGGCTGCGGTGTCCAGAGGGCGCGGGGACGCGACCGGTCCCCCGTTCCGGTCGTGCCCCCGCCGCGCAGTCGAACCTACGTGTGCGCGGGGGGATTCGGTATCTCAGCAGTGCCCGCTTCCCCTTCGGCGGGGCTCACCTGTGCACAAGTGAGTCCGGAAGGCCCGGTTTCGCACCGGGCAACGCGGGCTGGTCCAGGTCGCCCGTGGCGAGATGGGCCAGGACGACCTCGTACAGGTCGCTGCCGCCGGCGAGGAGCTGCCGTTCCAGGACGGGCTCCGCGCTGCGCACATGTTCGCGGACGGTCTGGGCGTGCACGCCGAGGGACTGCGCGGTGCGTTCGGCGTTGGCGCCCTCGGCGATCCAGGCGCGCAGGGTGCGGCGCAGGTCCCGGGTGTCCTGGTCCAGGCGGGTGAGCAGGTCCTGGGCCCAGGTGCGCATGGCGGGCCCGGACAGCAGGTCGGGCAGTGCGGCCCGGGGCGCCCGGGAGCCGCCCGGGCCGCCCGGCTCGTCGGGCCGGCTCACCTGGATGTTGAGCGCCAGATGGACCACCGCGCGGGCGGTCAGGTCGGAGAAGTCGGTGCGCAGCAGGGCCTCCACCCGTTCCATGCGGGCGCGGACGGTGTTGCGGCTGACACCGAGTACCTTGGCGGCGCTGACGGCGGTGAACTCCAGGCCCAGCCGGGTGGTGGCGAGCAGTTCGGCGCGGGTGTGGTGCGGCAGGGTGTCGAGGGGCCGCAGCAGCTGGGCCGTCCAGTCGGACAGGGCCGCCGGGTCGATGAGGCGCTCGGGGTGGGTGCGTTCGGCGTAGACGGCGGCCTTGTCGGGGCGGAAGTGGGCGACGGCGAGGGCGCTGACGGCCTGCCCGTAGGCGGTGGCGGTGCGGGCCAGGCTGTGCCGGGCGCTGCCGCCGATGAAGGTGTCGGGGCGTGGACCGATCAGCGAGCGCAGTTCCCGGGCCGCGGTGTCGCCGGGCGTCACGACGATCACATGCTGGTCCATCGCCGGGCAGCGCACGACCAGGGCCTGCTCGCCCGTGGCCTCGATGCATTCCTCGGCGAGCCGGTCGCGCTCCTCGACCGTGCCCTCGACCACGTGGACGCAGGCGGTGTCGGTGTCGAGCAGTCCGGGCCACAGTCCCGCGGCGACACGGCGGGCGGAGACGGTGTCCTCCACCATCAGCAACTGAAGGATCGCCAGGCGCAGATCGGAGGTGGCCCGCTCGAGCCGGTGTCCGGCGGCGGTCGTCTCGCCTGCCCTGAGCAGGAGCTCGATGACCTGGACGGTGTGCGTGACCATGTCGGCGGCGCGCCGGTCGAACGGCGCCTCCCGCGACACGGCGAGAACGCCCGCCGACGCCGGGTTCGGATAGGCCACCCGCACCAGGCGCAGATGACGGCCGTGCCCCTCCCATGCGGCGGAGGCGATACGGCCGGCGGCGACGGACGCGACGAGGTCGTCGTCCAGGGGCGGCCGGGCGCCCGCGATGAGCGTGCCGGTGTCGTCCTGGAGCGCGGCGGTGCCCTGCACGGCGTCCGCGAGCCAGGTGACGACGCGGCGGACGTCGCGCCCGGTCGGCCGCAGATGGCCCAGCAACTGCTCCGCCCACGGCGAGGCGTCGGCGCCGGGCGCCCCCGTCCGACGGTACCCGTCCTCTCTCCCAGCCACGTCGGCCTTCACCTCGTCCTGCACTTCATCCACGACGTTGCGCTCGGGACGTTACCCCACGCATGCGCCGTGGTAGGCGGGCGTTCGCACGGAATTCGGGTTTCCCGGGATCGCGGTCCCACCCCCGCCACGGCGGCTCCGGGCCGGGATCGCGGTCCCACCCCCGCGGCCGGGAGGGCGGGCGGGCCCCGGTGGGCCGGGGTCGCGGGCAGACCCCCGGTGCGCCGGGATCGCGGGCACCCGCGCCGGCCCGTCCGTCCTCCCGCCCCGGTCCTGCGCTGCCGCCGGTCCGCAGCCCAGGCGGGCCCAAGTGGACCGGGATCGCAGGCAGGACGCCCCGCGGGCCGGGATCGCAGGCGGGCCCCCGTGGACCGGGATCGCGGGCAGACCCCCGGTGCACCGGGATCGCGGGCAGACCCCCGGTGGGCCGGGATCGCGGGCACCCGCGCCCGCCCGTCCGCCCTCCCGCCCCGGTCCTGCGCTGCCGCCGGTCCGGGAGGGCATAGGCTCGGCGGATGGCGAAGTACTTCGACGTGCACCCCGACAACCCCCAGCCGCGCACCATCTCCCAGGTCGCCGAGAGCATCCGTTCCGGTGCGCTGATCGCGTATCCGACGGACTCCTGCTATGCGCTGGGCTGCCGGCTGGGCAGCCGTGACGGCATCGACCGGATCCGGTCCATCCGCCGTCTGGACGACCGGCACCATTTCACCCTCGTCTGCCAGGACTTCGCGCAGCTCGGCCAGTTCGTGCGGGTCGACAACGACGTGTTCCGGGCGATCAAGGCGTCCACGCCCGGCAGCTACACGTTCATCCTGCCCGCGACGAGGGAGGTGCCGCGCATGCTCCAGCACCCGAAGAAGAAGACGGTGGGCGTGCGCATCCCCGACCATGTCGTCACCCAGGCGTTGCTCGCCGAGCTCGGGGAGCCGCTGCTGTCCAGCACGCTGCTGCTCCCCGACGAGGACGAGCCGATGACCCAGGGCTGGGAGATCAAGGACCGGCTCGACCATGTGCTGGACGCGGTGGTGGACTCCGGGGACTGCGGCACCGAGCCGACGACGGTGATCGACTTCTCCGGCGGGGAGGCCGAGATCGTGCGCGAGGGAGCGGGCGACATCTCCCGGTTCGAGTAAGCCGTTCCCGAGAGGGAGGGGGTGCCGGGGCCGGCCGGACGGTGCGTGAAACCATGTGCGTGCGCGGCCCGGCTCCGCCGGGTCGGCGACCTGCTTCGCCGCGAACCGCGCAGAGAGGAGGCCCCATGACCTCCGTACAGGGAGACGCTGTCGACATCCCCATCGGGGACGGCACCGCCGACGCCTATCTCACCCGTCCCGTGGACGGGACGCCCCGCTCGGCCGTCCTGCTCTACATGGACGCCTTCGGTCTGCGGCCTTGGTTGAGGACGATGGCGGACCGGCTCGCCGAGGCCGGGTACACGGTGCTCGTGCCCAATGTGTTCTACCGTCACGGGCGTGCTCCGGTGGTCGAGTTGCCCGAGTTCATCGACCCGGCGGCCCGGCCGAAGATCTTCGAGAGCATCATGCCGATCATGCGGGCGCTGACGCCCGAGCGGGCGATGCGCGACGCCGGGGCGTATCTGCGGTGGCTGGCCGACTGCCCCGCGGTGGCGGACGGCCCGGTGGCAGTGACCGGCTACTGCATGGGGGCGCGGCTGTCCCTGCTCACGGCCGGCACCCATCCGGAGCGGGTCGCGGCGGCGGCCGGGTTCCACGGCGGCCGGCTCGCGACCGAGTCGCCGGACAGCCCGCACCTGGTGGCCGGGAACATCACCGCCGAGCTGTACTTCGGACACGCCGACCAGGATCCGTCCCTGCCCGCCGAGCAGATCGAGCGCCTGGAGACCGCGCTCACCGAGGCGGGGGTCCGGCACCGCTGCGAGGTGTACCCCGGCGCGGGGCACGGGTTCACGCAGGCCGACACCTCCGCCTACGACGCCGAGGCGGACGAACGGCACCGGGCGGCGCTGCTCGATCTGCTGAAGCGGACGTTCTGAGGCCGGCCGCACGGTGTGCGGCACGGGTGGGGCGGGGGCAAGCTGAAGGAGTCCCTGCCTCGACCCGGGGAGATCCGAGATGACGTCGATGGCCGATCTGCCGGACGTGGTGTCGCGCGAGGAGTGGCTCGCCGCCCGCAAGGAGCTGCTGGCCGAGGAGAAGGAGCTCACGCACGCCCGTGACCGGGTCAACGCCGAGCGGCGACGGCTGCCGATGGTCCGCGTCGACAAGGCGTACGCCTTCGAGGGCGCGGACGGGACGGTGAGCCTGCTCGATCTGTTCGAGGGGCGCCCCCAGCTGGTCATGCACCACTTCATGTGGATGTACGACATCGACGCCGACGGCATCGAGCACCCGCGTGACACCGGCTGCCCCAGCTGTTCCTCCGCGGCCGACTGGATCGGCGCGCTGCGGCAGCTGCATGCCCGCAACACCTCGCTGGTGGCGGTGAGCCGGGCGCCGTACGCGAAGCTCGCCGCCTACCGCGAGCGGATGGGGTGGACCTTCCCCTGGTACTCGTCGGCGGGCAGCGACTTCAACTACGACTTCCACGCCACCGTGGACGAGCGGGTCGCGCCGGTGCGCATCTTCGACCGCTCCGAGGCCGAGCTCGCCGAGGCGGGTATGCCGTTCTCGGAGGAGCTGCGCGGCGACTGGCCGGGCATCAGCGCCTTCCTGCGGGTCGGGGACGAGGTCTTCCACACGTACTCGGCGTACGGCCGTGGCATCGAACAGTTCCACTACGGCATCCCGTACCTCGACCTCACCGCGCTGGGCCGCCAGGAGGACTGGGAGGAGCCCAAGGGCCGCGCGGTACCACTCGGCCTCCAGGCCGGCGGTCCCGGGCTGCGGCTGCCCGACGAGTACGACGTCTGACAGCCGGGCACCAGCACGCCCCCGAGGAGGACGGCACGGAGCGCCTCCGCGCAGGGTGCTCAGTCCTCGTCGGCGCCCGTGCGTGCGGCCAGCCCGCTGCGCAGGCACTCGGCCAGACGCGGGGCGATGGTGCCGTCGGGGTCCAGGCGGGGGTTGAAGATCGTGATGTCGAATCCCATGGCACGGGGGTCGGCCAGGGCCGTGCGCAGCACGGTCTCCAGCTCCTCCCAGCTCAGCCCGCCCGGTATGCGGTAGTCGACGGCGGGCATGATCGCGTCGTCCAGGACGTCGACGTCGAGGTGGACCCAGAAACCGGCGCTGTCGCCCGCGGTGAGCCGGTCGACGGCGCGGCGCGCCGCCGTGGCGGCACCGGCCGCGCGCACCGCGTCCAGGTCGACGGCGTGCAGGCCGGGCGGCAGCGGTTGCATGCCGGCCCGGGCGGATTCGTCGGCGTCGCGGAAGCCGAGGGCCACGACGTCCTCGTCCCGCAGCAGCGGGCCACGTCCCTCCAGGTCGGTGAGGACGCGCGGGCCGCGGCCGGTGGCGAGGGCGAGTTCCATCGAGGCGGCCTCGCCGTTGGGTTCCGCCGAGGGCTGGTAGAAGTCGGTGTGGCCGTCGAGGAACAGCAGGCCGTGCCGGCCGCGGCGGCGCAGGGCGAGGAGGTTGCCGAGCAGGATGGTGCAGTCCCCGCCGAGGACGACGGGAAAGCGGCCGGCGTCGAGGGCCTCGCCGACGGCGTCGGCCAGCCGGACGGAGTACTGCGCGATGGCGTACGGATTGAGGATCCGGGTGTCGGCGTCGCGCACCGGATCGTAGGCCGGCGCTTCGATCCGGCCGGTCCGCACCACGTCGGGCCCGGCCGGCAGACCGGCGTCGAGCAGTGCGGTGGGCAGGTCCTGGACCCCGGAGGGCCGCAGGCCGAGCACGGACGGTGCCTCGATGATCGCGAGTTGCCGCATGTCCGGCCCTTCCGCCGCTGCCCTCCGCTCCTCCTTCCATCTGTGTCACATTCGCCGCGCCGGCACCACTCGAGGCCGACGGTCACCGAGGCACACGTCTGCTTCATGCTCGCCCCGCGCACCGTGGCGGCCCCGTACGGGCTTCACGGCGTGGGCGGCGGGCCGACGGGCATCGCTCGTACGCAGGACGTGGCCCGGGAGGCAGGACCGGCAGGACCGGCAGGACGCGTCGAACTCCCGCCTCCCCTCTCGGTCCTGACTCGATCATTGTTACGGTGCACCCGTGTCTGACTCCTCACGCGATACCGCCGAGGGCGCCGGCTGGGGCGCCGCCGAACTCGGCGAGTACAAGCGGCTGATGCCGCACCACGTCGAGAAGATCTCCTGGCTCGACCCGAGGATGCTGTGGGCCGCCCGCAACGGCGTCCTGGCGTCCTGGCTCGGGGACCCCACTGGCGGCACCCGCAGTCGTTGGGTGGCGCAGCGAGCCGCGGCGGGAGCGCCCGCGGACAAGGTGATCCGGCGCGACGACCCGGACCGCTTCTCCTTCCTCGTCGTCGGCGACACCGGCGAGGGCGACGACTCCCAGTACGCCGTGGTGCCGGGCCTGCTGAAGACCGGTCAGGACACGCGGTTCGCGGTCATCGCCAGTGACGTGATCTACCCGGTCGGCAGCGCCGACGACTACGCCACCAAGTTCTTCCGCCCGTACCAGGACTACCAGGCGCCCATCTACGCGATACCGGGCAACCACGACTGGTACGAGGACCTCGGCGCGTTCATGCGCGTCTTCTGCGACGACACCCCACCGCCGGCGCCCGAACCCGCACCGCGTCGGTTCAGCAGGGCATGGCTGCGGTCGCTGCTGTGGCACCGGCCGCGCGAGACGGACGGCGAGAGTCTGGCGCAGGCACGGCAGTTGAGGTCGGCCGCCGCCCAGCGAGCCGTCCAGCCGGGGCCGTACTGGGCGATCGACGCGGGGCCGGTGCGGATCGTCGGCATCGACACGGGGCTGCTCGGGACCATCGACGCCGAGCAGGGCAGGTGGCTGCGTGAGGTGTCCAAGGATCCCCGGCCGAAGATCCTCATCACCGGCCGGCCGCTGTACGTGGACGGTGAGCACCGCCCGTGTGCGATCGAAGGCGGCGGCACCGTCGACGAGATCGTCCGTGATCCGGCCCACCGCTACGTGGCGGCGATCGGCGGCGACATCCACAACTACCAGCGCTACCCCGTCAAGGTGGCGGGCCGCACCGTTCAGTACGTGGTCGCGGGCGGCGGCGGTGCCTTCATGCACGCCACGCACACCATCCCCCGGGTCGACGTCGGCGACGTCACCGAGAAGGACTTCCGCTGCTATCCGTTGCGCGGCGACTCCCTGGCCTTCTACAGCAGGCTCTACGGGCGCCGGCTGCGGATGCGCCGTTTCTTCACGCTGACCGAGGCGCAGGCGGCGGCCGTGGTCGCGGAGCGGCTGGGCATCCCGCTGACCCGCGCCCAGGGCCGGACTCCCCGCATCACCTGGCGCATCCGCCTGGTCGCCGCTCTGCTGGGCGCCGGCCGCCGCCCCGACCGCACCGCACGCTTTCGCCTTCCGGTGCGCAAGATCTACACCCAGCTGTTCTCCCCGGGCTCTGCGACCTACAGCCCGCCGTTCTTCAAGTGTTTCCTGCGTCTGGACGTCACCCCGGAGACGGTCCGGCTGCGCTGCTACGCGGCGACCGGGAACCGCGCCCAGGAAGTCGACCCGCCCGTCGAGGACGACATCACGATCCCTCTGAACTGATCGCGGTTCATGCCGTCGGCCTCACGCCCCGTGCGCGAGGACGCGGTCGAGCAGGTGCAGCGGGGCGGGTCCGATCCCGGCGGCCTCGGCCGCGTCCCAGTGGGCGAGGGCACGGGGCAGATCGACGAGGCCGTGGATCAGGGGAAGGCCGTCCCAGGAGCGGCCGGTCCTGTCGAGGTGGGCGTGGAGCAGGGACTCCAGGCGGCACGAGGCCATGGTGTCCGGGATGCCTGGGCGTAGCGCGAAGCCCGCCTTCACCACGCCCGGCAGCTCCTCGCCCAGCCGGGTCCGCGTCGAGTCGACCGCCAGCAGACCGCCGCCCACGACCAGCACGTCCTGGTCCCGGCTCATCCGGTCCAGCGCGCTCGCCGTATCGAAGCAGTGCGGGAAGGAGTCGTCCACGACGATCGTGCCGGGGCGCAGCCGGCCGATGTCCAGGATGGCGGTCGCGCCGCTCACGGCGGTGACGATCACGTCCGCACCGTAAACGGCCGCGGGCAGGGTATGTCCCGACTCCACAAAGTCGATCCGCGTCCGCGGATACCGGGACGACAGGTCCGCCTCCGCCCGCTGAAGCCGTGCGGCGGTGCCGGGCAGGTCGCACAGCAGCAGCCGGGCCGGGGGGTGGGGTGCCGTGGCGAGCAGCAGGCGCAGGGACGACATGCCGATCGAGCCGCAGCCGACGACAGCGAGGCGGAGATCCTCCAGCCGGCGCCCGGTCGCCGCGAGCGCCGAGTGGACCGTCTTGACGACGGCGACGGTCGTCGCCGCGTGTCCGGTGGTGAGCGCCGCGCTCGTCGTGGTCTCGCGCAGGACGTCGTAGCCGTAGCCGGTGAGGGACGGGATCATCCCGGCAAGCGAGACACAGCGGGCGCCGAGTGCCGCGGCATGCTCGACGGCGCGGGCGGTACGGGCCGCGAGGTCACCGCCCCGGGCCAGCTCGTCGGCGAAGAGCGGAAGCGCGATGAAGCCGGAGGTGCCCAACGCGGTCGTGGTCTCCTCCAGCAGTCGCGCCCGGCCGTCCGGGAAGAGCAGCGTCCGGATCTCCTCGCGGCCGAGACCGGGGCTGTCGTACGGCAGTCCGGCGTGGGCGGCGAGCTGGTGAGGTGCGGGCAGGTAGCCGATGAGCGCCGCGTCGAGAACGGTCGTGGTGCGCCGCCCGCCACGGGCGGCGACGGCCCCGGGGGCATGCACCGCATCCTGCACCTGCGTGCGCATCACCTCCGCCAACGCGGCGACTTGGCGGGCCGTGAGGGCCACCGCCGAGGCCCGGACGGTGACCCGCAGGCCCGACCCGCCGGCCACGGGCCGCACCGCGAGGAACACATCGGTCCCGACCGGCGGCGGCGCGAGCGCGTTGTCGGAGTCGTCGGCGGACAGTGTGAGGCCACTGTCCGGCATGGAGCCGCCGAGCGAGGTGAAGTCGAGGAAGGTGAAGAAGAACTGGGCGTGATACGGCAGTCCGGCCGCCGTGCGCAGTTCGCCGGCACCGGCACCGGCGGCTCGGGCCAGCTCCGCTTCCAGGGCGACGCGCCTCAAGTCATCGCCGAATGAGGGTAGTTGCTGCCCGGCGGCCTGCTCACCGGTCCGGGCCGGACGCAGCGCGACCGCTTCCGCGAACGGGCCGAACACCCGGTGCGCGTCCACGGTGGACTCCTCGCGTCCGGTGACGGCGAGCCCGAGCACGAGGTCACGCCGTCCGGTGAGCTCGGCAAGGGCGCGGTAGTACGCGGTGAGCAGCGGCGCGTACAGGGTGCGGTGCTCCGCCCGGGCGAGTCCGCGTAGGGCCTCGGTCATGGCGGCGTCCAGCGTGAACCCGGTGGTGTGGAACTCCGGTCGCCCCTCGGCGTCCTCGGGGACCGGCCGGCGCAACACGGGGGGTGTGTAGGGCGCGCGGAGACGTGCGCGGTACCCCTCCGCCTCGGCTCCCGGGGGTTGGGGGCGTACGGCGGTCAGGGCGACGTGGTCGCGGAAGGTGCTGCCGAGCGGCGGCAGGCCGTGCGGCCGGCCGCGGTCCAGGCGGTCGTACACGGTGAGCAGTTCCCTGGCGAGCAGGGCGGCGCTGTAGCCGTCGCCGATCAGGTGGTGTGCGTGGACGAGGAGCATGTGCTCGTCGGGCGCCAGGGTGAACAGCCGCAGGCGCAGCAACGGCCAGGCCCAGGGCTCGAGCCGGCGCGCCGCCTCCTCGGCGATCCGCTGCTCCAGCAGCCCGGGGTGCGCGAGCGTCTCCGCCTCCACGGGCAGGCGCAACGAATCCGGCAGCTCCTGCTGCACCGGTGGGCGGGCGCCTGCGGGGAAGACCGTCCGCAGCATCGGATGACGGGCCACCAGGACATCGACGGCACGCTGGAAGACGTCGATCCGCAGCGGACCGCCCAGCCGGAACCGGGCCAGCCAGCCGGAGGCCGCCGCGGGGTCGATGGCCTCGGCGAGGAGGAACCCGCGTTGGGAGGGGGTGAGGGGGAAGGGGCCCGTCGGCTGCGGGACGGCGGCGGGCGGGGCCGGTTCCGACGTGGCGGCCGTGTCGAGGGCCGCCGCGAAGGCGCCGAGCGTGCGGTGGGTGTAGACCGTGGTCGGCCGGGGGACGGCCGGCAGTTCCTCGCGCAGCCGGGCGAAGAGTTCCAGGACCATGATGGAGTCGCCGCCGAGCGCGAAGAAGTCGTCCTCCCGGGTGACGGCCCGTATGTCGAGCAGCGCCGACCATATGCGGGCGACGGTGCGCTCGGTCGGGGTGGCGGGCGGGGTCCCCGGCCGGGTCGGCGAGAGCGCTTCGGCCGCGTCGTCCGCCCCGTGTTCCTCGGCCGCGCTCGCGTCGGCCGCCGTCCGGGCAGCCGCGTCGGCCGTTCCCCCGGCCTCGCGAGTCAGCCGGATGCGGTCGATCTTGCCGGTGCCGGTCAGGGGCATCGCCGGGATCGTGCGGATGCGGCCGGGCAGCATGTAGGGCGGCAGTACGCGGGCCAGGAAGGCGCGGATCTCGCGTGCGTCGGGATCGGCGGCGCCGGGCCGGGGTTCGACGCAGGCGGTCAGACGCCCGTCGACGAGGAGCACGGCGGCACGGGCGACGTCCGGGTGGGTGAGCAGCGCGGCCTCCACCTCGCCGAGCTCCACGCGGTGGCCCCGGACTTTGACCTGGTCGTCGAGGCGGCCGAGGAACTCCAGTACGCCGTCGGCGGTTCGGCGGACCCGGTCTCCGCTGCGGTACCAGCGGCGTCCGTCCCGTTCCACGAATGCCTGCGCGGTGAGCCGCGGTTCATCGAGATAGCCGGGTGTCAGCCCTGCTCCGGCGATGAGCAGTTCACCGGGCTCGCCGGGCGCGCAGGGACGCCCGTCCTCGGCTGTCACGGCCAGTTCGGTGCCGGCGACGGGCCGTCCGATGGGCAGCTGCCGTACGTCGTCCGCCGGCCGGGACTCGATGATGTGGCAGGTGGCGTTGATGGTGGCCTCGGTGGGCCCGTAGAGGTTGGCGACCCGGTGCTCCGGGCCGCCGCACCGGTCGAGCAGGTCGAACCAGCGGCGTACGTGAGCGGCCGGCAGTGCCTCGCCTCCGACGTGCACCCAGCGCAGCGCCGAGAGGTCGGGAGGTGTCCCGTCCTGCCGGGCCCGGGTCTCGGCCGCGCTCAGCAGGCGCTCCCACAGCGTCGGCACCGAACTCCACACCGTGATCCGGGCGTCGACGACACGGTCCAGCAGCGCTTCGGGATCGCGCAGGAGCTCCCGGGTGACGGTCTCGATGGTGGCGCCGACGAGCAGCGGTGCCAGCAACTGGCGCACGGAGGCGTCGAAGCAGACGGACGCCGTCTGCACGAGCCGGTCCCCCGGGCCGTATCCGAAGGTGGTCAAGGACCAGTCGAGGTAGTTGAGCATCGACCGGTGGGTGATCGGGACCGCTTTGGGGCGGCCCGTGGAGCCCGAGGTGAAGATCACGTAGGCGATGGCGTCCCGGTCGGCGGGCGGCGGCTCGGCGGGCAACGGGGCGGCGGCCGGAGCCCGGTCGTCGGCCGGGACCGGCGTGATGCCGTCCAGTGCGGCCACGACAGCGCGGGTCGCGGAATGGCAGACCACCGCGCCGACCCCGGTACGGGTCGTCTGGTCCCGGAGCCGGGCCACGGGGTGGGTCGCGTCCAGAGGCACCCAGCCGGCGCGCGCCCGGAGGATGCCGACCACGCCGATGACGGTGTCGGCGCCCGGTTCGGTGAGCAGTCCGACCAGGTCGCCGGGGCGTACGCCGGTCGCTCGCAGCCGGGCCGCGAGGGCGGCGGAGGCGGCGTCGAGGTCGGCGTAAGTGAGCGTGGTGCGGCCGGTGTCCACCGCGACGGCTCGGGGTGTCGCCCGGAAGCGGGCACACAGGCGGGCGACGATCCCCTCGTCGTCATCGGCGTGCACCTGCGCCGCCTGTGCCGCCTGTGCCGCCCCTGCCGCCTGCGCATGGGTGGACGGCCCGGTCGCGGCGCGCAGTTCGGCCACGTACGCGGTCGCGAGACGCTCGACGGTCTCACGGCGGAAGAGGTGAGCGGGGTGGTTCCAGGACAGGCGCAGAGCGTCGTCCGACTCCCAGCACAGCAGCCCGAGCCGGGTCGCGGCGGAGGCGGTGGCCGCCGCGGTCGGCGTCACTGTGACCGGCCAGTCGCGCCCGTGGCGCACGGGGAACCTGGCGAAGCTGAACCCGGTCGCGGCGACCGTGCGCGGGGCGGGGCCCGTGGCCGGCAGCAACGCGGCGATGTCGGGGCTGGTGAGCGTCGCGTGGGACTCCGCCTCGCGCCAGATCCGCCGCAGCCGCCGGGCCAGTGCCGTCACGGCCTCCTCCGGAGCGACGGTGACGAACACGGGCAGGGTGTCGGCGAGCGGGCCCACGAGACGCTCGATCCCGGGCAGGGGCGCCTCACGGCGGGCACGCGCCACGTTCACGGCGATGTGCGGCCGGCCGCCCCATCGGGCCAGGCAGCGCACGTGCGCCGCGAGAAGGAGGTGGAAGAGGGAGACCTCGTGCCGGGCGGCCAGCTCCCGCAGCGTCGCCGTGAGCTCGGCGTCGAGGGTCGTCTGGTGGTGGGTGAGCGGCGGCGTGGGGGGTGCTTCCGGGTCGCCGTCGTAAGGGAGGGGCGGTGTCGGGGTGGTCGGCGACGTCAGTGCCGGTGCCGGTGTCCGTGGCGGTCTCGGTGCCGGTGCCGCGGTGGCCGCGGTGTGTTCGGCGATGCGGTCGCGCCAGTACTGCTGGTCGCGGGCGAAGCCCGGCGATCGGCGCTCTGCGGACACCATGTCCGCATGGTCGGCGAACTGCGCACACAGGGCCGGGAGTTCGGGAGGACCCTCGTGCGTGGCGAGGGCGGAGTACAGCGACCAGAGTTCCTCGCACAGCACCTTGAGGCTGTAGCCGTCGGCGGCGCTGTGGTGGACGACCAGCAGCAGGTGAGCGAGACCGGCGTCCCGTCGGTCGCGGACCAGGACGGCTCGCACCGGGTCCTCGGCCGTCAGGTCGAACCGGCGGTTGTAGAGCCGCCGTTCGAGGCCAGGCAGTGATGGCACCGTGTCGTCCGGCTCGTGCACCTCGTACCAGCGTGGAGCACGATCGGTGCGCTCGGCGTGCGCGATGTACTGGCGCGGCGGAGAGCCGTCCGCGGTGAGCCGCATACGCAGCATGGGGTGGCGTACGGCGAGGTGCGCCAGGGCGCGGCCGAGGAGACCGGGGTCGAGCGGGCCGCGGACGGTCTGGCGCAGATAACCGTAGGCGGTGATGCCTTCGTACAGCGCCTCGGTGGTGTGGAAGGCGAGTTGGAGCGGGGTCAGGGGGCGTGGTGACGCCTCCGACCGAACGGGGTGGGAGGCGGCGGGGGGTTGCGGGGCGGCGGGCGGTGTCTGCCCGCTGAGGTGCGTGGCCAGTTCGTCGATCGTCCGGTACTCGAAGAGCAGCGTGGCGGGCAGCGGCATTCCGAGTTCCGCTTCGAGGCGGCGGGCGAGGTCCACCGCGGCGAGCGAGTCGAGTCCCAGCCCGAGGAACTCCTCATCGTCGCCTATGTTTTCGGGTGCCCGGTGCAGGGCCTCGGCCAGCAGGCGGCGTACCAGTTCCGTGACGCGGGACGGTTCGGGGAGGGCCTCGGCACCGCCCGGTGGGGTGCGGCGGGTCGCCTGGGGCACGTCGGCGGGAAGGCAGTCCTCGACGACGGCCGACGTGGGCGCCGACGTCACAGTGGACGACGTCACCGTGGAGGCCACCAGCAGGTGCGCCGCATCGGTCGCGACGGCCGTCCGCAGCGCTGCGATCGCGGCCCGCGCGGTCATGGTGTTCGCACCGTGAGCGCGCTGGCGGGCGTATGCCGGTGCTCCGGCGGCCACGGCAAGTCCCACGTCCGCGACGGGGCCGAACCCGATCGCCTGCCAGTGCCTTCCCGCCGCGCGCTCGGCGGCGGCGAAGGCGTCCAGAAAGGCGTTGGCCGCCGCGTAGTCGCCGAGTGCGCCCGCGAGTCCGGGCACCACGGAGGAGAGGGAGGAGAAGGCGACACACACCGCCGGTCGCTGTCCGTGCCGGTCCAGCGCTGCGGCGAGCAGCATCGTGCCCCGCACCTTCGCCGCGAGCACCTCGGTGATCTCGCCGTCGGTCTTGGAGCGCAGGGTGCCCGGCCGGGCCGTACCGGCGGCGTGGAACAGCCCGTCCAGCGGGGGCAGCGTCGCGAACAGGCCCTCGACCGCGGCCTCGTCGCAGGCATCGGCCCGGTGGTAGCGGGCTGTGGTGCCGCGGGCACGAAGGTCGGCGAGCAGGCGGTCGGGGGCGGTCTCGGAGCGTCCGGTCAGGATCAGGTGGCGTGCTCCGCGGTCGGCCAGATCACGTGCGAGCACGGAACCGAGGCCGCCCGCTCCCCCAGTGATCAGGTACGTGCCGCCCGAGGGCAGGGTGGTGCCGAGCGCGGCGGAAGCGTCCGTCACGTCGGAGGGCGTACGGCTGAGCCGACGGCCGTGGCGCCAGGCGATCGGCCCTTGGAGCTCCGGGTCTCCGCTCTCCGACTCCGGTGCGGACCACAGTTCCCGCTCCAGCGCGTCGGCTCGGGCGTCGAGGGTGTCGTGCGAGGACAGGTCGACGCCGCGGGCGACGAGTCCGGGGTGTTCCGCCGGGAGAGCCAGGGCGAATCCGTGCAGTAGGGCCCCCGTCGGGCAGGCCCGTTCCGTCGCGACGCCGGTGACGTAGGCGTCCTCGGTGACGACCAGCAGGCGGGAGCAGCCTGCGGTGAGCGAGTCGAGTACGCGGCGCAGGGCGGCGACGGCGCGGCTCGGGTCAGCGGACGCGGACTCGGAACTCCCGTCCGCGGCGCCGATGGCGCCTCCCAGCCACACCACGGTGTCCGCCTGAGCAGCGCTCTCGCCCTGCCCATGAGCAGCACGCTCCCCCAGCACGGTCACCCCACGTGCGGTGAGGCGCTCGGTCAGTGCCCGCTCCATCGATGGGTCGGCGCCGATCAGCCGCACCACGCGGGTCCCGCCCGCCGCCGGAACGACCGGAACGAGCGGTGCGTCTTGCCAGTCGAGGCGCCGCACCAGGCTCACGGCGTCGGGCTTGCGCGGCCAGTAGTGGGTGCGCTGGTACGGGTACGTCGGTACCGGCACCCTGGGGCGCGCGGCAGCGCGCGTCGACCGGTTCATGGCCTCCCGGTCGAGAATCGCTCCGCGCGCCCACAGCCGGCCCGCTGTCTGGAGCAACGCCCGCGCACCGGAGGCGTCCACGGCCTCCCGCGACGCCGAGACCCCTTCCGCCGCCGAGGGCCCTCCGGTCGTCAGGACCGCCACGTCCGACGCGTCATGGGCGCCCGCGACCGCACGGACCGCGCCGCCCAGGGAGTTCCCCGGGCCGAGTTCGACGAACGTGTCGTACCCCTCCTCCAGGAGCCGCTCCACCGCGTCGCCGAAGCGCACCGGCCGGACGGCGTGTTCCTGCCAGTAGGCGGGCGTGAGGCCCGGACCCCACATGCCGGTGACCGTGCTCAGCAGCGGCACGGCCGCCGGTTTGACCGTCAGTGCCTTCGCAGCGTCCCGCAGCGGTTCGAGGACCGGCTCCATCAGCGGTGAGTGGAAGGCGTGCGAGACGCGAAGCCTGCGGGTGGTCACGCCCCGCGCGGTGAGCTCCGCGAGAGCATGGCCGACCGTGTCCTCCGCACCCGAGATCACCACCTGTCCGGGTCCGTTGACGGCGGCCACGCTCAGCGAACCGATGGACGCCCGGACGAGCCCGGCGACGGTGTCCTCGTCGCCCCTGACGGCGGCCATCGCTCCGGGTACGGCCAGTTCACCCATCAGGCGTCCGCGCTCCGCCGCGAACCCCACCGCCTCGGCGAGGCTCAGCGCGCCGGCGGCACACGCGGCTGCGATCTCGCCGACACTGTGTCCGACGACGGCGTCCGGGGCCAGGCCCCACTCCGCCAACTGCCGGGCCAGGCCCACCCCGAACGTGACGAGCAGCGGCTGGGCCACCTCCGTCCTGGCCAGGTCCCCGGGATCCACACCGGGGTCGAGGCACCAGTCGCCGAGCGAGCGCCCGAGCACGGGCCCGGTCAGTGAGGACGCCTCGTCCAGCACGTCGCGGAACACCGGATACGACCGGTACAGAGCGCGTCCCTGCCCCGGTCGCTGGGAGCCCTGGCCGGGGAGCAGGAACACCGTGCGGGGGCGGGAGGACCGGGCGACCGCGAAGTCCGAAGGCCGGGCGGCGTCGAGACGATCCGCCAGATCACCGTCGGCGTCACTGCCGCCTCCGCCGTCGCGCTGGCCGTCGGCGGGGACGACCACCGCGAGCCGGTGGGGACCGTCGTCGCGGGCCGTGTTGACCGTGGCGCAGATGTCCGCCTGGGGCACGGCCGGGTGCGCGCGTACGTATGCGGCCAGTTCGGCGGCGGCTGCGCGCAGGGCGTCGGCGCTGCCGGCCGACAGGGTGAGCAGGTGCGGTCCGTCGGCGGTGGGGCTGTCGCCGGCCGGCTGCCGGGGTGCCTCCTCCAGGACGGCATGGGCGTTGGTGCCGCCGAAACCGAAGGCGTTGACGCCCGCGATCAGAGGGCCGGCGGCCGGCAATTTACGTTGCTCGGCGACGAGTTCGAAGCCTGGGGCGGCGCGTTGCAGGTAGGGCGCGGGGTGGGCGGTGTGCGGCGTGGGCGGGATCAGCCGGTGCTGCAGTGCGAGGACCGTCTTGACCAGGCTCGGCATGCCGGCGGCGTTGAGGAGGTGTCCGAGGTTCGCCTTGACTGAGCCCAGCAGTCGCGGGAGCCCGTCCTTGCGGGGCGGGAAGGCATGTCCCAGTGACTGCGCCTCGACGGGGTCCCCCACCGGAGTACCGGTTCCGTGTGCCTCGACGTACGAGACCGTGTCGGGGTCGACGCCGCAGTCCTCGTACGCCCGGGTGATGACCTCGCGTTGGGTGCGCGGGCCCGGGGCGAGAAGGCTCAGCGAGCGGCCGTCGTTGTTGACGGCGGTGCCGCGGACCAGGGCGAGCACGGGATCGCCGTTGCGCAGGGCGTCGTCCAGACGGGCGAGGACGAGGGCCGCTCCGCCCTCCCCGGGCACGATGCCGTCGGCCGCGGCGTCGAAGGGACGGCTGCCGCCCGTCGCAGACAGGGCGCCCGCGCGTGCGAGCAGCCGGTGGCCGGTCGGGGTGAGGGCGAGCTGGACGCCGCCGACCACGGCGACATCGCACTCCCCGCTCTGGAGGCTGCGCCGCGCCAGATGCAGGGCCACGAGCGCCGAGGAGCAGGCGGTGTCCACCGCGAGGGCGGGGCCGTCGAGGTCGAGGGCCTGGGAGAGCCGGGCGGCGACGAGATTGGGCAGATTGCCGGTGAGCGCGCCGGGCTGGGCGGCGAGGTCACCGTCCGTGGCGGCGGCGAGTATCTCCCGGTACCCGCTGTCCCCGACGGCGGCGAACACCCCGATCCGGCGCCCGGTCCGCCGCGGCCCCGCGTACCCGGCGCGTTCCAGGGCTTCGTGGGCCAGCTCCAGGAAGATCCGCGCCTGGGGGTCGGTCGCGCGGGCCTCCTCGTCGTCCAGACCGAAGTAGGTGGCGTCGAAGGAGGCCGGGTCGGCGAGGAAGGACCCGAACAGGCCCGAGATGCCGGGCCCACGATCCTCCCGGCCACCTTCCCGTTCTTCCCAGCGCCCCGCGGGCACCCCCGACACCGTGTCCCGCCCGGACACGAGCAGCTCCCAGAACGCCTCCGGTGTCTCCACTCCCGGGAAGCGGCAGGCCATGCCGAGAACCGCCAGCGGGTCGCTGCCGCCGGCCACGCCGGTCGCCCTGCGCTTCTCGTATGACGCTACGTCACATTCCGTTTCAACGCTGTCCAGTTGGGAGAGCACATGCCCGGCCAGCGCGGCCACGGTGTCATGGTCGCGCAGCACGCGAGGCTCCACGGTGATCGCGAAGGCGTCCTCGATCCCCGCGAGCACGGTCATCGCCTTCAGCGAGGAGCCGCCGAGGGCGAAGAACCGGTCGTGCCGACCGATGTCCGTCGGCGGGAATTCGAGGGCGCGGGCCCAGGTCCCCCGGACCAGCTCCTCGACCTCACGCCGCGAACGCGGCACCGCCCCCGATCCTGACTCCGATCCCGACCCCGACCCCGACCCCGATCCCGACGCGTACGCCTGCACATGACCCGGCGCCTGCACATGACCCGGCGCCTGCACACGAGTCTGCGCCCGCACACCCGCCCGTGCGGCGAGCACCCGCGCTCCCGCCACCCGCTCCTCGACCACCGCATACCCACCCGCCTCGAATCGGGCGCGCATCAGCCCTCTGCGCAGCTTGCCGCTCGTGGTCCGGGGAAAGGCGCCGGGAGGCAGCGGCAACACCCGCACGTCGTCATGGCCCAGCGCCTCTCTCACCCGGGCCGCCACCGCTTCGAGCACGGGCAGGGCGGTGCCCCAGCGAGGCCGCGCCCACTGCACGAACACCACGACACGGTCGCCGCCGGTGTCCGGGCCCGGCGAGCCGATCGCCGCCACCGTGCCCGCGGGCAGTCCGGGTGTCGTGGCGGCGGTCTCCTCGAGGTCGGGCGCGTGGAAGGTACGGCCGCCCACGAACACGACGTCCTTGTGCCGGCCGGTGACGCAGAGCCTGCCCCGGTCCAGGAAGCCCAGGTCGCCGGTGCGCAGCCACGGTCCGTGGAACGCGGCGGCGCTCGCCGCGGGGCTGCGGTGGTAGCCGCGGGCCACCTGAGGGCCGCGTACTTCGATGTGACCGACCCGCCGGTCCGCCAGCGTCTCCCCGTCGCCGTCGGTGATCCGGAGCTCGCAGTCCGGGACGGGGCGGCCCACCTCCATGAACTCGACGGCGTCCGGGCCGGGTTGTGCCGGCACAGCGCGGCCGCGGCTGAGCGCCTTGCGGTCCAGGCGCAACGGCTCGGCACTCTCCCCGAGCGGCGGCACGGTCACGGCGAGCGTGGCCTCGGCCAGTCCGTACACCGGAAGCATGGCCCCGGCGCGCAGCCCCGCGGCTTCGGCCTTGGTGGCGAACTCCCGCCACACGCGCGGTGCGATGGGCTCGGCGCCCACCAGCAGCAGTCGGACGTGGCTCAGGTCCAGCGCGGCCCAGGTGCTGTCCGGCACACGGCGTACCGTGAGGGCGAGCGCGAAGTTCGCCGCCGACAGCAGGGTGGCGCGATGCCGTGCGGCGGCTTCGAGCCAGTGGGCCGGGCGTTTGGCGAAGGCCAGCGGCTCCAGTCGTATCTGCTTCAGACGGGCCGCCATGGGGACCAGGTGGGTGCCGATCAGGCCCATGTCATGGAAGTACGGCATCCAGGTGGCGACCACGTCGTCGGACGTGATCCCCATGGCGGAGCGGATCTGCTTGAGGTTGGCGAGCACGGCCTCGTGGGTGAGTTCCACGCCCTTGGGGTCGCCGGTGCTGCCGGAGGAGAACTGGAGGAAGGCCACGTCCCGCGGGTCCCGGCGGGGCGGCGACGCCGGTGGAGCTGCCTCGCGCAGCTCACTCAGGCGCAGCGCCCGCACCGGGCCCGGCAGTTCGGCGGCCATCGCCCGGGAGGCGTCGTCGACCAGAACGGCCGGCCGGCCGAGGAACTCCCACACCGGGCCCACCTGACGCGCCTCCGGGGCGAGCGGCACCGGCACCAGCCCCGCGGCGAGCGCTCCCCAGAACAGTGGCTGGAAGTCGTCGCCGACCTCCGCGAGCACAGGGACGGGCGTGCCCGGCTCCAGCCCCGCCGCGCGCAGGCCGCCGGCCACACGCAGCGCGTCGTCGCGCAGTTCGGCGAAGGTGACGACGCGCTCGCCGCCGTCTCCACGGACGTGGACGACGACCTGACCGGGGGCCTCCTCGGCGGCGTGCAGCAGGACGTCGAGGAGCGTGACGGCGGTACGGCGCCCGGGAGTCGGCATGCGCTTCCTTCCTCTTCCACGGAACCGGGGCCCGCGGATTCGCCCTGCCGGGATCCGGTACCGGACACGGGCGTTTTCGATCATTGACCTGTACGACGACGAGTTTCGTCGAACGGTTCATCCTGGCCCGAGGGCGGTGGGCAGGTCGGCGGGCGGTCCAGCGGGTCCATCGGTGCGAGACCGGGCCCGGGGAGAGCAGGCCCCCGCCGGCACCGGCCAGTTCTCCGCCGCCGGGATGAGCGCCGCGTGGGCATGCCTCCATGACTCCCGGTGCTGCCCTCGATGACTCCCGGTGCTGCCCTGGATCACCCGTCCTCGGCTACCACCGCCCCACCGCCGTCCCGGTGATCGACTCGGAAGGCCTGCCGTCCACGCCGACCGGCACGTCCCCGGCCAGCATCACCCGGTGCATGATCCGCGGATGGTCCAGGTGGGCGTTGTCGCTGGGGGCGAGGTGGATGGTGGCGCGGTTGTCCCAGAACGCCACGCTGCCCGGCTCCCAGCGGAAGCGGACCGTGTACTCGGGCCGCACGGCCTGCTCGAGCAGCATGTCGAGGATCGCCCGGCTCTCGGCACGGGAGAGGCCGGCGATCTGCTCGACGTAGTAGCCGTTGACGTAGAGCACCCGCTCCCCCGTCTCCGGATGGACGCGCACCAGCGGGTGCAGGGTGGCCACCTGGTGGTCCAGCAGATGGCGGACGTAGGCGTCGTCGCCGGGCCGCGGCTGGTAGCCGACGCCGAGACGGTGCTCGGCCCACAGCCCGTCCACGAACTCCCGCACGGGGCCGGAGAGTCCGGCGTACGCCGCCGCGAGGTTCGCCCAGGTCGTGTCACCGCCGTACGGGGGCACCGTCTCGGCGCGCAGGATCGTCGCGGCGGGCGGGTCGACACGGGCGCCGTGGTCGCAGTGCCAGCCCCGCAGCAGGCTGTGGCGGCGCCGCCGCAGCCACTCGTCGTGCTCCATGCCGAACTTCCCGCCCAGTTCCAGCCGGTCGGCGGTCGTCTCGACCTCGGGTACGCCGGCCGGCGAGGCGCTCCCGCGCTTGCGCAGGACCACGGGTTCGCCGAACCGGCGCGCGAACGCCACATGCCCCGCGTGGTCCAGCCGCTGCCCGCGGAAGAACACGACCTTCCAGCGCAGTACCGCGGCCCGGATCGCGGCGACCACGGCGTCGGCCGGCTCCGCGGCCAGGTCGACGCCCGTGATCTCCGCCCCTATGTGCCCGGCGACCGGCTTCACCTGGATCCCGGTCTCGACGCCCGTCCCGAAGCCGTCGTCGATCCCGGTCTCGACGCCCGTCTTGAAGCCGTTGTCGACCCCGGTCTGCATCCCGGTCTCGACACCCGTCCCGCCGCCGTCGTCGATCCCGGTCCGGGTTCCAGCCCCCGCCCCCGCTCCGGCGCCGGTCCCGCCCCCCGCCTCGACCCTCGCGACGTGCTCCGCCCCGTCCGCAGTGGCCCTGTCCCTCGTCATGCCCGCTCCGTCACTCGTACGCACCGGCTCCGGTCGGCGCCGGTCCCGGAATGATCGTGGCAGCGTGCGACCGGACAATGCGACCCGACCCTGCGTCCTAACTCGTTAAAGGTCAAGTGGTTCACAACCCTTGACAGGACGCCGACGCGCTTCCCATCATCTGGGGCATCACTTCTCGACTAACACGAGTTAGGCCGTTCGCATGACCGACTCGCACCTCACCCGCCGCACCTTGTTGCGGTACGGCGCCTATGGCGCGGGTGGCGCCGCCCTGGCCGGCACCGCCGCCAACTGGGACCGGCTCACCGGAGCCGACATCCCGGGCCGCGACGACGGTTCCCTGGTCGTCGCCACCCTCGGCCCCGCCTACGGACCGGAGGCCATCCGCACGCTCACCGACGGCTTCAGGCAGGTCCATCCCGACATCAAGCTGCGGATCAACGCGGTGCAGGCCACCGACTGGTCCGACTTCTTCGCGAAGATCCTCACCCAGATCGCGGCGGGCACCGCCCCCGACCTGGTCTATGTCGCCACCGAGGGCGTCCAGCTGTTCGCGCGGCGCCTCGGCGTCCCGCTGGACCGCTGGGTGCAGCGGGACGCCGAGGAGCTGCGCGAGTACTTCGCCGACGTCCATCCCTCGCTGGTGGAGTCGATGATGTACGAGGGGAGCCTGTATCAGCTGCCGGTCGAGTTCAACGCGGCCGACATGTACTTCAACACCCAGGTGCTGAAGCGGGCGGGTGCCGCGCTGCCGGCCGCCGACTGGACCCGGGACGACTTCACCGCGCTGCTGCGGGACATGAAGCGGTCGAGCGGCTCCGGTTTCACGCCGTACTTCTGGACGAACCGTCTGTGGGGCGGCGTGGTGCCCTGGTTGTTCGCCAACGACACCAACCTGCTCACCGAGTCCAAGGCACCCGGCGGCGCCTGGCTGTGGGACTCCTTCTACCCCGCCGCCCAGCGGCAGGGACGCGGCGGCGGCTTCCGCTGGACGACCCCGCAGGCCACCCATGAGCGGGTGGAGGAGGCGTACGACTATCTCGCCTCGCTCATCCAGGAGGGCCTGTGCACCCGCCCCGAGGGCGGCAACGGCCAGAACCTCATCGGCGTGTTCTCCACCGGCCGGGTCGGGGTCACCCCCGCGGGCGGCTTCTGGGCGGGCGGCCTGCATCTGGCGGGCATGCCGACCGACGGCTTCGAGGTGCAGTACTTCCCCCGCCGGCTCACCCAGCGCATGCAGTACGGCGCCGCCGGCTACGCGCTGCTGCGCACCTCGAAGAAGCAGGACGAGGCATGGGAGTTCATCAAGTTCGCCGCCCGCAGGGACACCCTGATGCGGCTGTTCACCACGAACCAGACGACCCCGGCGCGCCGCTCGATGCTGACCGCCGACCGCTACCGGGAGACCGGCCCGAAGAACTGGCGGGTCTTCTACGACACCCTCGACAAGTTTCCCGACACCGGCCCCATCCCCGCGCCACCGCAGGTCGCCGAGGTCGAGCAGGTGCTTCTCAAGCACACCGGTACCGCCCTGGCCTCCCGGCGCTCGGTGGCGCCGGCGCTGCGCCGGATGCAGGGCGACCTGGTCAGGGCCATGGAGCGTGACGTATGACGAACACCCGCATACCGGCCGTACGGCCGAAGCAGCCGCCGGCTCCACGGGCGGTCGCGTCCCGGCGCTCCTCCCGGGACCGTGGCACCCGGTTGCTGGCCGCGCTCTTCCTGGCGCCCACGATCGTCGGCATCGTCGTCTTCACGGTCGTGCCGATCCTCGGTTCGGTGCTGCTGAGCCTCTTCCACTGGAACGTCATCGACTCGCCGAGTTTCGCCGGCGCCGCCAACTACCGTGCGGTGTTCGGCGATTCGACGGTGCTGGTCTCCTTCCGCAACACGCTCGTGTTCATGGTGCTCGCGGTCGCGCTGCAACTGCTCATCGCCCTGGTGCTGGCGCTGGCGGTGAACGGCCGGATGCCCGGGTGGCTGCGCTCGGTGTTCAGGTCGGCGTTCTTCTTCCCGCTGGTGCTGTCGGCCGCGTCGATCTCGGTGGTCATGAAGTACCTGTTCAACCAGGACTTCGGGGTGGTGAACTGGCTGCTCGGACTGCTCGGGATCGCCCCCGTGCCATGGCTGACCTCGGAGAACTCAGCGATGGCCACGGTGATCCTGGTCTACGTCTGGCAGCAGTTCGGGTTTTCGTTCCTGCTGTTCGTCGGCGGTCTGAACAACATCCCGAAGGAGATCCACGAGGCCGCCTCCCTCGACGGCGCGACCGGACTGCGGAGGCATCTGAGCGTCACGCTCCCGCTGCTGTCGCCCACCCTGCTGGTCGCGTCCGTGGTCGGCATCATCAACGCGCTCCAGGTCTTCGAGCAACCTTACGTCCTCACCGCCGGCGGCCCCGGCGACGCCACCCGGACGGTGGTGATGGTGATCTACGAGAGCGCCTTCGAGCAGCTGCGCTTCGGAGAGGCGTCCGCGGTGGGTGTGCTGCTGTTCGTGCTGATCATGGCGGTCACCGCCCTCCAGTTCCGGCTCAGCCGGCGTTTCGTCCACTACCAGTGAGCCGGGTGAGTCCCATGAGCCAAGCGACAGTCGACCTCAGCCGTGCCCGGCACTCGTTCGCGCCCTGGGCGCGGATCGCCGCGCTGGCCGTGTGCGCGCTGCTGACCCTGGGGCCGGTCATCTGGACCGTGTCCACCTCCCTGCGCACCCCGGCCGAGTCCTTCGACCTGCCCCCGAGGATCATCCCGGCGGATCCCACCGTGGACTCCTACCGCGGGGTCTTCGAGCAGCTCGACGTGTGGCTCCTCGCCCTCAACTCGACGCTGGTGACCGCACTGATCGCGGCCGGCCAGATGATCACGGCGGGGCTCGCCGGATACGCCTTCGCACGCCTGGAGTTCCGGTTCAAGAAGCCGCTGTTCGGGCTGGTCCTGGCGACGATGATGGTGCCGCTCCAGGTCACCGTGGTGCCGGTGTTCCTGGTGCTGAAGTCGATGAGCCTGACCGACACACTGCTCGGCCTGATCGTCCCCGCCTTCCCGACCGCCTTCGGGACCTTCCTGATGCGGCAGTACTTCCTGGGCATGCCCAAGGACCTGGGCGAGGCGGCGATGCTCGACGGTTGCGGGCCTTGGCGGACCTTCCGGTCGGTGTATGCGCCGCTTGCCGCGCCGGGTCTCGCGATCGTCGGTGTGCTGGCCTTCAACTACCACTGGAACGAGTTCTTCCGCCCGCTGATCCTGGAGACCTCCGGCCAGAACTACACCCTCCCCCTGGGGCTGGTCTCCCTCCAGGGCAACCTGGGCACCGGCTCCATCTCGGTGGTGCTCGCCGGTGTCGTCCTCTCCATGCTCCCCGCCGTCGTCGTGTTCGTCGTCGGTCAGCGCCCTCTGCGTGAGGGCATCACGTCCGCAGGAGTCAACCGTTGAGCCTCACCGCTCGGTCCCTGGATCCGAACGCCCCCCGCTTCCGGGTCCGTCCGCCCGCCAACTGGATCAACGACCCCAACGGCCCGTTCCGCTGGCGGGACCGGTACCACCTCTTCTACCAGCACAACCCCGACGCCCCGGTGCACGCGAACGTCCACTGGGGCCATGTCTCCAGCCATGACCTGGTGCACTGGGAGCACCATCCGATCGCGCTCGCCCCGACGCCCGGCGGCCCGGACGAGGCCGGCTGCTGGTCGGGCTGTGTGGTCGACGACGACGGCGTGCCGACGGCTGTGTACACGGGCGTGGACCGGCGGCACGCCGGACTCGGCTCGATCTGTCTGGCACGGGCGCTGATGCCTCAGGACGAGACGTTGACGGACTGGCGCCCGCTGCCCGCGCCCGTGGTGTCCGGACCGCCGGCCGGTCTCGACGTGGTGATGTTCCGCGACCCGTTCGTGTTCCGGTGCGCCGGCCGCCGGTGGGCGCTGGTCGGCGCGGGGCATGCCGACGGGACGGCTTCGGTGCTGCTGTACGGCTGTGACGACCTCACCGACTGGCGGTTCGCCGGGGTGCTGCTGGACGGCAACGACCCGGTCGCGCTGGACGCGTTCGGGGACAGGGCCGTCGGCTGGGAGTGTCCGCAGCTGTTCGTGACACCGGGCGGGGAGTGGGTGCTGGTGCTGTCGTTGTGGGACGGCGACCCGTGGGCCACCGGCTGTCTGACGGGCCGTCTGGAGCCGGACACCGAGGGCGGGTTGCGCTTCGGGGTACGCGCCGGGGGACGGCTGGACCACGGGCGGGACTTCTACGCGCCGGCCGTGCTCCAGGAGCCGGACCGGGCACTGATGTGGGGCTGGTCCTGGGAGGCGCGTGACCGCAGGGCGGTCGATCGCGCCGGCTGGGCCGGTGTCCTGACCGCGCCGCGAGTGGTGGACGTCCGTCCCGACGGGGCCCTGCGCGTCGTACCGGCTCCGGAGCTCGAACTGGCGCGTGCGCCCGAGCCGTTCGTCACGGCAGCGCGCCGTCCTGTTCCGCTGCCCGGGACGTACGACCTGACCGTGACCGCGTCCGGCCGCACCACCGTCCGTCTGCTGAAGTCCGCCTCGGGCGCGGAGCTGACGGTCCTGCTGGACCCGGACGACGGCACGGTGACCCTCGACCGCGGCGACTGGCCCCGGACCGAGACGGAGCGGCCGACGCCGATCGTGGTGCGGGCCCCGGCCCATGAGGTGCGGATCCTGGTGGACGGCTCCCTGCTGGAGCTGTTCATCGGCGACCGGGCCACGGTCACCGAGCGGGTCTACCGGCGCGCGGACGATGTGCCCGAGCTGCTCGTCACGGGTTCCGCGACCGGCGTCACCGGCTGGGCGCCGGCCCCACCGACGCACGGCTGATCACCGGGCAGGCCAGCCGCCGTACCGTCGCGGGCGGTGTCCTGCCGGTGTCGATGGCGTCGAGGAGGAGCCGTGCGGCGGCTTCGCCCATCGCCCGGTGGGGCAGTGCGACGGTGGTGAGGGGCGGGGTGAGGAACTCGGCCATGTGCTCCTGGTCGTCGTAGCCGACCAGTGACAGGTCGCCCGGGACGGTGAGGCCGAGGCGGGTCGCGGCGTGCAGGGCGCCCGCCGCGACCCGGTCGTTGTAGCAGAAGAGCCCGGTGGGCCGCCGGCCGGCGGGGACGCCGTCGAGCAGGCGCATCGCGCCTTCGTAGCCGCCGCTGATCTCCCCGCCGCTTCTGACGACCCACTCCTTGGGGACGGTGATGCCTTCGGCGCGCAGCGCGTCCCGGAAGCCGCGCAGCCGGTCGACGGAGGCGATGTCGTCCTGGCCGCCGAGCATGGCGACCCGGTGGTGTCCCTCGTCCAGCAGCAGCCGTGCCGCCGTACGGCCGCCCGCGCGTTCGGCGGGGATGACGGCGGGCAGGGAGTCGTCCTCGGGCAGGCAGTTGGCGAGGACGGAGTGGGTGCGGTGCAGTCCCTCGGGGACGCGGACGCGGCGCAGCGACATGGCGGCGTAGACGATGCCGTCCACGCGCCGGTCGAGGAGTTCGGCGACGGCCGCGTCCTCCTTGGCGCGGTCGCCGCCGGAGTCGATGGTCAGGACGAGGTGCTCGCTGCCCCAGGCCGTCTCCATCGCGCCGCGCAGCAGCCGGCCGGCGAAGGGCGAGGAAGCGATCTCATCGGTGACCAGGCCGATCACCGCCGTACGGCGGCGGCGCAGGCCGCGCGCGACGGGGTCGGGGCGGTAGCCGAGCTCGGCGGCGGCGCGGCGGATGCGCTCCTGGGTGGCGGGCGAGAGGTTGCCTTCGGCGCGGCCGTTGAAGACGAAGGAGACGGCCGTGTGGGACACGCCGGCGAGCCGGGCCACATCGCGTGACGTCGGCCGCGCGGACCCCGTCGCCTGCTTCTCCTCGGTGCCGCCCATGCCGTTCACTGCCCCCATCCCCCGCCCGTCCGGTTGATCGATCCTCACCCTATCCGTGACGCTGGGTGTACGGCACAGTCGAGGGAAGGTCCGCCAGTGATCAGCATCCCGCCCCACACGCTCAACGACGGTACGACGATCCCCGGCGTCGGTCTGGGCACCTGGCCCCTGGACGACAGCCGCGCGGAGAAGGCCGTGCGCGACGCCCTGGAGCTGGGCTACCGCCTGGTGGACACGGCGACGAACTACCGCAATGAAACGGGGGTCGGCCGGGGGGTCGCCCGCAGCGGTGTGCCGCGCGAGGACGTGGTCGTCACGACGAAGCTCCCGGGCCGGCACCACGGCTACGAGGAGACCCTCGCCTCCTTCGAGGAGTCCCGGAGCCGGCTCGGCCTCGACTACGTCGACCTGTATCTGATCCACTGGCCGCTCCCCCGCGTCGACAGGTACGTCGACTCCTGGCGGGCCATGATCAAGATCCGCGAGGACGGCCTCGTCCGGTCCATCGGCGTCTCCAACTTCACGCCGGAGCACATCGAGCGGCTGGAGCGGGAGACGGGCGTCCTGCCGTCCGTCAACCAGATCGAGCTGCATCCGCTGTTCCCGCAGGACGGGCTGCGCGCCTTCCACGCCGGCAAGGGCATCCTCACCGAGAGCTGGAGCCCGCTGGGCCGGGGCAGCGACCTCCTGGACGACCCGGTCGTCAAGGGCATCGCCGACGCCCTCGACGTGACCCCCGGCCAGGTCGTCCTGCGCTGGCACACCCAGCTGGGCGCCCTGCCCATCCCGAAGTCGGCCGACCCGGGACGACAGCGCGAGAACCTCGACCTCGGCGGTTTCACGCTGGACGCCGGCCAGATGAGCGCGCTCGGCGACCGGGCCCACCGACGCCTGGGCGGGGATCCCGAGGTGCACGAGGAGTTCTGAGCGGAGTCACCGGCGCCCTGGCGGGGTACTCGGGGCGCTCGGGAAGGAGGCGCTCGTGGGCGAGAGGGACCGGCTGCGGGAGTACCGCGGCAAACGTGACTTCGGCCGGACGCGGGAGCCGGAGGGGCGGGGCGCGGCTGCCGGTGCGGCGCCACGGTTCGTGGTGCAGATCCATGACGCCCGCACCATGCATTTCGACTTCCGTCTTCAGGTGGACGACGTGTTGAAGTCCTGGTCGGTGCCGAAGGGGCCGTCCGACGACCCCAGCGACAAGCGGCTGGCGATGCCCACCGAGGATCATCCGCTGGAGTACGAGGAGTTCGAGGGTGTGATCCCCAAGGGTGAGTACGGCGGCGGCACGGTGATCGTCTGGGACAACGGTACGTACGAGCCGCTCAGCCATGACCGCGAGGGCCGTCCCGTCGACTTCGGTGAGTCGCTGGAGCGCGGCCATGCCACGTTCCGGTTGCGCGGGTCGAAGCTGCACGGCGAGTTCGCGCTCACCCGGATCCGCGGCGGGCAGGACGACCGGGAGGCGTGGCTGCTGGTGAAGGCGGGCAAGGGACGATCGGCTGGGCACGGCACTCCCGATCCGTACCGGGCCCGTTCGGTGCGCACCGGCCGTACCCTCGCCCAGGTCGCCGCGGACGGCGAGGAGCGGTGAACGTGGTCTCCGGTTCTCCGGTCTCCGCACCCTTGCTCACCCGCCGGACGCGCAGCCCAGCCCCGGCCCGCCCCTCGGCCGCCCCCGGCACCCCCCGGGCCGACCGGCCGCTCAGCTGCGCAGTGCGGCGAGGGCGCGGTCGGCGTGGGCGTTCATGCGCAGTTCGCTGCGGACGACCTCCAGGACCGTCAGGTCCTGCCCGATGACGAACGTGACCCGCTTGGTGGGGGCGAGCGAGAAACCGCGTGCCACGCCGAACCGCTCCCGCACCGTTGCGTCGGCGTCGGACAGCAACGGCATGCCGAGGGTGTGCCGGTCGGCGAACTCCTGCTGCCGCTCGACCGCGTCACCGCTGATCCCCACGGGACGCGCGCCGACCGCGGCGAACTCCGTGGCGAGATCACGGAAGTGGCAGGCCTGCGCGGTGCAGCCCGGGGTGAGGGCGGCGGGGTAGAAGAAGAGCACCACCGGTCCCTCGGTGAGCAGCTCGGTGAGGCTTCGGGTGGTGCCGGTCTCGTCCGGCAGGGCGAAGTCCTCGACCTTGTCGCCGACTTCCACGCGGGTGCTCATGACCGGCCCTCCGCGCTCTTGGCGACGCTCCGGGCCCACAGCACGAGGGGGAGCTGCAACGGCAGCCGGCCGAGGGCGGCGGCCCTCTGCGGGGCCGGACGGTGACGCCAGTCGGCGGCCATCTTCACGTTCGCGGGGAACACGCCGACGAAGAAGGCCGCCGTGGCCAGCGCGGCGGCCTTACGGGTGCGCGGCAGCGCCACTCCGGCGGCCAGCGCGAGTTCGGCGACTCCGCTGGCGTACGTCCAGGTCCGGGGTGTTCCCGGCAGGGCGCGCGGCACGGTCGCGTCGAAGGGGCGGGGGATGGCGAAGTGTGCGACGCCCGCAGTGGCCAGCAGGCCGGCGAGCAGCATGGGGGAGCGTTGGGACCGGGGCACTGATCCTCCTTGGATGGCCTGCCGCCGGATGCTACCGGAGGGTAGCCGACGGCTCGCCACCCGCCTCCGCCCGTCACCGTCCCGGTGGGGTGCGGCGGTTGTGGGTGCCGGGCGTGCAGCCGAAGGAGCGGCGGAAGACGTCGATGAAGGCGCTGGCGGAGGACCAGCCGCAGCGGTGCGCGACGGTCGTGACGGGTGTGTCCTCGGCGAGCAGACGCAGCGCGTGATAGAGGCGTGACTGGGTGCGCCACTGCGGGAAGGTCATGCCGAACTCGCGGCGGAAGAGCCGGCTCAGTGTGCGCTCGCCCGCTCCGGTCGCGGCGCCGAGGGCGGCGAGCGTGCGCGGATCGGCGGGGTCGGCGTGGACGAGGGCGCAGACCGCGGCCAGCCGCGGGTCGGCCGGGGTGGGCAGGCGCAGGGGCTGCTGCGGCGAGGCGCGCAGTTGGTCGCGCAGCACCGCGAGCATGCGGCGCCGCTCGGGGGTGTCGTCGTCGGGGTCGCGGGTGTAGGCGAGGATCAGCTCGCGCAGGAGCGGGCCGACGGCGAGGACGGTGGGGGTGTCCAGGCCGAGCGGGTTGTCATCGGCGGGCAGGCCGACCAGATGCAGGTCGAGATGGCCGTGGGCGCGATGGGCGTGCGCGGTGCCGGCCGGGACCCAGATGGCGCGGTTGCCGGGGGCGAACCAGGTGCCGGCGTCGGTGGTGACGGCGAGGACGCCGGAGCCCGCGTAGACGATCTGGTGGTCGTCGTGCCGGTGGGCGTCGATGCGTTCCCCGGCGGCGAGGATCTGGGCTCGGGTGGGGGCCGTGGGGGTGTGGCGGATGTTCGTCACAAGTAGGCAGTTTATCGAAAGCGGGCCAGGCGCGGGTACGGCGACGATCGCCGGGTGTCTACGAAACCCACCCGTGCCATCACCCTGCTGTCCCTGGGCCACGCCTGTGTCGACGTCTATCAGGGCGCCGTGGCGGCCCTGGTCCCCTACTTCGTCGCCGAGCGCGCGTACGGCTATGCCGCCGCCTCCGGTGTCGTGCTGGCCGCGTCCTTGCTGTCGTCGCTGGTGCAGCCGCTGTTCGGGGCGCTGACCGACCGGTGGGCGATGCCGTGGTTGCTGCCGCTGAGCGCGCTGTTGGGCGGGGCCGGGGTGGCGGCGAGCGGCGTCATGGATTCCTACGCGCTCACGCTGGCGGTGGTGGCGGTGTCGGGCGTCGGTGTCGCCGCATATCACCCGGAGGCGGCCCGCGCGGCCCGCGCCGCGGCGCACGGCAGTCACACGGCGATGGGCTGGTTCTCCCTCGGCGGCAACGTCGGTTTCGCCCTCGCGCCGCTGCTGGTGGCGGCGGTGGTCGCCACCGGAGGGCTCGGCGCCTCTCCCCTGCTGGTCGTCCCGGCCGTCGTGGGGGCGGCCCTGTGTGCGGCAGCGGTGCGTTCGGCCGGGCGCCGCGGCGCGGCCGGTGGCGGGGGCAGGGGCAGGAGCGGCGGGGGCGCCGACGACTGGAGTTCGTTCCTGTGGCTGTCCGGTGCCGTCGTGTGCCGGTCGGTCGTGTTCGTCGGGCTGAGCGCGTTCGTCTCGCTGTACGTCCGGGAGCGAACCGGTGGCGGGGCGGGGGCCGGTACGGCCGCGCTGTGCGTGCTCTACGTGGGCGGCGCGGTGGGGACCGTGGCCGGGGGCCGGCTCGCCCAGCGGTACGGGCGGCTCACGGTCGTGCGTCACGCGTATGTGCTGACGGTGCTCGCGGTGGCCGGGGTGGTCCTCGTGCCCGGCCCGCCGGTGTATCTGTTCGTGGCCCTGACGTCGGCCGGCCTGTACGTGCCGTTCTCGCTGCACATCACCCTCGGTCAGGACTACCTGCCCGGGCGGGTGGGCACGGCGAGCGGTGTGACGCTGGGGCTGACGGTGAGCGTGGGCGGTCTCGCCGCCCCGGCGATCGGCGCACTGGCCGACGCCACGTCCCTGCGGACGGCGCTCGCACCCCTCGTCGTACTGCCGCTCCTGGGCCGGCTGCTGCTGTGCGGGCTGCGGGAGCCGACACCGCCCGGACAGGAAGCCCCGGCCCTCGGCACGTCAGGACAGCGCCCTCGCACGACGTCCGCGTGATCACCGCGGGGCGGTCCTCTCACGGGCCGTACCCGCCACGCCGCCAACTCGTCGTGACAGCCCGTCGGTCGGAGCCGCTACGGGCCGCGTCGCCGTACGCGGAGCCGTGGACGCGGAGCCGTGGACACGGGCCGCCGTTCAGGGGAAATCGGGGACCGGGGTGCGTGGCGGGGGGCGGGGGCGTCGACAACTGACCCGTGAGCCTGCCGCTGATCCCTCCCATGCTCGCCACGCCCGGCACCCTGCCGCCCGCCGCGCAGGACGCGCGCTGGGCGTACGAGACCAAGCAGGACGGCCAGCGCGCGGTGGTCTATCTGGAGGGGGACGGCAGTCTGCTGCTGCGCGCGCGTTCCGGCGAGGACATCACGGCCGCCTATCCCGAACTACGGCCGCTCGGCGGCGCGCTCGGCACCACGCCCGCCGTGCTGGACGGGGAGATCCTGGCCCTGGACGAGCAGGGGCGCGCCGACTTCCAGTTGCTCCAGTCCCGTATGGGCCTGGCCCACGCCCCGGCGCGGGCCGCACGGATGGCGGCCCGCACGCCCGTGCATCTGGTGCTGTTCGACGTGATGCATCTCGCGGGCGACTCCCTCGTCGCCCTGCCCTACAGCCGGCGCCGCGGACGCCTGGAGGAACTGGGTCTCGCCGGGCCGTACTGGTCGACGCCGTCCGCACTGGTCGGACACGGCGCCGATGCCCTTCGGGCGACACGTGAGCACGGGCTGGAAGGGCTCCTGTGCAAAAGGCTGGACTCGGTGTACGAGCCGGGCGTGCGCTCCCGCGCGTGGATCAAGATCCGCAACATGGTCAGTGAGGACGTCGTCGTCGGCGGCTGGCTGCCCGGCAAGGGCCGGCTCACGGGCCTCCCCGGCGCGGTACTGGTCGGTCAGCGCGCCGCGGGGCAGCTGCGGTACGTGGGCAGCGTCGGCACCGGCTGGAGCGAGGCCGAGCGGACCCGTCTGGCCGAACTGCTGCGCGCGTCCGCCACGGACGTCTGCCCCTTCGACCCCGTCCCCCGCGTGGCCGGTGCGCACTGGGTGCTGCCCCGGCTGGTCGGGGAGGTCCGCTACAGCGTCCGCACCCGGTCCGGGCTGCTGCGCCAGCCGTCCTGGCTGCGGCTGCGGCCCGATCTGGCGCCCGAGGAGTCGGCGGCCGACCTGCCGGACGAGGGTCTGTGACGGCATCGGCCACCCATGTGACGGGGCGTCGGCCACAGGTATTGCGCTGATCGTCACCAGCGGTACGTCCGTGGCTCTTGGCACGGCAGGGAAAAGCCTGGATCCTGAACTGCCTTTCCCCCCATGCCCGTTGGGCTGCGCCCGAATCAGGAGGAGGACGCAGTGTCGTCCCAGACGTCCCGCACGCACCGCAGAAGATGGCTCACCGGGCTGGCCGGCGCCGCCGCGCTCGTCGTCGCCTTCCCCGGCACCGCCTTCGCCGCCCCGCCCGGCGCGTTGCCCGCCAACGCCGAGGCGGGCGAGAGGACTTACCAGCCGGCCTACGACTACGACACCGACGGCTGCTACTCGACCCCGGCGATCGGCCCGGACGGCACCGTCAACGGCGGGCTCAAGCCGACGGGTGCGCTCAACGGCAGCTGCCGGGACGCCTCGGACCTGGACAACACCAACGGCTACTCGCGCTACAAGTGCAACAACGGCTGGTGCGCCTATATGTACGACCTGTACTTCGAGAAGGACCAGGCGCTGCCCGGCACCGGCATAGGTGGGCACCGGCACGACTGGGAGCACGTCGTGGTGTGGGTGCAGAACGAGCAGGTGCGGTACGTCTCCACGTCCAATCACGGCTCGTACACCGTGCACGCCTCGTCCTCGGTCCGCTTCGAAGGCACGCACCCGAAGATCGTCTACCACAAGGACGGCATCCGCACGCACTGCTTCCGCCTCGCCAACTCCAATGACGAGCCGCCCGAGAACCACGAGCGCACCTGGCAGTATCCGACGCTGGTCGGCTGGAACGGCTACCCGGCGGGTGTGCGCGACAAGCTGGTCGCCCACGACTTCGGCAGCGCCCACTTCGGTCTGAAGGACGGAAGTTTCCCGGGCAACCTGGCCTCCGCCAAGCCGTCGGGCATCGCCTTCGACCCGTACGCCTGATCCAACCCCCGCTCGGGCTCCGGTCCTAGGCCGTGCGGACATGGCCTAGGACCGCGGGGCACCTCACGGTTCCGCCCCGGGCCCGATCCGGTGGACGTGCGATGTCCCCAGCGTCGACGTTGCTGGGGGGCGCGCTGCTCCCGGCGGTCGGGGTGCGGGGCGCGTTCCTGGTCGGGGGGCTGCTCACCGTGGGCGCGCTGGCCGTGCTGTCCTGGCCGGTGCGCACGGGCGCCGGCGAGCGGGCAGCAATCGGGCCGTACCGTACGGACGCCGGGTTGTGAAGGTCTATCGTGTCCGCATGTCCGTCCCTGAACTGATCCGTATCGTCTCCCGCGACTCCCCGATGGCGCTCGCCCAGGTGGAGCGCGTTCGCGCCGGGTTGGCGGCCCTGCACCCCGGGGTCCGCACCGAGGTGGTGCCGGTGAAGACGACCGGTGACAAGTGGATGGGCGATCTGGCCCAGGTCGAGGGCAAGGGTGCGTTCACCAAGGAGGTCGACGCGGCGCTGGTGGCGGGCGAGGCCGATCTCGCCGTGCACTGCGTCAAGGACATCCCCGCCGACCGGCCGCTGCCCGCGGGGACGACGTTCGCCGCGTTCCTGAAGCGGGACGACATCCGGGACGCTCTCGTCCACCCCGGCGGGCTGACCCTGGACGAGCTGCCGGACGGCACCCGGATCGGTACGTCCTCGGTCCGCCGCGTCGCCCAGCTGGCCGCCACCCACCCGCACCTGGAGTGCGTACCCTTCCGTGGCAACGCCAACCGGCGGCTGGAGAAGCTGGCGGCCGGGGCGGCGGACGCGCTGCTGCTCGCGGTGTCCGGCCTCGAACGGATCGGACGCCAGGACGTGATCAGCGAGGTCCTCTCCCCCGAGACGATGATGCCGCCGATCGGCGCGGGCATCCTCGCCCTGCAGTGCCGGGAGGGCGACAGCGAGCTCATCGACGTGGTCAGCGGCCTCGGCGACCCCGACACCCACCGGGAAGCCACCGCGGAGCGGATGTTCCTGCATGTCCTTCAGGGACACTGCAACAGCCCGATCGCCGGATACGCCCGCGTGGACCGCAGCGGCGAACTGTCCCTGCGGGCCTGTGTCTTCACCCCCGACGGCAAGACGCGGCTCAACGCCCACGAGTGGGCGGGCCGCCTGGACCCCGCCACGCTCGGCACATCGGTGGCCGTGGCGCTGCTGCGGCAGGGGGCCCGGGAGATCATCGACGGCATCCCGCACTAGACCGGCGCCCGCCGGGGCGGTGTGTCAGGCGGTGCCCTCTTCGGCCTGCTCGCGCAGGAAGTTGCTCACCTGGAGGGCGAGGCCGTCGCGCAGGGTGGCGGCCTGGGCGCCGGCCGGGCCCTCCTGGAGGCCGAGGCCGCCGGACCACAGCCGGCGGTCGGCCCACTCCTCCTCGACCCGCAGCTGGATCTGTACGTCGACCTGGTTCAGGCTCGTCTCCGGGCCCGCGGCGTACAGCACGGCGGTGGCCCGGCGCAGCGGGTACACGTCGAAGCCCTCGATGAACTGCGAGTTGCGCCAGTCGATGAACGCCGCCTCACCGTCACGGCCGATGCGCACGTCGATCTGCCCGTCCTCGAGGTGGATGCCGAGGTGCCGCTCACCGCGGTTCTCGATGGTGACGCGCACCCGGAAGTACGCCAGCCCCTCGGCGGCGTCGTCGCGTCCACGCGGCGGCTCGGCGGCTTCCAGTCGGTGGACGCGGACACGCAGACCGGCATGCTCGTCGTACTCGTGCCAGTCCCCGACCACGTTCGGCTCGTACACAATCCACCTCTCGACCCAGAGAGCTGCTTCCTATCTTTGTGCTCAGTGCACTGTCAAATGAGCAGAATGCGCTGTGGCCAGCCCATTCGCCCCCTTGATCACCGATCAAGCCGTGGGCTGGCAGAATGCGCTTTCCATCGGCACGGCGGACCCTCGCCCACGTGCCGCACATCACGTTCCACCTCAAGATCAGCGAGCCGTTCGCAACCCCGCCCCGCAAACCCACCGAACCCACCAAATCCACCCACAGTCATGCGACAGTAACACGTAGTCGCATTCACGAAATCTGGTTCCTGTTCCGATTTACGGGGTATCGTGGGCTATGTGCTTCGGACAGGAGGCACTTCCGTGGAGCCGGCCCGCTCGGGCCCGGGTGTCCTCCTGGGTGGTCCGAGCCGCGCCTCCACGGTGTCTGCCCAGTCAGCACCTGCTGAGGGAGGTGCGCACCGGATGAGTGCCACCACCAGAACGAAGCAGCACCCCCACGACGACGCCCCTGACACCGCCGCGGCGTTCGCCCGGCTCGTGAAGCTGCCCGACGGGCCGCAGCGCAAAGCGCTCAAGGACGAACTGGTCCAGGTCTGGTTGCCCATGGCCGAGCGGATCGCCGTCCGGTTCAAGGGCCGCGGCGAGTCCCTGGAGGACCTGTACCAGGTCGCGGCCCTGGGGCTGGTCAAGGCCGTCGATCACTACGACCCGGCGCGCGGCCACGCCTTCGAGGCGTACGCGGTGCCCACCATCACCGGCGAGATCAAACGGCACTTCCGCGACCACATGTGGACGCTGCATGTGCCGCGCCGGGTCCAGGATCTGCGCAACCGGGTGCGGAGCTCGTCGAAGGAGCTGTCGCAGAGCGCCCCTGGGCGCACGCCCACCGTCGCCGAGATCGCCGAGCACGCGCATCTGACCGAGGCCGAGGTGCGCACCGGCATGGAGGCCCTGGAGTGCTTCTCCGCGCTGTCCCTGGAGGCGGAGATGCCCGGCACCGACGGCTATGCGCTGGGGGACGCCATCGGCGGCCCGGATCCGGCGTTCGACGTGGTCGTCGACCGCGTGGCCGTCAAGCCGTGCCTTCAGAAGCTGCCGGAGCGTGAGCGGACCATTCTCTACCTCCGCTTCTTCGGCGGCATGACCCAGAGCCGTATCGCACAGCAGCTCGGCATCTCGCAGATGCACGTCTCCCGGCTGCTGAGCGGCTGCTTCGCGCATCTACGCGAGGAACTGCTCGCCGAAGCCCGTTGACGGCGACAGGACGTCGAAAGGCGAAGGGGTGACCCGAGGAGCGGGTCACTCCTGAGCCGTTCCCGGAATCTGCGTCGGGCCATGACGCTCCAGGGCCTCCTGGAACTCGACGCGGATCTCGGGCGCCAGCTCCCCCTCCCGGCCCCAGACGAGGATCAGCTCCGCGACGTGACGGAGCTTGATGTTCGTGTGCTGGGAGACCTCTTTGAGCACCGCCCACCCCTGCTCGGGTGAGACGCGGCCCAGGGCGACGACCATCCCGATCGCCTGGTCGATCACGGCATGCGAGACCACCGCCGCCTTGAGCTGGTCGACCTGCTCCTCCAGCTCGAGGATCCGGTCGGTCTCGTCGGCGGGCTCGCCCGGTATCGGTGCCACGCCTCCATCCTCGTCCCTTCGTTGATCGTGTGCCAGTGAACGCGGGCCCCCGCCTCGGCCGTTTGGCCGCCACGCCGGGGGTACTCGGCAGGCTCCGGAGCGGATCCGGCTGGACACTGGGAGAAGACCGGTGACCGCCGGGCGGGCGAGACCAGGACGCGACTGTCATGAATCACGAAGCAAGATCCTCCAGGGGCACGGCCGAGGTCGTCTCCACCCACTCCGTGTTCGGAGCACCCTGCTGGGTGAGTCTGACCAGCCGCGATCTCGAGGCCACCCAGGCGTTCTACTCCGCCGTGCTGGGCTGGCGCTGGCGCCCGGCCAAGCTGGGGGACCGTTTCCGGGTCGCGCTCGCCGAGAGCGTGCCGGTCGCCGGGATCGGAGCGGTCGCCTCGATGTGGCAGATGGCCGTGGCCTGGACCCCCTATTTCGCCGTGCAGAGCGCGGACGACGCCGTGGCACGGGTGCAGGAGCGCGGCGGCACCGCGGCGGTCGGGCCGCTCTCGCTGCCTCCCGGGCGGGCGGCGCTGCTGGCCGACCGGGACGGGGCGACCTTCGGCGTGTGGGAGGGCGAGCTCATCTCCAACTGGGAGACCTGGCGTCGCGCCGCGCCGACCTTCATCCGTCTGCACACGCGGGACGCCTTCGACGCCGCCATGTTCTACGGCGAGGTCCTGGACTGGGCCTCGCAGCGCCCGGGGTGCTGCGAGGTGCGCTACGAAGGCGGCGAGGTCGTGCTGCGCAGCGGGGGCGACATCGTGGCGCGTATCGAGTCGGGGGCGTTGGAGGCCGCGCCCGACCCCACCATCCGGCCGCACTGGCAGGTGCACTTCGCCGTCGCGGACGTGGAGGGGTGTACGCGGGCCGCGGAGCTGCACGGCGGGAGCGTGCTGTCGAAGGGCAGTGACGAGGCCGTGCTGCGGGATCCGGACGGGGCGCAGTTCACGGTCACCTCGCGACGGGAGCGATAGCGGGAGAGGGCCAAGGGGCGCCGCGGCGCCCCTTGTCAGGGCGTCGCGCGCGAGGGCCTCGAGAGGACCACCAGGCTGCGGCGTTCGACCAGGAGGGCCGTGCCCGCCTTGTGTTCGGACTCGTCCGGGGGGCCCTGGGGTTCGGCCGTGTCGATCAGGGTCGTCCAGCGTTCGCCGTAGCCGGCATCCGGCAGCTGGAACTCGACCGGCTCCCAGTAGGCGTTGAGCAGCAGCAGGAACGAGTCGTCCACGACCGGCTCGCCGCACCAGTCGGGTTCCGCGATGGCGTCGCCGTTGAGGAAGACGGCGAGGGAGTGGGCGTCGGAGCGCTGCCAGTCCTCGTCGGTCATCTCGCGGCCGTCCGGCAGCAGCCACACCAGGTCGGGCAGCGGCTGGTCGGGGCGGGTCGCGGTCTCGCCCTTGAAGAAGCGGCGGCGGCGCAGCACGGGGTGGGCGGCGCGCAGCCCGATGACGTAGCGGGTGAAGTCCGCGAGGGCGCGCTGGTCGTGGGTGAGCCGCCAGTCGATCCAGGAGATCTCGTTGTCCTGGCAGTAGGCGTTGTTGTTGCCGCGCTGGGTGCGGCCGAGTTCGTCGCCGTGGCAGAGCATGGGGATGCCCTGGGACAGCAGCAGTGTGACGAGGAAGTTGCGCTGCTGGCGGGCGCGCAGGCGCAGGACGGCCGGATCCTGGGTCGCGCCCTCGGCGCCGCAGTTCCAGGACCGGTTGTGGCTCTCGCCGTCGTTGTTGTCCTCGCCGTTGGCCTCGTTGTGCTTGTCGTTGTACGAGACGAGGTCGTGCAGGGTGAACCCGTCGTGCGCGGTCACGAAGTTGACGCTGGCGCGCGGGCGCCGCCGGCTGTGCGCGTACAGGTCGGAGGACCCCGTCAGCCGGGAGGCGAACTCGCCGAGCGATTCGGGCTCACCGCGCCAGAAGTCCCGTACGGCGTCCCGGTACTTGCCGTTCCACTCCGACCACAGCGGCGGGAAGTTGCCGACCTGGTAGCCGCCCTCCCCCACGTCCCATGGCTCGGCGATCAGCTTGACGCGGCTGATCACCGGGTCCTGCTGGATCAGGTCGAAGAACGCCGAGAGCCGGTCCACCTCGTGGAACTGGCGGGCCAGGGTCGCCGCGAGGTCGAAGCGGAAGCCGTCGACATGCATCTCGGTGACCCAGTAGCGCAGCGAGTCCATGATCAGCTGGAGCACGTACGGGTGGCGCATCAGCAGGCTGTTGCCGGTGCCGGTGGTGTCGTAGTAGTGCGCCCAGTCCCCGTCGACCAGGCGGTAGTACGAGGCGTTGTCGATGCCGCGGAAGGAGAGGGTGGGGCCACGCTCGTTGCCCTCGGCGGTGTGGTTGTAGACGACGTCGAGGATCACCTCGAGGCCGGCCGCGTGCAGGGCCTTCACCATCGCCTTGAACTCGTTGACCTGCTCGCCGCGGGTGCCGTGGGCGGCGTAGGCGTTGTGCGGCGCGAAGAAGCCGATGGTGTTGTAGCCCCAGTAGTTGGACAGGCCCCGGTCGAGCAGGACGCCGTCCTGGACGTACTGGTGCACCGGCATCAGCTCGACGGCGGTCACCCCGAGGGACGTCAGATGCTCGACGATCGCGGGGTGCGCGAGTCCGGCGTAGGTGCCGCGCAGATGCGGCGGGACATCGGGGTGGGTACGGGTGAGGCCGCGTACGTGCGCCTCGTAGATGACGGTGTCGGCGTACGGCAGCCGGGGCGGCCGGTCCCCGCCCCAGTCGAAGGACGGGTCGGTCACCACGCCGAGCATGGTGTGCCCGGCGCTGTCGGCCTCGGACGGGGCACCGGGGGTGCGCTCGAACAAGGAGGCGTGGTTGTCCACCTGGCCGTCGATCGCCCGGCTGTACGGGTCGAGCAGCAGCTTCGCCGGATTGCACCGGTGGCCCAGGCCGGGGGCCCAGGGGCCGTGGACGCGGTAGCCGTAGCGCTGCCCCGGGCCCACGCCGGGCAGGTAGCCGTGCCAGACGAATCCGTCGACCTCGGTGAGGGGAACGGTGGTGTGCCGGTCCTTGTCGTCGACGAGGACCAGCTCGACACGTTCGGCGACCTCGCTGAACAGGGCGAAGTTGGTGCCCCGTCCGTCGAAGGCGGCGCCCAGCGGGTAGGGGTGCCCGCTCCACGCGGGCACCCCTGTGCTGCGGCGGCGTCGGGCGGTCACCGGGCCGCCTCCGGTACGCCGTCCGGGGAGGCCGCGGCGCCGGCCAGGGCCGTGACGGGCATCTCGCGCGGCACCCCGCGCGCCTCGCGCAGGCTGGGCGCGGGAGCTGCCGGCACCAGGGGCGCGCGCTCGCCGGCGCGGGCGCGCTGCGAGAACCAGATGACCTTGCTGCCGGTCTCGGTGGCACAGCAGCCCCAGCCGTCGCTCATGGCGGCGAGGTGCTGGAGGCAGGCGCGCAGCTCGTGGTCCGGACGCAGGCCGCGGTCGTTGTCTCCGATGGCGGTGATGAGGTGCTGGCCGTTCCACCACATCTCGATCGAGGTGAACTTCTCCCTCGCGTGCTCGTCGATGACCCGCAGCAGCATCTCGGCGCCGCGGCAGACGGGCTTCACAAGCGTCTCCAGGTCCCAGTACCTGAGGTGAGCGGCCAGAATTCGGCTGACCTGACCCACCCGTTCGGGGCTGACTTCCACATCGAGGTGGTAGTAGCAGGGCACTGCGGTCTTCACCGTCGTTACCTCCTCACCGCGAAAGCTCACGTTCCCCTCGCCCCTGCGGGACGGGTGCCCCGAGCACGGAGCGTGAGCACTGATCGCTTCTGAGTCACTCCAGGGTGAGTGCGGTACGCCATTCGTGCAACAGGAGCACACTCCTGGGGTAGTTGAATGTCCAACAGGACGGTGGGTGGTTGAGCATGCACCATGTGTGAAGACCTCGATGCCTGTAACGGAACCCGTGTGTGTGCGCGCACGGGTTTCCGCCCGACGGTCGGGAGACGGGTCATCGAGCAGCCCGGAAGGTGAACGGCGCCATGCTGCTACCGGCCAAAGCCGAAGTCGCCCGGCAACTGCGGCGATATCGGGCCTGGGAACGCGCCATGCTCGCGGCCCCGGCCGACCACTCGGTGCGCGCCCCTTTCGAGGACGCCGGCTACACCCTGTGCGTGCTGATGGGCAAGCGCTGCGCCCGTGAGGCCGCGGACGCCGCGGAACGCTATCTGCGCATCACCTTGGCGGCCTATCTCCGGGAACAGGACGAACGCCCGCATCTGAGCACCACCGCACGGCGGGGGCCGCCGCAGACAGGGCGATGGCGTTTCCTCGCCGGGAGGTGACAGCTCTCCGGCGCACGTTTCGAACCCTGGCCGGGCCTGGTGCCCGGCCCTCAGCACGGTGGAGGTGAACCATGGGCAGGACCAAGACCAGGACCAGGACGGGGACCGGCGCCGGAACCATCGGCCGCATCCCGGTACGGGACGTACAGCCGGCCGTGGCATGCGGCAGGCATCCGGCGAAGGCGGTGGCGGGCGAGACCTTCGAGGTCACCGCCACCGTGTTCCGCGAGGGCCATGACGCCGTGGCCGCCAATGTCGTGCTGACCGACCCGGACGGCCGCCCCGGCCCGTGGACGCCGATGCACGAACTGGCCGCGGGCAGCGACCGCTGGGGCGCCAGGGTGACGCCGCACTCGGTGGGCCACTGGACGTTCCATGTGGAGGCGTGGAGCGATCCGGTGGCCACCTGGCGTCATGCCGCTCGTATCAAGGTTCCGGCCGGCCTCGATGTCGGGCTGGTCCTGGAAGAGGGCGGCGAGTTGTACGAGCGCGCGGCGGCCCAGGTGCCCGAGGGGGCGGGCCGGGCCACGGTGCTGGCCGCGGCCGAGGCGTTGCGGGACGACTCGCTGCCGCCCGAGTCCCGGCTGGCGGCGGCCTTCGCGGCCAACGTGGAGGGGGTGCTGGGCCGGTACCCGTTGCGGGATCTGGTGACGTCGTCGGATCCGCTGCCGCTGCTGGTGGAACGCGAACGCGCCCTGTACGGCTCCTG
>NZ_JBIMKE010000018.1:0-166314 GCF_043673425.1 Streptomyces sp. M41 | reverse complement strand
CGAACACGGACCCGCCCGGGATGCGCAGGTCGATACCGTCCAGCACGCTCTGCTCGCCATAGGACTTGCGCAGGCCGACGGCGGAGATGGCGGGGGGTGAGGGATGACCGTCCCGTCGAGCGGATGTGGACATGACAGATGAAGGCATGGGGCCCTCCAGGAGAAGGCTGAAGTGGGTGGGGGTGCGCCGATCGAGGCAAGGGGCGCCGGTCGGGGCGGGAAGTGGTGGCGCGCTCAGACCTTGGCGCGGCGGATGTCGATGTTGCCGAACTTGGTGCGGGCACGGACCTTGACGGTGTCCTCGGACTCCTGTGGCGTCCCGGACGCGGTGAGGGCGTTGCGCACCTGACCGGCGCCCGAGCTGACGTCGAGCCAGGCGGCCGTGCCCTCGCGGACGCCGACCTCGATGGCGCCGTAGCTCGTCTCCAACTGGACGGTGCCGCGGACCACTTCGCCGACCCGCACAGTGCCGTACGCGGTCGTGGCGGTGACGGAGTCCTCGGCGCGCCGGATCTCGATGTCGCCGTTGGCGCCCCTGACCCGCAGCTCGCCGGTGGCGGCGTCGACGGTCGTGGTGCCGTGGGAGTTCTTCAAAACCGCGGGGCCGTCGATGAGGCCCAGGCGCAGGCTGCCGGAGCTGGTGGTGATCTCCGCGCCGCCCTCGACGCGGTCCACGGTGATCGAGCCGTGCGACGCGGTCAGCTGCAGCGGTCCGGTCGCATCGAGGCGGACGTCGCCGGACGAGGTCTTCACGCGGACCTCGCCGAGCCGGCCCTCGCCGAGCACCTGGGTCCAGGCGCCGGTCACGTCGACGCGTGAGCCGGCGGGCAGGTCGACCGTCACGTCGACGACGCCGGTGCGGCCGAAGAGGTTGGGCTTGGGCGTCCGGACGGTCAGTACGCCGCCCACGCAGCTGACCTCGGTCTGGTCGGCCGTCCGCACGTCCCCGTCCTTCTTCGGGTCACGGGGCCGCACCTCGACGACCGTGTCGTATCGGTCGCCCGCGGTGAACTGGATGGAGCCGGCCTCCACGTGCGCCGTGGCCGAGATCGCTTCGGGAGTGTCGTAAGAAGGCATGGCTGTCCCGTCCTCTTGGGTCTTCTGGACGTCCCCGCTGGTGGGACGTGGTGTGGGTGAGGTGGTGCGGGTGAGTCGACGACTGCGGGCGGGAGAGCGCGGTCAGCGCACCCAGCCGGTGAAGCTCTGTCCGACGTTCTGGGCCTTCTCGGCCGTACGGGGCCGGGGGCCGCCGTCGACGGCGGCTGAGACGGCACGCACCAGCCAGGCGTTGACCGACAGGCCCTCGCGGTTGGCGGCCTCTTCGGCGCGGGCCTTCAGGTGGGCCGGCAGCCGCAGGTTGACGCGGGCGGTGCCGCCCTCGTCGCCCTCGGCAGGAGCCGGTGCCCGGAGGGCTTCCACGGGCACGGTCGGCTCCGTGGGCGCGCCGGCGTCGGTGGGCGGCGGCGTCACCACGAAGTCGGGGTCGAGCCCGCGCAGCCGTACGTCGACCGAGCCCGGGGCGAGTTCGCGGGTGATCTCGTCCATCGCTGCGGAGAGCACGTTGAGCATGATCAGCCGGGTCGCCGACTCCAGCGGAGCGGTGAGCCTCTCGGCCAGCTCCCGGGCTTCGCCGCCACCGGCTTCGGCAGCCACCGCGAGCTCGCGGCGGAGGGTGTCGACATACGGGGTGAGGTCCATGACGCCATCATGGCACCACAATGGCGCCACATGCAAGCCTGAATGGCGCCTCGAGCTAAAGGTGCCCGCCTTCGGCCGCTCTACCTGCGGAGATGCGAGAAAGCGGTCCGCCGCCAAGGTGATGCCGTGCGGGCCCACCCCCTGCCATTCACGGGCAATGGCACCGGATGGCGCCACCTGTCACCGATGGCACCGGATGGCGCCGAGTGGTGCAGGGGTGATGCCACCCGGCGCCATCGCAGCCGGAGACTCAGGTGTCTAGACCCACGTGTCCAACCACATCCGCGACCGCCACTCGTCGATCGGGATCGACGTCCCCGTGTAGATCGGCCAGAAGTAGATGAAGTTCCAGGCGATCAACAGGACCAGTACGCCCGCCCCCGTCGCGCCCGCCACGCGGCGGGTGTCGCCGGTGCGGGGTGGGCCGATGATCGCGCCGAGGAGCATGGCCACGGCCAGGCAGAGGAAGGGGAGGAAGACGATGGCGTAGAAGAAGAAGATGGTGCGTTCCTGGTAGAGGAACCAGGGGAGGTAGCCGGCCGCCACGCCGCAGGCGATCGCGCCGGCCCGCCAGTCGCGGCGGAACAGCCAGCGCCACAGGATGTACAGCAGCGCGAAGGCGGCCACCCACCACAGCAGCGGTGTGCCGATCGCCAGCACCTCGCGTGCGCACTTCTCGCCCGCGTCGACCGGGCAGCCGTCCTTGCCCGGCAGCGGGGACTCGTAGAAGTACGACACGGGGCGGCCGTCGACGATCCAGCTCCACGGGTTGGACTGGTACGTGTGCGGGGACGACAGGCCGACGTGGAAGTCGTACACCTGGTTCTCGTAGTGCCACAGGCTGAGCCACCAGTCGGGGAACAGCCACGACCAGTCGCTGCTGCGGCCGTCGGCGGTGGCCCAGTTGCGGTAGTAGCCGCCGGTGCCGTCGGTGGGGGAGAGGATCCAGCCGGTCCATGACGCGATGTAGGTGAGGAGCGCCACCGGCACGGTCGCCAGGAAGGCGAAGCCCAGGTCACGCTTGAGCACCGTCAGGTACGGGCGTCCGGCACCGGCGACCCTGCGGGCGCCGACGTCCCACAGCACCGTCAGCAGACCGAACGCGGCCAGGAAGTACAGGCCGTTCCACTTGGTGCCGATGGCCAGGCCCAGCATCAGACCGGCCAGCCAGCGATAGGGCCGCACACCGAGGGACAGGGTCTCGGCGATGTGCGCGTCGGGCCGGACCCGGCCGTCGGCGTCGGCCGGCAGCGCGGCGGCGAGTTTCGCCCGTGCCCGGTCCCGGTCGATGACGAGGCAGCCGAACGCCGCCAGCACGAAGAACATCAGCACGCCGTCGAGCAGCGAGGTGCGCGCCATCACGAAGGCCAGCCCGTCCACCGCCATCAGACCGCCCGCGAGGCAGCCGAGGAAGGTGGAGCGGAAGATGCGGCGGCCGATACGGCACAGCATCAGGACCGCCAGGGTGCCCAGCAGCGCCGTCATGAAGCGCCAGCCGAACGGGTTGAACCCGAACATCAGCTCGCCCAGCCCGATCACGTACTTGCCGACGGGCGGATGCACGACGTACGCCGCGTCCGTAGGGATCTGGATCTGGTCGCCCAGTCTCAGGACCGCGTCATTGGCGTTCTTGTCCCAGCTGACCTCGAAACCGCGGTGGACGAGCGCCCAGGCGTCCTTGGCGTAGTACGTCTCGTCGAATATCACCGCCTTGGGGCTGCCCAGGTTCCAGAAGCGCAGCACCCCGGCCAGCAGGGTGACCAGCAGCGGACCGCCCCAGCCGGACCAGCGCGCGATCCGCTCGGCGAGCGGGTGCGAGATCCCGAGGAACTGCCACATCCGCGGGCTGGGCTGGACGTACGGCGGCACCAAGCGGTCGTGTACGTCGCTTCTGGGCGCCGCCGTGTAGCCGAATCGGCGCAGCCGCTGCTGCCACGACGGCCGCTGCTCGTGCGGTGCCTGGTCCTGCCGGGTGTCCATGGAGGACGCGGTACTGGTCACCGCGCCATCGTAGGGAACCGTTCTGTGGGAGTCCCGTGCATGTGCGGTAAGGGGGCGTAGCCGTTCGCCTCCGACGGCTGTTGTGCTGGGGTTCCGCGGTCCCTGCGAGGATGGGGGACGTGACTGGAACCCTCGTACTGGCAGGCACCCCCATCGGCGACATCGCGGACGCGCCACCCCGGCTCGCCGAGGAGCTGGCCGGGGCCGACGTCGTCGCCGCGGAGGACACGCGGCGGCTGCGGCGGCTGACGCAGGGGCTGGGGGTGACCCCCAAGGGGCGTGTCGTGTCGTACTTCGAGGGCAACGAGGCCGCCCGTACGCCCGAGCTCGTGGAGGAGCTGCTCGGCGGCGCGCGGGTGCTGCTCGTCACGGACGCGGGGATGCCGTCGGTGTCCGATCCCGGGTACCGGCTGGTCGCCGCCGCGGTGGAGAAGGACATCAGGGTCACCGCCGTGCCGGGGCCGTCCGCGGTGCTGACGGCGCTCGCCCTGTCGGGGCTGCCCGTCGACCGGTTCTGCTTCGAGGGGTTCCTGCCGCGCAAGGCCGGTGAGCGGCTGTCGCGGCTCGGCGAGGTCGCCGAGGAGCGGCGCACCCTCGTCTACTTCGAGGCGCCGCACCGGCTCGACGACACGCTCGCCGCGATGGCCGAGGTGTTCGGCGGTGAGCGGCGCGCCGCCGTGTGCCGGGAACTGACCAAGACGTACGAGGAGGTCAAGCGGGGCGCGCTGGCGGAGCTCGCGGCCTGGGCGGCCGAGGGGGTGCGCGGGGAGATCACCGTCGTGGTCGAGGGCGCGCCGCCGAAGGGGGCCGAGGAGGTCGACGCCGCGGAACTCGTGCGACGGGTGCGGGTGCGCGAGGAGGCGGGGGAGCGGCGCAAGGAGGCGATCGCGGCGGTGGCCGCGGCGGCCGGGGTGCCCAAGCGGGACGTCTTCGACGCGGTCGTGGCGGCGAAGAACGCGGAGAAGAACGCGGAGAAAAACGCGGGGAAGAACACGGGGGCGGGCGACGCGAAGGCGTGAAACGCCGTGTGAGCAGGGCGTATCTCGGCTGAGCGGGCGCCCCATGGGCGGGTAAAGCAGCACGGCCGTTGCGGCAAGGAACGTTCAAAGGGGCCCAAACACTCGACAGGTCCCGTGCGTTCACACCGGCCGAGGAGTCCACTGGACGCAGGGACGCAACCCGCCCCACCAGCGGACCACAGGAGCTGGCATGAGCGAGATCGCACAGCACGCCACCGGCCTTCGCAGCGCCGCGACCGCCGTCGTCCACGAGTCGTATTCCTTCGCCTGCATGCGATGCGGGCACGGCTGGGAGCAGTCGTACGAGATCGAGCACCACATCGACGGTGACGGCCACGAGTTCGTGATGTACGTCGCGGACGGCCAGGTCGTCCCGTCGCCGCTGAGCCGGCCCACGTGTCACAACTGCGACGGCCACACCGTCCGGATCATGCGCGCCGGGCAGGTGGCCTCGGTGCAGAACTCCCTGCACCGCGTCCGCACGGTCCCCCGGCAGCCGGGGTCCGAGCAGCAGGGGTCCGAGCAGTCGAGGTCCGAGCGGTCGGCGCCCGGGCAGCCGGACGCGGCGGCGGCCGAGGAGTCGCCGAAGCACCACTGGCACCTGTCGGACCTGCTGAACGTCTTCCACCGCAGGGCGAGCTGAACGTCTTCCACCGCAGGGCGAGCTGAACGTCTTCCGTCGCAGGTGAGCTGAGCGCCGGCGGGCGGCGACCGAGCGCGGTCCGGGACGGCGGGCCCCTTTCGTAGGATCGGGGCATGCCTTCGAACGCCGCCGACAAGCACGCCGCCCCGCCCCTCCCCGATCCGCTGCGGGTGCCGGTCGCCGACTCCCACACCCACCTCGACATGCAGTCCGGCACGGTGGAGGAGGCCCTCGCGAAGGCGGCGTCGGTCGGAGTGACGACGCTCGTGCAAGTGGGCTGCGACGTACGCGGCTCGCGGTGGGCGGCCGAGACGGCGGCGGCGTACGACGCCGTGCACGCGACCGTCGCCCTGCACCCGAACGAGGCGCCGCGCATCGTGCACGGGGACCCCGACGGCTGGTCCCGGCAGGGGGCGCGCGAGCCCGGTGGTACGCCGGCGCTGGACGAGGCGCTCGCAGAGATCGACCGCCTCGCCGCACTCCCCCAGGTGAAGGGCGTCGGTGAGACCGGCCTCGACTACTTCCGCACCGGACCCGAGGGCAAGGAGGCGCAGGAGGCGTCCTTCCGTGCCCACATCGAGATCGCCAAACGGCACGGCAAGGCCCTCGTCATCCACGACCGTGACGCCCACGCGGACGTGCTGCGGGTGCTGAAGGAGGAGGGCGCTCCCGAGCGGACGGTGTTCCACTGCTACTCGGGCGACGCCGAGATGGCCGAGGTGTGCGCCGCCGCCGGATACTTCATGTCCTTCGCCGGCAACGTCACCTTCAAGAACGCCCAGAATCTGCGGGACGCGGTGGCGGTGGCCCCGCTGGAGCTGCTCCTGGTGGAGACCGACGCGCCCTTCCTCACGCCGGTGCCGTACCGCGGACGGCCCAACGCGCCGTATCTCATTCCGGTCACGGTGCGCGCGATGGCCGCCGTGCGGGACATCGAGGAGGACGCGCTGGCGGCGGCCCTCGGCTCGAACACGGCGCGCGCCTTCGGCTACTGACCGATAACCGCCCGATAACGCCCGCACGGGCTCCCCGCACCTCTCCACGCCCCCGGCTCGCTACAGCGGGTAGTCGAGTCACTTTGGAGAGTAACCACCCCTCCGCTAGGTTCTGTGGGCCCGATCCGGAGTCCCCCGCTGGAGCGTGTCGTCGTGAGCAACGCGCAGTTCGAGACGTATGGCCCGACCCCCGCCCACGAGCCCCCGGCCTACGGCGGCTTCGACCCGTACAGCGCCCAGACGCTGGGCCGCGGGATGCAGGGGGCGTACGAGGCGCGTACGGACACGTACGCCCCCGCCTACGAGATGCGCGGGAGATACGAGGCCCACGGGGCGTACGCGCCCTACGAGACCCCCGGGGCGCACCCGGCGCACCCGGCGCACACCGCGCACGAGGCGTACGGGGCACACGGGGCGGCGTACGGGCCACACGGGACGTACGAGGACACCTACGGGCCCGCGTACGAGGACGCCGACGCGACCGTGCCGGCGCCCGGGCCGCGGACGAGGGGCGGTCGGCGGGCCGCGCACCGGCGCAGGGCGCGGCCCGCCGACCGCGGGGAGGGATCCATGCGCCGGCTGGTGCCGCAAGCGCTGGTCGTGGCGTTCCTCGCGGGCGGGACGACGGCGTTCGTCGCCAAGGACAAGGTGGTCGAACTGAGCGTCGACGGCACACCGCGCACTCTGCACACCTTCGCGGACGACGTCACCGAACTGCTCGCCGAGGAGGGCGTGGAGGTGGGCGCGCACGACGTGGTGGCGCCGTCCGCCGGCGCGGGACTGGCCAGCGGGGACGAGATCGCGGTGCGCTACGGGCGGCCCGTGCGGCTCACCCTGGACGGGCAGCGGCGTGAGGTGTGGACGACGGAACGCACCGTGGAGGCGGCGCTCAAGCAGCTTGGGGTGCGTGCGGAGGGCGCGTATCTGTCGACGTCGCGCTCCCGGCGCATCGGGCGTGAGGGGCTAACGCTGGATGTGCGCACCGAGCGTGCGGTGACCGTCATGGCGGACGGCCGCGCCCGCACCATCCGGACGAACGCGGCGTCCGTGCGCGAGGTCGTGGAGCAGGCCGGGATCACGCTGCGCGGGCAGGACACCACGTCCGTCCCGCTGGAGGGGTTCCCGCGCGACGGGCAGACGGTCACCGTCCTCAGGATCACCGGCCGCAAGGAGATCCACGACGAGTCGATCGCCTTCGCCGTGCAGCGCGTCGAGGACCCGTCGGTCTACCGGGGCACGGAGGTCGTCGCACGGGCGGGGGAGCCGGGCCTGCGAAGGGTCACCTACTCGCTGCGCACGGTCAACGGCGTCAGCCAGAAGCCGCGGCGGATCCGGTCCGAGGTGGTGCGCGAGCCGCGCACCCAGGTGGTGAAGGTCGGCACCAAACCGCTGCCGGAGACGGCGAGCGGCACGGACGGCCTGAACTGGCAGGGCCTGGCGGCGTGCGAGTCCGGGGGCCGGCCGGACGCGGTGGACTCGTCGGGGACGTACGGCGGCCTGTACCAGTTCGACACCCGGACCTGGCAGAACCTCGGCGGGAAGGGCCGGCCGCAGGACGCTCCCGCGGCGGAGCAGACGATGCGCGCGAAGAAGCTGTTCGTGCGGCAGGGCACGAGTCCCTGGCCGCACTGCGGGGGGCGGCTGCACGGGTGACGGCGACCGACGGGCCGGTGCGCGCGGTGACCGGGGGCCACGCGCGTCGGAGTGCGCCCGGCGGCGCCCGTACCCTTGTCGGGTGAGCAGCCCCACCCCCGACGCCCTCCTGGGCCCCGCCGACATCCGTGAACTGGCGGCAGCCCTCGGTGTGCGCCCCACCAAGCAGCGCGGCCAGAACTTCGTGATCGACGCGAACACGGTCCGCCGTATCGTCCGCACCGCAGAGGTCCGCCCCGACGACGTGGTCGTCGAGGTCGGCCCGGGGCTCGGCTCCCTCACCCTCGCGCTGCTGGAGGTGGCCGACCGCGTCACCGCCGTCGAGATCGACGAGGTACTTGCCGCCGCGCTCCCCGCCACCATCGCGGCCCGCATGCCGGAGCGCGCCGACCGCTTCGCGCTGGTGCACACCGACGCGATGCACGTCACCGAGCTGCCCGGCCCGCCACCCACCGCGCTGGTCGCCAATCTCCCTTACAACGTCGCCGTCCCCGTCCTGCTGCACATGCTCGCCACCTTCCCGAGCATCGAACGCACCCTCGTCATGGTCCAGTCGGAGGTCGCCGACCGCCTCGCCGCGGCGCCCGGCTCCAAGGTGTACGGCGTGCCGTCCGTGAAGGCCAACTGGTACGCCGAGGTCAAGCGGGCCGGTGCCATCGGCCGCAACGTCTTCTGGCCGGCGCCCAACGTCGACAGCGGCCTGGTCTCCCTGACCCGGCGCACCGAGCCGATCAGGACGACCGCCTCCCAGCGCGAGGTCTTCGCCGTGATCGACGCCGCCTTCGCGCAGCGCCGCAAGACCCTGCGCGCCGCGCTCGCCGGATGGGCCGGTTCCGCCGCCGCCGCCGAGGCGGCACTCGTCGCGGCCGGCGTCTCGCCGCAGGCCCGCGGAGAGGCTCTGACGGTGGAGGAGTTCGCGGCCGTCGCGGAGCACAAGGAAGCCGCCGCCGGGCCCGCGCGGGCCGCCGCCCACCACAAGGAGTCCGAGTAAGTGAGCGCGAGCGTCACCGTGCGGGTCCCCGCCAAGGTCAACGTCCAGCTCGCGGTCGGCGCCGCGCGCCCCGACGGTTTCCATGACCTGGCCAACGTCTTCCTCGCCGTCGGCCTCTACGACGAGGTCACCGCGACCGACTCCCCCGAGGGCCTGCGCGTCACCTGCGCCGGCCCGGACGCCGACCAGGTCCCCCTCGACCGTACGAACCTCGCCGCCCGCGCCGCCGAGGCGCTCGCCGCGCGGTACGGCCGCGCCCCCGACGTGCATCTGCACATCGCCAAGGACATCCCCGTCGCCGGCGGCATGGCGGGCGGCAGCGCGGACGGCGCGGGCGCCCTGCTCGCCTGCGACGCGCTGTGGGGGACGGGCGCCACCCGCGAGGAACTCCTCGACATCTGCGCCGAGTTGGGCAGCGACGTGCCCTTCAGCCTGGTCGGCGGGGCGGCCCTCGGCACCGGGCGGGGCGAGCAGCTGCGCGAGCTGGAGGTGGGCGGCACCTTCCACTGGGTGTTCGCGATGGCCGGGCGCGGACTGTCGACACCCGCCGTCTTCCGGGAGTTCGACCGGCTCACCGAGGGCACGAAGATCCCCGAACCCGTCGCCCACGAACCACTCCTGGACGCCCTCGCCAAGGGCGACCCCGACGCGCTCGCCGGCACCGTCTCCAACGACCTCCAGCCCGCCGCGCTCTCCCTCTTCCCCGAGCTCGCCGACACCCTCGCCGCGGGCCGCGCCGCCGGCGCGCTCACGGCCCTGGTCTCCGGCTCGGGCCCGACGACGGCGTTCCTCGCCCGGGACCCCGAGTCGGCACAGAAGATCGCCGAGGCCCTGCGCTCGTCGTCCACCTGCCGAACCGTACGCACCACCTCCGGCCCGGCCCCGGGCGCGACGGTGCTGCCGGGCTGACCGCTACGAGAGTCACCGTGCACAGCGCTGCGCCCCGGGGATCGGATCCCCGGGGCGGGCGTGGGGGGTGGTACGCGATTGCGTGCGAACACCGTGGCCCCGGCTAAGAGATCGCGTCAATTAGGGGAATCCCTACGTCCGAGTAGCGGCCGGTCCGCGGGCGGGCGGGGGTGTCGTACCGGCCGACTACCCTGGGAGGCCGAGCGATCCATCCGGGCAGGAGAGAAATGGCCGTCAACCTGGTCAATGTCGAGAACGTCAGCAAGGTGTACGGCACCCGTGCCCTGCTCGACGGCGTCTCGCTCGGCGTCTCCGAGGGGGACCGTATCGGCGTGGTCGGGCGCAACGGCGACGGCAAGACGACCATGATCCGAATGCTGGCCAAGCTGGAGGAGGCCGACACCGGCCGGGTCACCCACTCCGGCGGGCTGCGGCTCGGCGTCCTCACCCAGCACGACTCGCTCGACCCCGAGGCGACCGTCCGGCACGAGGTCATCCGGGACATGGCCGACCACGAGTGGGCGGGGAACGCGAAGGTCAGGGACGTCCTCACCGGACTCTTCGGCGGCCTCGACCTGCCCGGGTTCCCGCAGGGCCTGGACACCGTCATCGGCCCGCTGTCCGGTGGTGAGCGGCGCCGGATCGCGCTCGCCAAGCTGCTCATCGAGGACCAGGACCTCATCGTCCTCGACGAGCCCACCAACCACCTCGACGTCGAGGGCATCGCCTGGCTCGCCCAGCACCTGCGCGAGCGGCGCTCGGCACTCGTGTGCGTCACCCACGACCGCTGGTTCCTCGACCAGGTCTGCACCCGCATGTGGGACGTGCAGCGCGGCGACGTCTACGAGTACGAGGGCGGCTACTCCGACTACGTCTTCGCCCGCGCCGAGCGTGAGCGCATCGCCGCCACCGAGGAGGTCAAGCGGCAGAACCTGGTGCGCAAAGAGCTGGCCTGGCTGCGCCGCGGCGCCCCCGCGCGTACGTCCAAGCCGCGCTTCCGCGTCGAGGCCGCCAACGAGCTCATCAAGGACGTACCGCCGCCCCGGGACAGCAGTGAACTGATGAAGTTCGCCTCGTCCCGGCTCGGCAAGACCGTCTTCGACCTGGAGGACGTGACCGTCCAGGCCGGCCCCAAGATGCTGCTCAAGCATGTGACCTGGCAGCTCGGCCCCGGCGACCGCATCGGACTCGTCGGCGTCAACGGCGCGGGCAAGACCTCACTGCTGCGGGCGATGGCAGAGGCGGCGCGGACCGACGGCGAGGCACAGCCGGCCGGCGGCCGGATCGCCGTAGGCAAAACCGTCAAACTCGCCTATCTGTCCCAGGAGGTCGACGAGCTCGACCCCGACTGGCGGGTCCTGGAAGCCGTCCAGCGGGTGCGCGACCGCGTCGACCTCGGCAAGGGACGCGAGATGACGGCCGGACAGCTGTGCGAGACGTTCGGCTTCGGCAAGGAGAAGCAGTGGACGCCGGTCGGCGACCTGTCCGGCGGTGAGCGGCGCCGGCTCCAGCTGCTGCGCCTGCTCATGGACGAGCCGAACGTTCTCTTCCTCGACGAGCCCACCAACGACCTCGACATCGAGACCCTGACCCAGCTCGAGGACGTCCTCGACGGCTGGCCCGGCTCGATGATCGTCATCTCCCACGACCGGTTCTTCGTCGAGCGCACCACGGACCGGGTGTTCGCCCTGCTCGGCGACGCCACCTTGCGGATGCTCCCGCGCGGCATCGACGAATACCTGGAGCGACGCCACCGCATGGAGGCGCAGGTCGCCGTCGCGGCAAGCACCCCGGCCGCGGAGAAGGCCGTACCGGAGAAGAGTGCCGCCGATCTGCGGGCCGCCAAGAAGGAGTTGCAGAAGATCGAGCGGCAGCTCGACAAGCTCTCCGAGCGGGAGACCAAGCTGCACGCGCAGATCGCCGAGCACGCCACCGACTTCGGCAAAGTCGCAGAACTGGATGCCGAGCTGCGTGACTTGGCCGGTCAGCGGGACGAACTGGAGCTGCGCTGGCTGGAACTCGCCGAGGACGCCTGAGCGCGGCGCACCACGCCGCGTGAAGGGCGCGTGAAGGCGCATAACGAGGGCATCACAGCCCGGTCCTCCCTTGGGAACAGGGGAGGGCGGGGCCCGTTGTGCTGTCGGTGGCGGGTGATAGAAAGAGCCGTCTGAGAACAATCTGAGAAACGCCGGTGTGGCGGAAACGCGACGGCACAGCACGTGGCACCACACCGGGTCACCAAGGGGGAAACCGCCCATGAGCCAGCCGCCCAACCAGCCGCCGCAGGGCGGTTCCGGCGCACCGCAGGACCCCCGTCAGGGTGGCTTCGGCGCACCGCAGCCTCCGCAGACCCCGCCCCCGCCGCCCCAGGGCGCCCCCCAGACGCCCCCGCCGCCGCAGGGCCCGCCGCAGACGCCGCCGCCCCCGCAGGGCCCGCCGCCGCCGGCCCCGCAGCCCGGTTACGGCTACCCGCAGCAGCCCGGCCAGCCCGCCGCCCCGTACAACTCCGGTCCGTACGGCCAGCCGCTGCAGCAGCCGGGACCGTACGGCTATCCGCAGCAGCCCGGCCCCTACGGCCAGCAGCCCGCCGGACCGGCCCAGGGTTACGGCTATCCGCCCCAGCAGCCCTACCCGGGCGCGCCCGGCTCCGGCTCGCGCAACCCCTTCAAGGGCAAGCCCGCCCTCGCCATCGGCGCGGCCGTCGCCGCGCTGATCGTCATCGGCGGCACCGTCTTCGCGGTGACCCGCGGCGGCGACGACGACCCGAAGAAGCCGGTCGCCCAGGGCAGCGGCGACCCGAAGGGCTCCGGGTCCCCGACCGATTCCGAGACCGGCGGCGGCAGCGAGGGCGGCGCGGACCCGGAGAACCTCAACGGCGGCCGTCAGCCCGGCGAGTCGAAGGTGCTCTGGTACAAGCAGGCGCCCGACGCCCCCAAGGCCGGCGCCGACGCCCCCGGCCTGTGGATCACCGACAAGTCCGCGGTGAAGGCGGCGTACAAGCAGGTCTTCGCCTACAACATCGCCGACGGCGAGGAGACTTGGGAGCCGATCACCTTCCCGGAGAAGATCTGCGCGGTCACCCAGGAGAAGTCGGCCGACGACAAGGTCGTCGTGGCCTACGAGAGCGGCAGCAGCGACCGCGCCAAGTGCAACCAGATCCAGCAGATCGACCTCAGCACCGGCGCCAAGGGCTGGAAGGCCCAGATCTCCAACGGCGAGCTGTTCGACAACACCATCAAGATCAACCTGTCCATCACCGGCAAGACGCTCATGGTGGGCCGCTCCCAGTCCGGCGTGGCCTACGACGTCGACAGCGGCGAGAAGCTGTGGGACAAGAAGCGGTACGGCGACAAGTGCTTCCCGGCCGCCTTCGCGGGCGGTGAGAAGCTGATCGCCGTCTCGTCCTGCGACGCCACCGGCAGCAACGAACACGACGAGATCCAGGAGCTGGACCCGGCGACGGGCAAGGCCAAGTGGACCCGGAAGTACGAGAAGGGGTGGCAGGTCGCCCGCGTCTTCTCCATCGACCCCCTGATCGTCTACGGCACCAACGAGGACAAGCAGGGGAACATCTCCGTCTTCGGTTCCGGCGGCAAGCTCCGCTCGCAGGTCGACGTCGAGCTGAAGCTCGGCGTGGAGTGCGGCTGGGCCATCCTGGAGCGCAACCTGCGCGGCTGCTCCGGTGTGGCCGCCGACGACGACATGCTCTATCTGCCGACCGAGGCGCTCTCCAGCGCCAACGAGATCGTCGCGATCAGCCTCTCCGACGGCAAGGAGAAGTGGCGCGTGAAGTCCCCGGCGGACCAGCCGATGATGCCGGTCAAGGTCGAGGACGGAAAGCTCGTCGCCTATGTGAAGCCGTCGTACGACGCGGGCGGCCAGGTGCTGGCCATTCCGGTCACCGGCAGCAGCCACAAGCCGCAGACGCTGTTGCAGAACCCGGCGAGCGCCTCGAGCGTCGAGAACGGCTTCTTCTCCCGCATCTACGACTACGTCGACGGGCGCTTCTACCTCGCGAGCACCCGGCTGAGCGGCAACGACGAGGCCAAGGAGAAGCTGATGCTCGCCTTCGGCAAGTGAGCCGTCGACCGGGTGTCCCGGGTGTCCCCTGCTCCGCCTCCCGAGTCCCCGCTTCCCACCGCCCCGCCGCTCCCCTCCACTGAGGTGCCCACGCCATGACCCAGCCGCCGCCCCCGCCGCCGAACCAGCCCCCGCCCGGGGGAGGGTTCGGCCCGCCGCAGGATCAGCCGCCCCAGCAGCCGGGCGGCGGTTTCGGACCGCCCCAGCCGCCCGCGCAGCCTCCGCAGCAGCCGCAGCCACCGCAGCAACCCCAGGGCGCACCCACGCCCCCGGCCGGGTACGGCTACCCCCAGGCACCCCAAACACCCCAACCGCCCCAGGGAGTTCCGCCGCAGGCTCCTCCGCCCGGGTATGGCTATCCGGGGCAGCAGCCCGGTGCCTACGGGCAGCCGCAGAACCCGTACGGGCAGCAGCCGCCCGGCTACGGCTATCCGCAGCCGGGGATGCCGATGCACCCCCAGCCGGGCGGGCCGGGCGGTGGCGGACGGAAGTTCAACACGCAGCTGGCCGTGATCGTGGCGGCCGTCGTGGCGATCGCCCTGGTCGTCGGCGGCGTCTGGTACGCCAAGTCCGGTGACGACGGCGGCAAGGACGACACCGCGAACTCCAGCGGTGGCACCGGCGACGGGAACGGCGGCGGCACGGGCGGCGGCAACACCACTCCCGGCAAGGAGAAGGTGCCCTCCGACCCCAACTCCCGGGTCATGTTCCAGATTCCGTCGCCCGACGTCCCGGACGACACCAGCATCAACGTGGCCGGCTCCTGGCTGACCGACAAGGCGTACGTCAAGAGCGGTGTCTCCGAGATCGTCGGCTACGACCCCGACAAGGGCACGGAGCTGTGGACGATCAAGCTGCCCGGTCCCGTCTGCCGGGCCACCGAGCACACCACCGAGGACAACCTCACGGCCATCGCCTACGAGCCGGCGAAACCGACCAAGGAGCGGCCCTCGCACGGCTGCAGCCAGGTCGCGGCCATCGACCTCGACGCCGGCAAGAAGCTGTGGACGAAGAGCGCCGAGGTCGACGGACGGCAGATCCAGTTCGACAACGTCACCCTCAGTGGCGGCACCGTCGCCGCCGCCGGCACCAGCGGTGGCGCGGCGTTCGACCTCGCCACCGGCAAGCAGCTGTGGGTGCCCAAGGCCAACGACAACTGCTACGACCTCGGGTACGGCGGCGGTCCGAAACTGGTCGTGCTGCGCAAGTGCGGCTCCTACGACAACCCGCAGCTGAACATCCAGGTCATCGACCCGAAGTCCGGGAAGGTGATCTCCGAGTACAAGATGCCCGAGGGCGTCGAGTACGCGAGCGTCGTCTCCACCGACCCGCTGGTGGTGGCCGCGGAGCTCGGCAAGACGGAGTCCATCGGTATCTCGGACGTCTTCTCGATCGACAACAAGACCGGCAAGCTGCGCATCCGTATCTCCGTGCCGTCCGAGCAGTACGCGGCCCGCTGCTCCGGTGTCACCACGATCGAGGCGTGCACGGGAGTCGTGGTCGGCAACGACCGGCTCTACGTGGAGACCAAGCAGCACCAGGGCGGCGGGGAGTACGGCCAGACCAACGAGATCGTCGCGTTCGACCTCGCCACCGGCAAGCAGACCGGGCAGCGCGCGGACGCGGGGGACCGGTACACGATCACGCCGCTGCGGATGGACGGCGGGAACGTGATCGCATACAAGAGGCCGCCGTACGACAAGGGCGGGCAGATCGTCAGCATCGACGGCGGCAGCTTCAAGGAGACGAAGCTGCTGGAGAATCCGGCGGCGCGCACGGTGCGGGACGTCGAGACCCGGATGCTGCCCGAGTACGCCGAACTCCTCTATGAGCAGGGGCGGCTGTACATGTCGGCTCGGTTCGCCAGTGAGCTGGGGACCGCGTACCAGAAGAAGTACCACGTGATCGCGTTCGGCGCGGGAAGCTGACGACAGCCGACTCCGCCCGCCGACTCCACCTGCCGACGACGGCCCCGTTCCTGCCTGGTCAGGAGCGGGGCCGTGTGCGTACCGCTGATCGTTCCTCGAATGCGGGGAAAGCCAGAAAATCCGCCGTTCCGGGGCACTTCTCACCGGTAGGGGGAGCGCAACGTCGAACAAGCGTGTAGCTTCCGGGGGCAGAAAGGCGGGGGAGCCGGGAGGGGGCTTCTGTCCGTGCGGACCAGTGGGCATCCAGAGTGGGGCATCCGGACCGGCGCGGCCGGTCAGGGGTATTGATGGGGATCCATTGGGGGGACTGGGGGGTTGCTCGATGGGAGTGCGGCTCATGGTGGTCGACGACCACCGATTGCTCGCCGAGGCGCTGGCCTCGGCACTGAAGTTGAGGGGGCATCGGGTGCTGGCCGCGGCGGCGCCCGCCGCGGGGGCGGCGGAGTTGGTGATCACGCGGGCGCCCGAGGTGTGCCTGCTGGGGACGGCCGCGCCGGCCGAGCCGGGGATCTTCGATCCGGTGGTACGGATCAAGCGGGAGCGGCCGTCGGTGGCGGTGCTGGTGCTGGGGCCGGTGCCCAGTCCCCGGGGCATAGCGGCGGCCTTCGCGGCGGGGGCGTCCGGGTATGTGCGGCACGACGAACGTATAGAGGGCGTCGAGCGGGCGATCATGAAGGCCCGGGCGGGGGAGGCGGCGGTGGCGCCGCAGCTGTTGCAGGGTGCGTTCAGCGAACTGCTCAATCCCGCTGTGCAGCCGGACGACGAGGGTCAGCGGCTGCTTCAGATGCTGACGCCGCGTGAGGTCGAGGTTCTGGTCCGGGTGGCGGACGGCGAGGACACCCGTCTGATCGCCGCCGGGATGGGGATCGCTCCGTCGACGGCTCGTACCCATGTCCAACGGGTGCTGATGAAACTGGGCGTCGGCTCGAGACTGGAGGCGGCGGCCCTGGCGGCCCGAACAGGGCTGCTGGACCGGGCGGGTGCGGTGACGCGGGTGCCACCGGGGGCGCGCGGCGGGTCGGACGCGGGTGAGGGCTCGCGTTGATGCCGGACGCCGGCCCTGGCGGGCGGACACCCCCGGCACCACGTCCCCTTCCCGCCGTGCGCGTTCCCGCCGTGCGCGGCTGACCCGCCGTGGGGGTGGCGGGTCTTCCCACGACGGGTGCTGTACGGCGGGCTACTCGGGCTTGTCCTCCGCCTCCGGGGTGATCGGTGGGGGTGGTGGGGCCGTGGGGCGGAGTTTCAGCCAGGCCAGGAAGAACAGGCCCAGGAGCAGCATGCCCAGGCCCGTCCAGAGGTTGATGTTGACGCCCTCGGCCTTGTCGATCGCGGCGTCGTCGTCGGTCAGGCCGGTGATCGTGACGATGACGCCGTAGATCACGAAGAGGCCCCCGATGATGCGCCGGATGTCGAAGAGACGGGCGGCCGTCGTGGACTTCTCCTGGAGTTCGGTGACCTCGCGCAGGACGTCCTTCTCGGAGTACCCGGGGTGGTCGGGCTGTTCGGTCATGGTCGTTCGGCCTCCGGAGTCGTCAGAAGGAGAAGGGGATGTAGCAGACGGCGGCCAGTACCACCGCGCCCCAGCCCAGCAGCGCCGGCTTGCGGTACCAGGCCTCGTCACCCGGCGCGGGCGGCTCGCTCATGCCGGGGGAGCGGGTGCCGTAGACCAGGCCCTGGAGTTCCTCGGTCGGCTTGGGGGCCGTGAAGAGGGAGACGGCGAACATGACGACCGCGCCGGCCACGAAGCCCGCGATGGCGGAGACGAAGTTCGCGCCCTGGTCGGAGGGGATGGAGATGACGTCCTGCTTGTAGAGGACGAAGTAGTTGACCATCGCCGCCGTCGTGCCCGCCAGTAGGCCCCAGAAGCCCGACTTCATCGACGCCCGCTTCCAGAACATGCCGATGATGAAGACCACGAACATCGGCACGTTGAAGAAGGAGAAGAGGGTCTGGAGGTAGCTCATGATGTTGGAGAAGGACGAGGCCAGGAACGCCGTGCCGATGGAGGCGAGGACGCCGATGGCGGTGATCAGGCGCCCGAAGCGGACGTAGTAGGAGTCCTCGCGGCCCTTCACGACGTACTTCGCCCAGATGTCCGTGGTGAACACCGTGTTGAAGGACGACACGTTGGCCGCCATGCCGGCCATGAACGCGGCGAGGAGGCCGGTCACCGCGATGCCCAGGACGCCGTTGGGGAGCAGGCCCTCCATGAGGTACGGGATGGCGTCGTTGTACTGGTAGCCCGATTCCTCCGTGCCGAAGCCGGGGACGAGGGCGGCGGCGGCCAGTCCCGGGATCATCACCAGGAAGACGATGAAGATCTTCGGGAACGCCGCGATCAGCGGGGTGCGCTGGGCCGCCGAGAGGTTCTTGGCGGACAGGGCGCGCTGGACCTCCGCGAAGTTCGTCGTCCAGTAGCCGAAGGAGAGTACGAAGCCCAGGCCGAGGACGATCGTCAGCCAGTTCGCACCGAGCGGGTTCGCCTCGCCGATGCCGGTTCCGCCCCACGCGGTGACGAAGTCGTCGCCGTGGGACTTGGTCAGAGTGTCCGTCAGACCGTCCCAGCCGCCGACCTTCTTCAGCGCCAGCACCGTGATCGGGATCAGCGCGGCCAGGATCACGAAGAACTGCAGGACCTCGTTGTAGATCGCCGAGGACAGTCCGCCGAGGGTGATGTAGGCCAGGACGAAGAAGCCGGCGACGACGATCGCCACCCACTGGGGCCAGCCCAGCAGGGCCTCGACCACGATCGCCAGGGCGTAGAGATTCACGCCGGCGATCAGGATGGCCGCAAAGGCGAACAGGATCGAACTCAGCAGGTGCGCCGACCTGTCGAAGCGCAGGAGCAGGAACTCGGGCACCGAGCGGACCTTGCTGCCGTAGTAGAAGGGCATCATCACCAGGCCCAGGAAGACCATGGCCGGGATGGCGCCGATCCAGTACCAGTGCACGGTGTAGGCGCCGTACTGCGCGCTGTTCGCGGCCATGCCGAGGATCTCGGTCGCCGCCAGGTTGGCGGAGATGAACGCGAGGCCCGTGACCCACGCGGGCAGTGAGCGGCCGGACAGGAAGAAGTCGAGGCTGGTCTTCACCGAGCGTCGGGCGGCGAAGCCGATGCCCAGCACGACGACGAAGTAGATGCCGAGCAGCGTGTAGTCGAGCCAGTTGGTGGGGAGCCGTAGCTCGGCTGCGAGGTACGTGAGGGATGTGGGGGATGCCGGAGATGTGGGGAGTGTGGAGGGTGTGGGGGAAATCGAGGGGGTTTGCATATGTACTCGCTTCGTTTCGCGAACCGATACAGAGCGGAACCTACGCCCCGGTGTTCAGTAATTGAACACTTTTGATGATGCTCTCTGTTTGATTGTGATGTTGACTGCGGTGGTGAGTTGTGTTTCTCTATGTTTGGTTCTGTTCGATGGAGTCTCGGAAAACCTGAGTGGCTCGAAATGGAGTCCGCCGTGAAGAAGACCTCGACCCGGTTGGCCGACGGTCGTGAGCTCGTCTACTACGACCTGCGCGACGACACCGTGCGGGACGCCGTGGACCACCGCCCGCTGGACCCGACCGTCACCACCTCCGAGGTCCGCCACGACGTGCTGCTCGGCGACGCCGTCGCCATCGCCTCCCACCGGCAGGGACGGACGTATCACCCGCCGGCCGACGAATGCCCGCTGTGCCCCTCGGCGGGCGGTCGCCTGAGCGAGATCCCGGACGCGTCGTACGACGTCGTCGTGTTCGAGAACCGCTTCCCCTCGCTCGCCGGTGACTCCGGGCGCTGCGAGGTCGTCTGCTTCACCTCCGACCACAGCGCGTCCTTCGCCGATCTGACCGAGGAACAGGCGCGACTCGTGCTCGACGCGTGGACCGACCGGACCTCCGAGCTGTCATCTCTGCCCTCCGTCGAGCAGGTCTTCTGTTTCGAGAACCGCGGGTCCGAGATCGGGGTCACCCTCGGCCACCCGCACGGGCAGATCTACGCCTACCCCTTCACCACCCCGCGCACCGCCCTGATGCTGCGCTCCGTCGCGGCCCACAAGGACGCCACCGGCGGGGAGAACCTCTTCGACGCCGTCCTGGAGCGTGAACTCGCCGGTGAACGGGTCGTCCTGGAGGGTGAACACTGGGCGGCGTTCGTGCCCTACGCCGCCCATTGGCCGTACGAGGTCCACCTGTACCCCAAGCGCCGGGTGCCCGATCTGCTCGCCCTCGGCGAGGACGCGCGCTCAGAGTTCCCCAAGGTCTATCTGGAACTGTTGAGGCGCTTGGACCGGATCTTCGGTGCGGGTGAGCCTCCGACGCCGTACATCAGCGCTTGGCACCAGGCGCCGTTCGGGCAGATGGCGGACTTCGAGGGCGTCGTGCGAGAGGACTTCGCGCTGCACCTCGAGCTTTTCACCATTCGCCGCACTTCCGGCAAGCTGAAGTTTCTCGCGGGTTCCGAGTCCGGCATGAGTGTGTTCATCAACGACGTGCCGCCGGAGCGCGCGGCCGAGCGACTGCGAGAGGTAGCGGGTTCATGAGCGGGAAGTATCTGGTCACGGGTGGCGCGGGCTATGTCGGCAGCGTGGTCGCCCAGCACCTGATCGAGGCCGGGGACGAGGTCGTCGTGCTCGACAACCTCTCCACCGGCTTCCGCGCGGGTGTGCCGTCCGGCGCGTCCTTCATCGAGGGCGACATCCGGGACGCCGCCAAGTGGCTGGACTCCTCCTTCGACGCGGTGCTGCACTTCGCCGCGTTCTCGCAGGTCGGCGAGTCGGTCGTGAAGCCCGAGAAGTACTGGGACAACAACGTCGGCGGAACCATGGCCCTGCTCGCCGCCATGCGCGACGCCGGTGTGCGCAAGCTCGTCTTCTCCTCCACGGCGGCCACCTACGGCGAGCCGGCCGAGGTGCCGATCCTCGAGTCGGCGCCGACCGCACCGACCAACCCCTACGGCGCCTCCAAGCTCGCCGTCGACCACATGATCACCGGCGAGGCGGCGGCCCACGGCCTCGGCGCGGTGTCCCTGCGCTACTTCAACGTCGCGGGCGCCTACGGCGCGTACGGCGAGCGCCACGACCCCGAGTCGCACCTCATCCCGCTCGTCCTCCAGGTCGCCCAGGGCAGGCGCGAGGCGATCTCCGTATTCGGCGACGACTACCCGACGCCGGACGGCACCTGTGTGCGCGACTACATCCACGTCGCCGACCTGGCCGAGGCCCACCTGCTCGCGGTGCGCGCCGCCACCCCGGGCGAGCACCTCATCTGCAACCTGGGCAACGGCAACGGCTTCTCCGTCCGCCAGGTCATCGAGACCGTCCGGCAGGTCACCGGGCACCCGATCCCCGAGGTCGTGGCCCCGCGCCGGGGCGGCGACCCTGCCGTCCTGGTCGCCTCCGCGGACACCGCCCGCGAGCGGCTCGGCTGGAATCCGTCCCGCGCGGACCTCGCGGGGATCGTCGCGGACGCCTGGGAGTTCGCGCAGCGGCGCGACAAGTAGAACGCAGGAAAGGGTCAGGGTCAGGGGATGAGCGTCGACACGGCGGCCACGGTCGCGGAGCGGTTCGAGGAGCTGTACGGGGCCGAGCCGGAGGGGGTGTGGGCCGCGCCCGGGCGGGTCAACCTGATCGGCGAGCACACCGACTACAACGACGGCTTCGTCATGCCGTTCGCCCTGCCGCACACCGCCGTCGCCGCCGTCTCACGACGCACGGACGGCATGCTGCGCCTGCACTCGGCGGACGTCGAGGGCGGCGCCGTGCGGCTGCGCGTCGACGACCTCGCGCCCGAGTCGGACCGCAACTGGACGGCGTACCCCTCGGGTGTCGTCTGGGCGCTGCGCCAGGCCGGCCACACCGTGACCGGCGCCGACATCCACCTGGCCTCGACCGTCCCGGCGGGTGCGGGCCTGTCCTCGTCGGCGGCCCTGGAGGTCGTCGTGGCACTCGCCCTGAACGACCTGTACGAACTCGGCCTGAGAGGCTGGCAGCTGGCCCGCCTGTGCCAGCGCGCCGAGAACATCTACGTCGGCGCCCCGGTCGGGATCATGGACCAGACGGCGTCCGCGTGCTGCGAGCCCGGCAACGCCCTGTTCCTGGACACCCGCGACCTCTCGCAGCGGCAGATCCCCTTCGACCTGGCCGCCGAGGGCATGCGGCTGCTGGTGGTCGACACCCGGGTCAAGCACTCCCACAGCGAGGGCGAGTACGGCAAACGCCGCGCGGGCTGCGAGAAGGGCGCGGCGCTGCTGGGCGTGGACGCGCTCAGGGACGTGGCGTACGACGAGCTGGACGCGGCCCTGGCACGGCTCGGCGACGACGAGGAGGTGCGCCGGCTGGTGCGCCACGTCGTCACCGAGGACCGGCGTGTCGAGCAGGTCGTCGCCCTGCTGGAGTCGGGCGACACCTGCGCGATCGGCCCGGTCCTGACGGCCGGCCACGCCTCACTGCGCGACGACTTCCGCATCTCCTGCCCCGAGCTGGACCTGGTCGTGGACACGGCCCTGGCCACCGGCGCCCTGGGCGCCCGGATGACCGGCGGCGGCTTCGGCGGCTCGGCGATCGTCCTGGCCGAGGCGGCCGACGTCGAGACCGTCACCAAGTCCGTCGAGTCGGCCTTCGCCGCCGCCGGGTTCACGGCGCCCCGGGTGTTCGAGGCGGTGCCCGCGGCGGGTGCGCGGCGGGTGCGCTGACCGGCTCACCCCAGCCGCTTGGTGAGCGTGTACTCCGTGATCCCCGGCGGATAGTCGGGGATCACGCACACCACGTCGTAGCCACGCTTCTTGTAGAACTCCGGCGCCTGGAAGTCCCAGGTCTCCAGGCGTACGGCCGTGCAGCCCCGTTCGTCGCGGGCGACGCTCTCCGCGCGCGCGAGCAGCTGCGAACCGAGCCGGGCCCCGCGGTGGCGTTCGTCCACCCAGAGATAGGTGACATGGAGCCAGGTGGTCCAGGTGTGGCCGACGAGACCGCCGGCCACGGCACCGGCGTCGTCCATGGCCCAGACCTGGAGCGGGAGTTCGCGTTCACCTGGGGTTCCGCGCAGGGCGCGCAGGATCGGGGAGGCCGCGGTGTTGGTCTCCCGCAGCCGCCGGCGAAGAAGATCGTGCCGTGCTTTGTCGACTTCTGTCTCCATGCGAAACATGCGGCTCACCATAAACGCGTCGGCCAACCAGTTCTGCAAATTACCTTCCGCTCCCGGCCCCCAGCCGTACTCTGATGAACAGCACCGGTGGGGGCCGGTGCTGATCAGGGGGCGAGACAGGTCGGGTTCGGCACCCGAAGTGGGGGGTAGCAGTTCTTGCACGGCGGCGGCCGTGCGGCCATCCGTGCTTCGGGCGTCGTGCCCGCGACCGTGCTCGTCTCCCGGTGTCGTCCTCATGACGATGGGGTATCCCCTGCTCTTCGGGAGCTTGGGGAAGGGGGTTTCGTGGTTCGCATCCGAGTCCTGGTCGTCGACGACCATCGCATCTTCGCCGAGTCGCTCGCCGCGGCACTGGCCGCCGAGCCCGACGTCGACGTGTGCGCCGCAGGCAGCGGTCCGGCCGCGCTGCGCAGCCTGGAGCGCGCGGCGGCCGAGGGGCGCCGCTTCGACGTGCTGCTCGTCGACGCCGACCTGGGCGGCAATGTGCCGGGGGTCCGGCCGGCCGTGCCCGTCCAGGAGGTGGGCGAGGACGGGCTGGTCGACGGCATCTCGCTGGTCGTCGGCGTCCGGTCCGCGCAGCCGGCCGTACGGATCGTCGTCCTCGCCGAGAAGGACGACCCGCGCCGAGCCGCGCTCGCCCTGCAGGCCGGGGCGTCCGGGTGGGTCGCCAAGGACTGCTCGCTGTCCCGGCTGCTCACCGTGATCCGCGGGGTGCTGCGCGAGGAGACCCATCTGCCGCCCGCCCTGCTCACCGGGGTGCTGCGGGAGCTGACGGCCGCGCGCAAGCACCGCACCGAGAGCGAGCGGCTGGTCGAGTCCCTCACCCCGCGCGAACGGGAAGTGCTGCGATGCATGGTGGCGGGCCTGGGGCGCAAGGCCGTCGCCGAGCGCCTGTATCTGTCCCCGCACACCGTCCGCACCCACATGCAGAACGTCCTCGGAAAACTGGGCGTCCACTCGACACTGGCCGCGGTGGCCCTCGCCCGCCGAGCAGGCGTAGGCCCGGTGGACCTGAACCCAACCCCCCGAATCCTCCCGGAGGAAAGCAGCAGCGCCTGACACAGCCGCACAAGGACCCATCACTCCGTGACGCCGCCGCACGGCAACCCCTTAAGGGGCGCGGGGAACTGCGCGACCAGCCACGACGGCGCGCCAGCCGTACGACGTCGTATGGCGGCACCACCGCATCGCCGCCGAGCGTCAACCCCCTTAAGGGGCGCGGGGAACTGCGCGACCAGCCACGACGGCGCGCCAGCCGTACGACGTCCTATGGCGGCACCACGCATCGCCGCTGCACGGCAACCCCCTTTAAGGGCGCGGGGAACTGCGCGACCAGCGACGACGGCGAGCCAGCCGAACGACGACCCATCACGGCACAACCCCACCCGGCTCCCCCAGCGGAGCGCCTACCCAGGGATGTTGTCGAACGGGGCCGTCAGCTGCCGCAGCAGACCCGCGAGTTCACCCCGCTGAGTGCGGGACAGCTCGGCGAGGATCGCGCGCTCCTGGTCGAGCAGCCCGGCGAGCGCCTGGTCCGCGCGGTCACGGCCCTCCACGGTGAGGCGCACCAGCACCCCGCGCCGGTCACTGGGGTCGGGCAGGCGCTCCACCAGGCCCTTCTTGGCCAGGCGGTCGATGCGGTTCGTCATCGTGCCCGAGGTGACCAGGGTCTGCGTCAGCAGCTGGCCCGGGGAGAGCTGATACGGCGTCCCCGCGCGCCTGAGCGCGGTCAGCACGTCGAATTCCCAGGGCTCCAGGCTGTGCTCCGAGAAGGCCAGCCGGCGTGCGCGGTCCAGATGCCGGGCCAGTCTGCTCACCCGGCTGAGCACCTCGAGCGGTTCCACGTCGAGGTCCGGGCGCTCCCGGCGCCACGCTGCGACCAGCCGATCGACCTCGTCCTCCATGGCGATCAGTGTAGTGGTTGTGTCGACGTGAAGTCTCTTGACGTCAAGATATCTCCCGAGGCAGGCTGGAGAGCGCCAGAAGCGACCGCGAGGAGGCCCCGCCATGTCCGCTGCCGCCGCCCCCACCTGGGACCCCGCCCAGTACCTTCGTCACGCCGGCCACCGCGCCCGGCCCTTCACCGACCTCCTCGCCCGCGTCCCCGGTCTCCCCGGCGAGCGGCCCCGCATCGCCGACCTCGGCTGCGGCCCCGGCAACGTCACCACCCTGCTGGCCGAGCGCTGGCCCGGCGCGCACATCACCGGCTACGACAACTCCGCCGAGATGCTCGACAGGGCCCACGCCGAGCACGCGGGGCCGACGGCGGGCGGCGGCTGCCTCGGCTTCGCCCACGCCGACGTCCGGACGTGGACGCCCGAGGAGCCGTACGACCTGATCATCAGCAACGCCACGCTGCAGTGGGTGCCGGGGCACACGGAACGCTTCGGCGAGTGGGTGGCGGGCCTGCGCCCCGGCGGCACCTTCGCCTTCCAGGTACCCGGCAACTTCGACGCCCCGAGCCACCGCCTGATGCGTGACCTCGCACCCCGGTACGGCCTCGCCGAGACCCTGCGCCACACCGACGCCGTCCTCACCCCGCAGGACTACCTGACCCGGCTGACCGACCTCGGCTGCGCGGCCGACGTCTGGGAGACGACGTATGTGCATCTGCTGACCGGGGCGGATCCGGTGCTGGACTGGGTGAAGGGGACCGGACTGCGGCCGGTGCTCACGGCGCTCGCCGACGACCCCGAGGCGCGGGATGCCTTTCTCGACGACTACCGGGCCGCCCTGCGCGAGGCCTACCCGCCCGGCCCGCACGGCACCCCGTTCCCGTTCCGCCGCATCTTCGCCGTGGCTCGCAGGGAGGCACGATGATCAACGCCGTCGACCACGTCCAGCTCGCGGCCCCACCCGGCTCGGAGGACCGCCTGCGGGCGTACTACGTCGCCGTCCTCGGCATGACCGAGATACCCAAACCGCCGGTGCTCGCCGCGCGTGGAGGCTGTTGGTTCCAGGTGGGCGCCGTACAGCTGCACATCGGCTTCGAGGCCGACTTCCGCCCCGCGAGAAAGGCGCACCCCGGCCTGCGGGTCACGGGGATCGAGCAGTACGGCGCCCGGCTGGCGGCTCATGGGGCGCGGGTGGAATGGGACGAGAACCTGCCGGGGCACAGGCGGTTCTACTCGTACGACCCCGTGGGCAACCGCCTGGAATTCCTGGAGCCGGTGGCGCTCAGGACGTCCGGCCCAGATGGGTGACGAGGATGTGGATCACTTCGTCGTCGATGACGTACAGGACGCGGTAGTCGCCCACGCGCAGGCGCCGGATGTCGACGCCGTAGGCGACGGAGTTCATGGGGCGCGGCGAGTCGGCGAGTGCGTCGACAGCCTCGTAGACCGCGGCGAGTCCGGTGGGGTCGTCCTTGAGAAATCGGGCGGCCGCGTTCGTGGCGCTCGGCTCCCAGATGATGCGGTAGGTCACGGGCGCAGCCCCAGAATGCGTCCGACTTCCTCGTGCGGGATGGCGCCCTCGCCGACCGTGCCCTCGGCTTTACGCCGCTGATAGTCCGCGACCGCCAGGGCGTCCTCGAGATCCTCTATCACCTGCGGCGAGACAAGCAGCGCCGCCACGTGCCCGTGGTCGGTGATGGCGATGGTCTCGCGGCTGTGGGCCGCGCGCCGGACAAGGTCGCCGAGCTGGGAACGGGCCGCGCTGATCGTGATCTCAGTCATGTGCGCATGATGGCACAAAATTAATCTTGTGGTTGCTGCTTTCATCAAGACGTGGACGTGGACGTGGAGTGCGTTTGAGCACCCCGGTCGAAGGTCACTCGCTCAGGGACACCGACGTCGACCCTCGCGAGGAGTGAGGACCGTGGCGAAGGAAGAGAAGTCCCGGGCCAAGAAGGAACAGGTCAAGGGCAAGGCCAAGGAAGCCGTCGGCCGGATGACCGGCAACGAGCGGATGACCGCCGAAGGCAAGGCCGACCAGATGAAGGGTGACGCACGGCAGGCGAAGGAGAAGGGCAAGGACACCTTCAAGCACTGAGCCGAGCGCACCGGATCAGCTTCAACGCGCGGGGTGCCGTCACGGCGCCCCGCGCGTCGGTCCTGCGGCGACCTATCAGGGCGCGCGTCAGTCTTTGCTGCACCCGATCGGAGCGCGTCAGTTCTTGCGGCGCCCTATCAGATGCGGCTTGGCCTCCAGGCCGTCCAGCCCGTGCCAGGCCAGATTCACCAGATGGGCCGCCACCTCCGCCTTCTTCGGACGGCGGACGTCCAGCCACCACTGGCCGGTCAGCGCGACCATCCCGACCAGGGCCTGCGCATACAGCGGGGCCAGCTTCGGGTCGAAGCCTCGGCTCTTGAACTCGCGGCCCAGGATGTCCTCCACCTGGGTCGCGATGTCGGAGATCAGCGAGGCGAAGGACCCGGTGGACTGGGGGATGGGCGAGTCACGGACCAGGATCCGGAAACCGTCCGTGTACTCCTCGATGTAGTCCAGCAGCGCGAACGCGGCCTGCTCGCACAGCTCACGCGGATGGCCGGCGGTCAGGGAGCTGGTCACCATGTCCAGCAGCCGCCGCATCTCGCGGTCCACGACCACCGCGTACAGGCCCTCCTTGCCGCCGAAGTGCTCGTACACCACCGGCTTGGACACCCCGGCCTTCGCCGCGATCTCCTCCACCGACGTGCCCTCGAAGCCTTTCGCGGCGAACAGGGTGCGACCGATCTCGAGCAACTGCTGGCGGCGCTCCGCACCGGTCATCCGGGTACGGCGCGTGCGCCGCGGCTTGTCGTTGCTGGAGGTGCTGCTGGAGTCGGTCGCCACGGCGTCAATCATGCCGCCTTTACGGGTTCCTTCCGGCGCCGGGAGCCGCCTTCCTCGCTGTTCCGGCGTGAATCGATACGCGAGCGTGACGGCCAGCGCACGTCATAGGCCCAGCCGAGCATCTCGAACCAGCGGATGAACCGCGCCGAGGAGTCGATCTGTCCGCGCTCCACACCGTGCCGCGCGGACGTCGGGTCGGCGTGGTGCAGGTTGTGCCAGGACTCGCCGCACGACAGGACCGCCAGCCACCACACGTTGCCCGAGCGGTCACGCGACTTGAACGGGCGCTTGCCCACGGCGTGGCAGATCGAGTTGATCGACCAGGTCACGTGGTGCAGCAGGGCCACCCGGACGAGCGAGCCCCAGAAGAAGCCGGTGAACGCGCCCCACCAGGACATCGTCACCAGACCGCCGATCAGTGCGGGCAGGGCCAGCGAGAGCGCCGTCCAGTAGACGAACTGACGGGAGATCGCGCGGATCGCCGGGTCCTTGACCAGATCCGGAGCGTACTTCTCCTGCGGCGTCTGCTCCTCATCGAACATCCATCCGATGTGAGCCCACCACAGGCCCTTCATCAGGGCCGGAAGGGTCTCGCCGAACCGCCACGGGGAGTGCGGGTCGCCCTCGGCGTCCGAGAACTTGTGGTGCTTGCGGTGGTCGGCCACCCAGCGGACGATCGGCCCTTCCACCGCCATCGAGCCGGCGACCGCCAGCGCGATCCGCAGCGGCCGTTTGGCCTTGAACGAACCATGGGTGAAGTACCGGTGGAAGCCGATCGTGATGCCGTGGCAGCCCAGGAAGTAGAAGAAGACCATCAGGCCGAGGTCGAGCCAACTGACTCCCCAGCCCCAGGCCAGCGGAACCGCCGCGACGAGCGCGAGGAACGGGACCGTGATGAACAGAAGGAGCGCGATCTGCTCGATCGACCGCTTCTTCTCCCCGCCGAGCGTGGCGGAAGAGGTGGTCGTGTCGTCGTTCGCCTTCGGGGCGTCTTCGATCACATCGGAGCTCGTGGTCATGGGCGTCCCCTGTGGGGTCGAGGGTTGTGGCAGGTGCCGGGGTCGCGGGAGCTTTTCCCAGGTTCCGTTACGACGGTTCCTACGGCCCCGTAACCTACGGCGTCGTAAGTATGGCAGTGCGGCGCCCGGCGGCAAGAGCCCGACAGTCTGCGCGTCCGCATGGACACCTATCCTTGGAGTCGGTCGGACAGCGCGGTCCGCTCTGAATTCTTCCCGGATGCCAGGACCCGTAAGCGGCGCCCGCCGCGCGGTCCCCGGGCGCCGGGTTCCCTCCAGACGAGCTTCAACACTGCAAGGAGCCGCACCTGTGAGCAGTGCCGACGACCAGACCACGACGACGAGCAGCGAGCTGCGCGCCGACATCCGCCGACTGGGTGATCTCCTCGGTGAGACCCTCGTCCGCCAGGAGGGCCCGGAGCTGCTGGAGCTCGTCGAGAAGGTCCGCCGCCTCACCCGGGAGGACGGCGAGGCCGCCGCCGAGCTGCTGCGCGGCACCGAACTGGAGACCGCTGCCAAGCTGGTCCGCGCCTTCTCCACCTACTTCCACCTGGCCAACGTCACCGAGCAGGTCCACCGAGGCCGCGAGCTGCGCGCCCGGCGCGCCGCCGAGGGCGGTCTGCTCGCCCGTACGGCCGATCGGCTCAAGGACGCGGACCCCGAGCATCTGCGCCAGACGGTCCAGCACCTCAACGTCCGCCCCGTCTTCACCGCGCACCCCACCGAGGCCGCCCGCCGCTCGGTCCTCAACAAGCTCCGGCGTATCGCCGCCCTCCTGGAGACCCCGGTCCTCGACGGCGACCGCCGCCGCCACGACACCCGACTGGCCGAGAACATCGACCTCGTCTGGCAGACCGACGAGCTGCGCGTCGTGCGCCCCGAGCCCGCCGACGAGGCCCGCAACGCCATCTACTACCTCGACGAACTCCACGCCGGCGCCGTGGGCGACGTCCTGGAGGACCTCACCGCCGAGCTGGAGCGCGTCGGCCACTCCCTCCCCGACGACACCCGCCCCCTCACCTTCGGCACCTGGATCGGCGGCGACCGCGACGGCAACCCCAACGTCACCCCCCAGGTGACCTGGGACATCCTCATCCTCCAGCACGAACACGGCATCAACGACGCCCTGGAGATGATCGACGAGCTGCGCGGCTTCCTGTCGAACTCCATCCGCTACTCCGGCGCCACCGAGGAACTCCTGGAGTCCCTCAAGGCCGACCTCGAAGCCCTCCCCGAGATCAGCCCCCGCTACAAGCGCCTCAACGCCGAGGAGCCCTACCGGCTGAAGGCCACCTGCATCCGGCAGAAGCTGGAGAACACCAAGACCCGCCTGGCCAGGAACATCCCGCACGAGCCCGGCCGGGACTACCTCGGCACCGGCGAACTGCTCCAGGACCTCACCCTGATCCAGACCTCCTTGCGCGAGCACCGGGGCGGCCTGTTCGCCGAGGGCCGGATGAACCGCACCATCCGCACCCTGTCCGCGTTCGGCCTCCAGCTCGCCACCATGGACGTACGCGAACACGCCGACGCCCACCACCACGCCCTCGGGCAGCTCTTCGACCGCCTCGGCGAGGAGTCCTGGCGCTACGCCGACATGCCCCGCGACTACCGCACCAAGCTCCTCGCCAAGGAGCTCCGCTCGCGCAGGCCCCTCGCCCCCACCCCCGCACCCGTGGACGCGGCCGGCGAGAAGACCCTCGGCGTGTTCCAGACCGTCAAGCGGGCGCTCGCGGTCTTCGGACCCGAGGTCATCGAGTCGTACATCATCTCCATGTGCCAGGGCGCCGACGACGTGTTCGCCGCCGCCGTCCTCGCCCGCGAGGCCGGCCTGATCGACCTGCACGCCGGCTGGGCCAAGATCGGCATCGTGCCGCTCCTGGAGACCACCGACGAGCTCAAGGCCGCCGACACCATCCTGGAGGACATGCTCTCCGACCCGTCGTACCGCAGGCTCGTGGCACTGCGGGGCGACGTCCAGGAGGTCATGCTCGGCTACTCCGACTCCTCCAAGTTCGGCGGCATCACCACCAGCCAGTGGGAGATCCACCGCGCCCAGCGCCGGCTGCGTGACGTCGCCCACCGCTACGGCGTCCGCCTGCGCCTCTTCCACGGCCGCGGCGGCACCGTCGGCCGTGGCGGCGGCCCCTCCCACGACGCCATCCTCGCCCAGCCCTGGGGCACCCTGGAGGGCGAGATCAAGGTCACCGAGCAGGGCGAGGTCATCTCCGACAAGTACCTCGTGCCCTCGCTGGCCCGGGAGAACCTGGAGCTGACCGTCGCGGCCACCCTCCAGGCCTCCGCCCTGCACACCGCGCCCCGCCAGTCCGGTGAGGCACTCGCCCGCTGGGACGCCGCCATGGACGTCGTCTCCGACGCCGCCCACGCCGCGTACCGCAAGCTCGTCGAGGACCCGGACCTGCCGACGTACTTCCTCGCGTCGACGCCCGTGGACCAGCTCGCCGACCTGCACCTGGGCTCGCGGCCCTCCCGCCGCCCCGGCTCGGGAGTCTCGCTCGACGGACTGCGCGCCATCCCGTGGGTCTTCGGCTGGACCCAGTCCCGGCAGATCGTCCCAGGCTGGTTCGGCGTGGGATCGGGACTGAAGGCCCTGCGCGAGGCCGGCCTCGACACCGTGCTCGACGAGATGCACGAACAGTGGCACTTCTTCCGCAACTTCATCTCCAACGTCGAGATGACCCTCGCGAAGACCGACCTGCGGATCGCCGCGCACTACGTCGACACCCTCGTCCCGGACGAGCTCAAGCACGTCTTCGACACCATCCGCGCCGAACACGAACTCACCGTCGCCGAAGTGCTGAAGGTGACCGGCGAGAGCGAACTCCTCGACGCGACCCCCGTCCTCAAGCAGACCTTCACCATCCGCGACGCCTACCTGGACCCGATCTCCTACCTCCAGGTCGCCCTCCTCAAGCGCCAGCGCGAGGCGGCGGCCACCGGCACCGAACCCGACCCGCTGCTCTCCCGCGCCCTGCTGCTCACCGTCAACGGCGTAGCGGCGGGCCTGCGCAACACGGGCTGACCGGCCGGACCGGGAACAACGGGAAGGGCAGTGCCCCTCGTGCCGCGTAGGTACACGGGGGGCACTGCCCTTGCCCTTCCCACTTCTCAACGGGCCCTACGGCTCTCCCCGAGCCCTACGGCCGACCCCAGTGGCCCCTCAGACCACCAGGAACGCCGCCGTGAGCAGCGCCGTCCCCGAGCCCGCCAGCAGCCACGCCACCCGGGTGCGCCGCAGTCCGCCCGCGACCACCACCGACGCCAGCAGCAACGCACCACCGAGGGGAACCCAGGCATACAGGACACCTGCCGGCCCCGACCGCACCACCGCGTCACTGCCCGGCTTCACCACGACCGTGTACGTCTGTCCCACCCGCACGGCCGCGTTGTTCTCGATGACGACCGACTTCCGCGCCTGCGAACCGGCTGAAATCGGCGCATACGGCCCACTGCACGTATCCGCACCACACCGCGCCACCTCGATCGTGCCGCTCTCCCGCCCCTTTGTGAGCATCACATGCTGGGCACTGCCCCACGACGCCCACACACCCGCGATCAGGATCAGCATCGCGACCGTGCCCATCGCGGCCAACCGCCCGAACCGCAGCACGGTCACGGCGCCCTGAGTGGAGACAACGGCAGAAGGCATGGCCGCGATCCTTGGCCATGCCCCTGCGCTCGGTCAACTTCGGTCCGCCGCCCCGGGCGGACAAGTCAGGAGTTGTACGTGCTTTGCGCCCGCTCCAACCCCTCGATCACCAGACACTCCACCGCGTCCGCCGCACGATCCACGAAATAGTCCAACTCCTTGCGCTCGGCAGCGGAGAAATCCTTCAGCACGAAGTCCGCCACCGGCTGACGCCCCGGAGGCCGCCCGATCCCGAACCGCGCCCGGTGATAGTCCGACCCCATCGCCTTCGTCATCGACTTCAGCCCGTTGTGCCCGTTGTCGCCACCGCCAAGCTTCAGACGCAACGTGCCGTAATCGATGTCCAACTCGTCATGAACAGCGACGATGTTGGCCACCGGCACCTTGTAGAAGTCCCGCAACGCGGTCACCGGACCACCCGAGACATTCATGTACGACATCGGCTTCGCCAGGATCACCCGACGGCTCAGCGGCCCCGGCGGCCCGATCCGCCCCTCGACGACCTGCGCCTGAGCCTTGCCCGCCCGCTTGAACTTCCCCCCGATCCGCTCCGCCAGCAGATCCACCACCATGAACCCCACGTTGTGCCGGTTCATCGCGTAATCCGGCCCCGGATTGCCGAGGCCGGCGATCAGCCAAGGGGCGCTCGGGTCGGTCGTCACGTCCATGTCCCCACGTCCACGTCTCCTTGATACACGCCAGCCGCTGCCCCCACCGGGAACAGCGGCTGACGAACCGATGACAGAGCCGGGGAAACCGACCCCGGCCGAACCGGGGAACGGACCCCGGCCGCGCAGAGGATCAGGCCTCGGCGACTTCCTCGCCCTCGGTCTCCTCGCCCTCGACGACCTCCTCGGCCTGCGCGGCCAGGACCTGCAGGACGACAGCGTCCTCCTCGACGGCCAGCGTGGTGCCCTTCGGCAGCGTGATGTCCTTGGCGAGCACCGAGGCACCGGCCTCCAGGCCCTCCACCGACACGGTGAGCGACTCGGGGATGTGCGTGGCCTCGGCCTCGACCGGCAGCGCGTTCAGGACGTGCTCCAGCAGGTTGCCACCCGGGGCCAGCTCGCCCTCGGCGTGCACCGGAACCTCGACCGTGACCTTCTCGCCGCGCTTGACCAGCAGCAGGTCCACGTGCTCCAGGAAGCCCTTCAGCGGGTCACGCTGCACGGCCTTCGGGATCGCCAGCTCGTTCGTCTTGCCGTCGATGTCCAGGGAGATCAGGACGTTCGGCGTACGCAGCGCCAGCAGCAGGTCGTGGCCCGGCAGGGTCAGGTGCAGCGGGTCGGAACCGTGGCCGTACAGCACACCCGGAACCTTGTCGTCACGACGGATACGGCGCGCGGCACCCTTGCCGAACTCGGTGCGCGTCTCGGCGCTGAGCTTCACCTCGGACATATGGATCACTCCTCGTAGAAGTAGAGACGGACGTGGTCACCCGGCCACGAACGGCCTGCTACGAAGAGCGCGTCGATAACGGACCACCGCATCCCACACAGGGAAACGGCCTCCCTCGCCGAGCAACTGAAGCAGTCTACTCGGACCAGGAGGCCGCACCCAAAAGGATCTCTACCGCAGACCCCTGACGCGCACTTCTACTGCTCGTCGAACAGGCTCGTGACAGACCCGTCCTCGAACACCTCACGCACCGCACTCGCGATCGTCGGCGCGATCGACAGCACCTTCAGCTTGTCCAGATCCCGGCTAAGCTCACCCGGCGTCGGCAGCGTGTTCGTGAACACGAACTCACTCACCCGCGAGTTCTTCAACCGGTCCGCCGCGGGCCCCGACAGCACACCGTGCGTCGCCGTCACGATGACATCCTCGGCCCCGTGCGCGAACAGCGCGTCCGCAGCCGCACAGATCGTGCCACCCGTGTCGATCATGTCGTCCACCAGGACACACACGCGGCCCTTGACTTCACCCACGACCTCGTGGACGGTCACCTGGTTCGCCACGTCCTTGTCACGCCGCTTGTGCACGATCGCCAGCGGCGCACCCAGCCGGTCGCACCAACGGTCCGCCACCCGCACCCGGCCGGCGTCCGGCGAAACGACCGTCAGCTTCTCCCGGTCCACCTTCTGACCCACATAGTCCGCGAGCAGCGGAAGCGCGAACAGGTGATCGACCGGCCCGTCGAAGAAACCCTGGATCTGATCCGTGTGCAGATCCACGGTCAGAATGCGATCGGCACCCGCCGTCTTCATCAGATCCGCGATCATGCGCGCCGAGATCGGTTCACGCCCACGGTGCTTCTTGTCCTGCCGCGCGTAACCGTAGAACGGCACGATGACCGTGATGGAGCGGGCCGACGCACGCTTCAGCGCGTCGATCATGATCAACTGCTCCATGATCCACTTGTTGATCGGAGCCGTGTGGCTCTGGATCAGGAAACAGTCCGCACCACGCGCCGACTCCTGGTACCGCACATAGATCTCGCCATTGGCGAAGTCGAAGGCCTTCGTCGGGACGACCCCGACACCCAACTGCCTGGCGACCTCCTCGGCAAGCTCGGGGTGGGCGCGGCCGGAGAAGAACATCAACTTCTTCTCGCCGGTCGTCTTGATCCCGGTCACAGCACTGTCTCCTCAGAGGTGTCGCAGCTGGGTGTTCGAGCAGGCCGTCCCGACTGGCAGCGGGAAGCCGTCTCAGCTGGTGGGGTGCGGGTGTGCACTTATCACGGTACGCCGTGTTTCACGCACCGGTTTCCGGTCAGTCCTCGCGCTCACCCTGGCGAGAGGCCGCCTCAGCCGCCTTCGCAGCCGCACTGCCCGGACGCTTACGAGCCACCCAGCCCTCGATATTCCGCTGCTGACCACGGGCCACAGCGAGCGAACCGGGCGGCACATCCTTCGTGATCACAGAGCCGGCCGCCGTATAGGCACCGTCCCCGACCGTGACGGGAGCCACAAACATGTTGTCCGAACCAGTACGGCAATGCGAACCGATCGTCGTGTGGTGCTTGTCCTGTCCGTCATAGTTCACAAACACACTCGCGGCACCGATGTTCGAATACTCACCGATCGTCGCGTCACCCACATAGGACAGATGCGGCACCTTCGTACCCTCACCGATGGAGGCGTTCTTCGTCTCCACATACGTCCCGATCTTGCCCTTCGCACCCAACCGCGTACCCGGCCGCAAAAAGGCGAACGGCCCCACACTCGCCTCCGCCCCCACCACGGCACGCTCCGCCACCGTGTTGTCCACACGAGCACCCGCACCCACCCGCGTGTCCCGCAGCCGGCAGTTCGGCCCGACCTCCGCACCCGCACCCAGATGCGTCGCCCCCTGCAACTGCGTCCCTGGGTGCACCACCACGTCCTGCTCGAACGACACCGTCACATCCACCCACGTCGTCGCAGGATCCACCACCGTGACACCGTCCAGCATCGCCGACGTGAGCAACCGATCGTTCAGGATGCGCCGCGCCTCCGCGAGCTGCACCCGATTGTTGATCCCGGCGATCTCCCGATGATCACCCGCCACCGACGCACCGACCCGATGCCCCGCCTCACGAAGAATCCCGAGCACATCGGTCAAGTACTCCTCGCCCTGACTGTTGTCGGTACGCACCTTGCCCAACGCATCCGCCAACAACTGCCCGTCGAACGCGAACACCCCGGAATTGATCTCCCGGATCGCCCGCTGCGCCTCACTCGCGTCCTTGTGCTCGACGATCGCCGTCACCGCACCCGACGCCTCGTCCCGCACGATCCGCCCATACCCGGTCGCATCCGGAACCTCAGCCGTCAAAACAGTCACGGCATTACCGTCCGCGGAGTGCGTCTCGGCCAGCCGCCGCAACGTCTCACCGGTCAACAGCGGAGTGTCACCACACACCACCACGACCGTCCCGTCCACAGCCCCGCCCAGCTCCTCCAACGCCATCCGAACGGCATGACCCGTGCCGTTCTGCTGCGCCTGCACCGCAGTGCGCACTTCGGAGTCGATCTCGGCGAGATGCGCGGCGACCTTCTCGCGCGCGTGCCCCACGACCACGACCAGGTTCTCGGGCCGCAACTCGCGCGAGGCGGCGAGCACATGCCCCACGAGGCTGCGCCCGCAGAGCTCGTGGAGGACCTTCGGTGTGGCCGACTTCATACGGGTGCCCTCACCCGCTGCGAGAACGACGACGGCTGCCGGGCGAATGGCGCTCACGGGATGCCCTTCGGCTGTGGAGGGGGTGGGGTGACATCCGCAGGATACCGGGGCGTTTCGCGGGGGACATGAGAGCGGGCCCTGACTTGGGTGTCAGGGCCCGAACCGTGCCGGTGTGTTCTGTGAGCTCCCGGAGAAGGATTCGAACCCTCATTCAACGGACCAAAACCGTTTGTCCTGCCCTTAGACGATCCGGGATGGTTTATGCGCTATGTCCGATTCTGTTGATCGGGTTCGCGCGTGGACTCCACTATGCCGTACCAAGACCCCTCGATGCGACGGTACAAGTCGGCACCCTTGAGGACTTTGATCACCAGGCAGCCTCGGTAGGCGTCACCGACGTTCTTGCGGACCGTCTTGGGGTTGTGCTTCTTGAGGGTCGTCTTGTTGAAGGCGGAGCGGTCGGCGCCGACCAGGTCGGCCCAGAACTGCTCGGCGCCCGGCACGTCCGCAGTCTCGTGGATCATGACGTTGAACCGGAGTCGATCACGGTCGACGCCGAGGAGGTCGAGCCATGAGAGGTAGACCTGGATCATGCCCGGATCGCTGTTGACGAAGGTCACGTTCTCGCGCCGCGCGTAAGGTTTGTCCTTGCTGCCCTCCGCCCAGTAGAGACTCACGCCCACCAGGAAAAGCTCGCGAGCCGAAAGGCCGCCGATCGCCTGCTTGGCGACTTCCTTGGTCTGTCGCCGCTCCTCGTCGCGGATGCGCAGCCTCGCCTCCCAGCCTCGCCTGCCGATCGCCGCTGCTTCGTCGGTGCTGCGCCTGCGTTCCGGCTTCGGCAGATCCCGTACCCACAGCGAGATCGAACTCTTCGAGCACCCCAGCTCGACCTGGATCTGGTCGTACGTCCAGCCCTGGAGGCGGAGCTCCCGTGCCCTGTCCCGCAAGTCGTCCTTCGCGTTCGGGCGCTTGGTCCACTCCGGTGGGGGCTCGCCCTGAAGGAGGCGGTTGAGGATGTCGTTGTTGTCGACGTGCAGCCGGTCGCGGATCTGGCGTCGGCTGAGACCTGCGCGCCGCAGCGCCACCGCCTGCTCCCGCAGCCCCTCGAAGTCGGCGTATTTGCCCCGTGAATGTGCCATGGGCATACCGTCCGAGTGGAACGAGCGGTTCCGGGGCGATCGGCGGGTGGTTCAGCAGTTCGAGGGATATCGGGCTGTTTCGCTTACGTTCGGTTACGCGCTGTGGTGTAGGCCAGTCCGTAAAAGTCGCCGGAAAACCGGGTGGGCCCGCCCGTAGGCTGGAGGCATGACCACGACGGGGGAAGACCACGCCGGGCACCCGCCACCGGGTGCGGGGCCGTGGTGGTGGGGCAGGTTGCGCAGCGCCGTGCTGGATGTCGGTCTGGGGGTCGCGTCCGCGCTGGAGTGTGGTGCCGAGGGGGTTCGGTTCGCGCGGGATGCCGGGATCCCGGTGGCCGCGGGGGTGGTGTTCGGCGTACTGGCCGGGGCGGTGCTCGTGGTGCGGCGGCGGTGGCCGATCGCCGTCGTTCTGGTGTCGATCGCCGTCATGCCCGCCCAGATGGGGTTCCTGATGGGCATCGTCGGCCTGTACACCCTCGCCGCCTCGGAGCTGCCGCGGCGGATCATCGCCTCGCTCGCCGGGATGTCGTTCGTCGGGACGCTGATCGTGACGTTCGTGTGGGTGCGGCAGGACGTGGCGCGGGGGAATCTGACCTTCGGTGACTGGGTGATTCCGTTCGCCTCCGTGACCACGGCGATCGGACTGACGGCGCCTCCGCTGCTCCTGGGCTTGTATGTGGGGGCCAGGCGGCGGCTGATGGAGAGTCTGCGGGAGCGGGCGGACAGTCTGGAGCGGGAGCTTCAGCTGCTCGCCGAGCGGGCGGAGGAGCGCGCGGAGTGGGCGCGGGGCGAGGAGCGGACGCGGATCGCGCGGGAGATGCATGACGTCGTCGCGCATCGGGTGAGTTTGATGGTGGTGCATGCGGCGGCGCTTCAGGCGGTCGCGCGCAAGGATCCGGAGAAGGCGGTGAAGAACGCCGCGTTGGTGGGGGACATGGGCCGGCAGGCGTTGACCGAGTTGCGGGAGATGCTCGGGGTGTTGCGCAGTGGGGGTGTCGCGGAGCGGGAGCAGCGGGCTGTGGTGCCGCTCGCGGCGGTGGGGGCGGCGGCTGCCGCGGCTGCTGATCGGGGGTGGTCCGGTGGTGAGGAGGGGGCCGGTGAGGGGCCTTGTCTGTCGGAGCTGGATGAGTTGATCGGTCAGTCGGCCGCGGCGGGCATGGTGGTGGCTCTGTCGGTGGAGGGGGAGTCGCGTGTGTATGCGCGGGAGGTGGAGCAGACGGCGTTCCGGGTGGTGCAGGAGGCGTTGACGAACGTCCACAAGCATGCGGCGGGGGCGAAGACGCACGTGCGGCTGGCGCATCGGGGGTCGGAGATCGCGATGCAGGTGGAGAACGAGCCGCCGCCGGAGTTGTCGTCGGCGTCGTCGGCGCGGTTGCCGTCGGGGGGCAATGGTCTGGTGGGGATGAAGGAGCGGGTGGCCGCGTTGGGTGGGGTGTTTGTGTCGGGGCCGACGGATGCGGGTGGTTTTCGGGTGTCGGCGGTGATTCCGGCGGCGTAGCGTCCGTGGGCTCGTCGGCGTGGCGTCCGTGCGCTCGGCGGGCGTATGGGCGCGTCTTTGTGTGCTCGGGGGCGGGTGGCCTGTTCAGCCGGCTGTGAGTCGTGCCGGTTCTATGCCTGCGACGAGTCCTGCGAGGGCGTGGTCGATGTCGGGGCCGAGGTACCAGTCGCCGGTGTGGTCGAGGGTGTAGATGCGGCCTTCGTTGTCGATGGCGAGGAGGGCTTGGGTGTCGGTCTCGGCGCCGAGGGGGCAGACCTCGGTGTCGAGGGCGCGGCCGAGGTCGCCGAGGGTGCGGGCCATGTGGAGGCCGTGCAGGGGGTCGAAGTGGAGGTTGGCGGGGGCGACCTGGCGGCCGGTGCCGGTGGGGGTGATGTGGAGGCCGCCGAATTCGGCCCAGGCTTCCACGGCGGCGGGGAAGACGGCGTGGCGGTGGCCGGCTGGTGAGGCGTGTTCGCGCAGTATGTCGGCCCAGATCTCGGCTTGTTTGATGTCCCAGCGTCCGGGTTGCCAGCCGGCGGCGCGCAGGGCGGCGTCGACGGGGACGGGGAAGCGGGTGGAGGAGGTGCGGTCGGTGTGCATCTGCCCTTCGTTCGTCTGTGCCTACGGGATGTGCGGGGGAGGTGGGGGGCCGGGGTGTGAGGAGTGGGGGGGCGTGGGCGTGGGGCGTGGGGCGTGGGGTGGCGGGGGTCAGTCGTCCGTCGCGGCGGGGTCGACGATGCGGACGCCGAAGTGGGCGCTGAGGGCGGTGCAGGCGCGGCAGGGGGTGGCGAAGCTGCCGTGCAGGGGGTCGCCGTCCTCGCGGATCCGGCGGGCGGTGAGTTTGGACTGTTTGAGGGCTTTGCGGGCTTCGCCGTTGGTCATGGGTTTGCGGGCGGAGCGTTTGCTGCGGGCGGCGTCGGCGTTGGTGATGTGGCGTGAGATGAGGATGGTTTCGGCGCAGCGGCCGGTGAAGCGGTCGCGTTGACCGCTGGTGAGGGTGTCGAGGAAGTCCTGGACGAGGTGGTGCAGGGCGGGGGGCTGGTCGCCGCGGGCGGCGGTGCCGGTGAGGGTGGCGCCGCGGACGGAGAGTGCGGCGGCGACGGTGGGGAGTATGCCGTCGCGGCGGTGGCGCAGGGCGGGTGCGTGGGGGTTTTCGGTGGCGCTCCAGCTGATGCGGGGGTCGCCGGACCTGCCTGCGTGCGGGCCCGTCTGCGTGGCGTTCATGGTCATCATCCCCTCCCGAGCATCCCCCGGGCATGCTCTCGGAGGTCACAGAGTGCCAAATGCCGTGGCGGGTGCGGAAGCTGGGGCGGCGCGACACGCCCGGGTTTGGGCGGGCTGTCACGGTGGGGTGACGGCTGGTCACGGAAGCGGAGGGGGTCGTGACCGGCGCCGGTGACCGGTGTCGTCGTACCGCATAGGCTGTCGGCACCGCTTTCCATGCGGTGACGCGTGGACGCAGACGAGACAGTCGATACGAGGCCGTTGTGACCGAGAGTGGTCGTGGCGGGTCGTATCAGAACGCCGCAGGGGGCAACCGCCATGACGACAGGTCGGCTCGGGCTGGGGGCACCTCCCGGCCGCCAGGCCGGGGGACAAGCCGTGCCGCCGAACGCGGCCTACGCCGGGCAGGTCGTGCATTTCCCGGATCCGGTGCGTGCGACCCGTCACCCGAGAGGAGTACGGGTCGACGAGCGCGGTTATCCGGACTTCTCCCCTTATGCGCGTGCTGCGGTGGAGATCGCTGAGCCGCCGGAGGGTTTCGGTGTCGACGAGTTGCGGCTGACGGACTATGTGTCGGCGAATGCGGCGCTGGCGGCGTCGGGGCACGATCTGTGGGACACGGTTCCGGCGGTGGCCACGCCGCACGGGTGGACATGGCATCACGTGATGGGTTCGCGGCGGCTGGAGTTGGTTCCGGTCGAGGTGAAGGCGTTGCTGCGGCATCACGGTGGGATAGCCACGTCGGACGTGGACCAGGACAAGCGGGGCACGCGGCCGTTGCAGGAGACGCGGCCGGCGCATTTCCGGCTGCCGAAGTCGGGTGTGGCGGTGACGGAGTCGCAGGTGCTGGGGGCTGAGGAGGACCTCGGGTACCGGTTGCCGGGTGCGTATCGGTCGTTCTTGAAGGCGGCCGGCGGGTGTGCTCCGGTGGGGACTGCTCTGGACCCGGAGTTGGGTCTGCTGGTCGATCAGCCGCTGTTCACGGTGCGGGACGAGGCGGCGGTCAATGACCTGGTGTATGTCAACAAGTGCCTGCGGGACCATCTGACCAAGGACTATCTGGGTGTCGGGTTCGTGCAGGGCGGTTTGCTGGCCGTGAAGGTGAAGGGCGACCGGATCGGTTCGGTGTGGTTCTGCGCGTACGACGACGCGCGGGATGTGGATCCCGAGTGGCCGCCGGCGGAGCGGGTGGAGCGGTTGCTGCTGCCGTGCGGTGACGACTTCGACGCGTTCCTGTCCCGACTGGCCGGTTCTCCGCCGGAGTTGGAGACGGTGGCGAATCTGATGGTGGACGGTGGGTTCGCTCGTGTGGTGCCCGCGGCTGCCGCGGCTGTGGGGGAGTGAGCTTCGCGATGGTGACGTTCGCGCAGGCGCAGGAGCGCGCGGAAGAGTGGATCAACGGGGATGTGCCGTCGTACCAGCATCGTGAGGTGCGGGTGCGGGAGTTCGAGCTCGGGTTCGTGGTGTGGGCGGAGGACCGTTCGGACGGGCCGCGTTCGGACGGTGGCGCGCAGCGGCTGGTGATCGCCCGGGACAGCGGGGAGGCGACGCTGTGGCCTTCGCTGCCGGTGGGTGAGGTGATTCGCCGGTACGAGGAGGAGTACGGCCGTGCGGGCACGGTCCCGGAACCGGCGCCGGCTGCTCCGGCCCGGGTGGATCTGAACCAGACGTCGTTCCTGCTGACTCCGCCGGAGTGGTTGCAGGAGGCGGCGGATCGGATGGGCGGGCCGGATGGGCGGGAGGCTCGTCCGGGTTCTGGTTCGGCCTCCGCTTCGGGTGCTGATTCCGGTTCCGGTCCGGGTTCCGGCTCGATCTCCGGTTCGGGTTCCGGTTCGACCTCCGGTTCGGGTGTGGACGCGGGGGCCGGGGCCGGGGTCGGTTCCGGTGTCTCCGGTGGTGCCGACGGTTCGGGCGGTGGTACGTCCGGTGCCGGGGCGCTTGCCGAGACACAGGGCGGGGTTCCGGCGGAGGCGGGTTCCGGCGGGCCGGCCGGGGCTTCGGCCGCTTCCGCGCCGGGAGCAGCCGGCGTACCCGGTGCCTCTGTTGTTCCCGGGGTGCCCGAGGGGGCGACTCCGTGGGCCGGGACGGACACCAACGCCGATCCGGGCGAGGACCGTTCCGTGCCGTTGCCGGAGACGGTCTTCGCGCCTCCGCTGAACGCCGATGACATCGCGCCGCCGCCTGTCGGGCCGGATGCCAAGACCGCGCTGATGTCGGGTGGCAGTCAGCTTCCGCGTACGGCTGTGGAGCCGGCGCTGGACGATCCGAACGCGCCAGGTGCGCGGGCCCCGCAGGGCGGTACGCCGCCGCCGGGTGCGCCGCATGCAGGTTCGACGCCTCCGCCGCCGGGTGCGCCGCACGCAGGTCCGACCCCTCCGCCGCCGGGGGCGCCGGGTGCTGTTCCGCCTCCGCCGCCGGGTGCGCCGTCGTACGGCTATCCGCAGCGTGCCGGTGCGCCGGGTACACCTCCGCCGCCGGGTGCCACGCCGCCGCACGCCCCGAACGCCGGGGACATCGCCGATGCAGCGACGAGCAAGGCCGCACCTCCGGCTCACCGTCCGGGGGCCGGAGCGACGCCGCCTCCGCCGCCGGGGGCGCCGGGTGCTCCGGGGGCGGCCGGTGGTGGGTACGTTCCGACGCAGCTCGTGTCGGCACTGGGGCCCGATGGGCTCGATGGGCCCGAGGGTGCTGCCGGGCCGGGGGCTCCGCAGCCGCCCGGTCCTCCGGGTGCGCCCGGAGTGCCCAGCGCCCCTGGTACGCCCGGTGCGCCAGGCGTACCGAATCCGCCCGGTGCTCCCAACCCGCCGGGTGCTCCCAACCCGCCCGGTGCGCCCGGCGGTACGCCTCCGGGCGGTGTGCATCATGCCGCCACGGTGCTGGCCGGGCCCCCGGTCGGTGGCCCCGGTGCGCCGCCGCCTCCGGGTGCCCCCGGGGTGCCCGGCGCTCCGGGGGCGCCGCAGCCGCCCGGTCCTCCCGGCGTCCCTGGTGTGCCAGGCGCGCCACAGCCTCCCGGTGCTCCCCAGCCTCCCGGTGCGCCGGGCGTGCCCGGTGGGCACGGCAGTCACGGTGGCCAGGGGGGTCAGGGCTCCGTGGGCGGGGGGCCTGGTGCCGTTCACCACGCGGAGACCGTGCTGTCCGCGCCGCCGGTCGGCGGTCCGGGTGTGCCGCCGCCTCCGCAGGCGCCGGGTGCTCCCGGCATGCCCGGCGCTCCCGGCGTACCCGGTGGGCCGGGTGTTCCCGCCCCGCCCGGCGGACCGCACGGACCCGGAGTGCCTCCCGGCGGCCCGCAGCCTCCCGTGGCCCCGGGTGCCGTCGCGCCGCCGCACGGGCAGCCCGTGCCGGGGCAGCCCGTGCCGGGGCAGCCTCCGGCCTACGGCTATCCGCAGCAGCCCACCGGTCAGCCGACCGTCGGCCCCGGCTATCAGGCTGTGCTGCGCTACCGCGCGCAGGACGGGTCGGAGCAGCAGCTGATCCGGCGTTCGGCGCCGGGTACGCCGCACCCGGAGTGGCAGATCTTCCACGAGCTGCGCGGCATGAACGTGCCGCCGGACCAGGTGCTGGAGCTGCACACCGAGTTGGAGTCGTGCGAGCTGCCGGGCGCTTACTGCGCGCGGATGATCCGGGAGCAGTGGCCGCAGGCGCGGATCACGTCGATCGCGCCGTACGGTACGGATCACGCCAGCCGGCAGCAGGGCATGGGGCAACTGCTCGCGCATCAGGGTGAGTTGCACCAGGTGGCCGACGGCCCTGCGCGGCCGGCGCCGGTCAGGGCGCCGCTTCCGCCGGTGCACCCGGTGCCGCCGATTCCGCCGGAGGGCGTGGCGCAGGAGCTGGCGGGGGCGTTCGGGCCGGGGATCTTCCGGTTCGAGCAGGCCGCCGTGTCCCGGCAGGGCGTGCCGCCGGTCGTGGCGCACAGCCTGGTGGTCGGGGGCCTGCCGATGGACATGGGTCCGTTCTTCTGGGCGCAGGCCCAGCCGGGGCGGCCCGTTCCGACGCTGGCGGAGCTGGCGCAGGAGCGTGGTGTGCAGCCCGCGTCGGACTCGGGCTCGTACCTCGTGATGGGCAGCGACTTCGGCAGGGCGATCTGTGTGCAGTACGGGACGGCGAACATCGTCGCCGTGCCGGTGGAGGCGGGGCCGGGCGGTGCGCCGATGCCGCCGCAGTTCGTGAACACGGGGCTGCCCGAGTTCCAGCGCTGTCTGGCGCTGCTGGGCCGGATGTGGCGGCTGCGGTTCGGGCTGAACCAGGAGCAGGCGGGCCGTTGGACCGTCGACTTCCAGGCCCAGCTCGCCGGCCTCGACCCGGCGGCGCTCGGCTCGCCGGAGAGCTGGTGGTCGGTGCTGCTGGAGCAGATGTGGGACGGCTTGCTGTGAGGGCGTCCGCGTACATCTCTCAGCTGATTCGAGGCGATACGGCTCTCAACTGACCCGAGGGCGATACGAGGTCTGTACGACGGGCGCCACGAAGGGCCGGTCTCCGGTGCGTCTTGCACGACCGGGGCCGGCCCTTTCGCATGCCCAGCTGACCCGACCCCGCGCCCCGCCCCTCTTCTGCGCGCCTCACCCGACCCTTCTCCACCCTCCCTCGATCCCCTTCCCCACCCTCCTCACCTGCACTTCTCCCCCTCTCCGCACGCCCAGCCGCCCCTGCGTGCGGAGTGTCGCGTTATGAGCCCTTATGTCCGATACATCAAGATGTGCGCTAAATCATCATTTCGCATCCGTTCGGCGGAAGGGGTCCCAGGATGAGCGGCTCACCGGTCTCGCCCCACGACTTCGTGGTCGTACGAGGGCGTGGCTACCGCCCCGAACAGGTCGACGCCTTTGTCGACGCCCTCTTCCGTGACCGCGACGCCGCCTGGGAACGAGCCGCCCGGCTCACCGTGCTGGCCAAGGAGATGGACGCGGAGGCGGAACGGCTGCGGGAGGTGGTCGCGCAGCTCACCCCGCAGACGTACGAGACGCTCGGCGAACGGGCGCGGCAAGTCTTCCAGCTGGTTCAGGAGGAGGCGGCGACCGTCCGGGAGGGCGCGCGTCAGGAGGCGCAGCGACTGATGGACGAGGCGCAGGCGTACGCGGACGGCGTGCGGGAGGCCGCACAGGCGCATGCCGATGTCGTGAGCGCCGACGCCGACGAGTACGCCCGGCAGCGGCTGACCGCGGCCCGCGCCGAGGCGGGGGAGATCCGTATCGCCTCCCGGCGTGCGGTGAAGGAAGGGCGCGGGGAGGAGCTCGGCGCGTTGCGCGAGGTGCGGCAGCGAACGTCGAGGTTGCAGGCCGAGTTCGCCAAGGAGCAGGCGCAGCGGTGGGCCGAGGCCGAGCGGGAGGACGAGGAGCGGCTGATCGCGCTGGGGACGGCGGAGGGGGAGCGGATGGCGCAGGCCGAGGCCTCGGTGGTGGAGGCGCGGCAGGAGTTGGTGGAGGCGGAGGCTGCGGCGGAGCGGCTGCAGGAGGAGGCGCAGGCGCGCGCGGCGGAGGTGCTCGCGGAGGCCCGGCGGCGGACGGACCAGATCGCCGAGGAGACGGAACGCGTGCTGCGCGAGCACCAGGCGATGTGGGACGAGGTGCGGGCGCACATCGGCCAGATGCGCAACAGCCTGACGGCACTTACGGGGCAGACGGCCCGGGAGTGAGCGGGACATCCGACACCGGCACCCGATACCCGGCACCCGGCACCTGACGCATGACGCGTGCCGCATGAACCGTCATGCGCGGCGGCCGAACCTCCGGCCGCCGCGCCCGACCCGTCACCGCCCCGTCAGTTCCCCCTGCGCACCGCCCCCGCCAGAATCCATGCCTCCACGGCCTCGTACTGCTGCCGCTGTTCCTCGGTCTTCTCCCGGCCCGACAGGACCGTGCCCAGCCACCCGAGGGCGAAGCCGGCCGGGACCGACACGAGTCCGGGGGTGGTGAACGGGAACCAGTTGAAGTCGGCGTCGGGGAAGGCCGAGATGGGGGAGCCGGAGACCAGGTTGGTGCCCGGCATCAGCGCCAGGACCACGACCGTGCCGCCGATCAGCGTCCACAGCAGACCGGTCTTCGTGTACCGGCGCCAGAAGAGGCTGTAGACGAGGGCCGGGGCGATCGCCGAGGCGCCCAGCGTGAAGGACAGCGTCACCAGGGGTTGCAGGCTGCGGTGCTGGACCATCGTCGCCAGAATGATCGCCGGGACGCCCACCGCCAGCGCCGACAGCCGTGCCAGCGTCATCTCGCGGCGTCCGGACAGCTCCCGTACCCGGGTGGCGAACACGTCATGGGCGAGGGAGTTGGCGCAGGCGAGGATCATGCCCGCGACCGAGGCGAGCACGGTGAGGAAGATGGCCGTGGTGACCGCCGTGAAGAGCAGGGTCTCCGCGGTCGAGACCTCGGCGCCGAAGGCGGCCCTGGAGCCCAGCAGATACGCCGTGTTGCCCTGGGGGTCCGCCCCGGCGATGACCTGGCGGCCGATCAGCGCGGTCGCGCCGAAGCCGACCACCGTGATCACCAGCACGAACACCGCCACGCTGGACACCGCCCACGACATCGAACGCCTTACCTGACGCGCTCCGCTCGCGGTGTACATGCGCATCGTGATGTGCGGCAGGACCGCCCCGCCGAGAACGACCGCCAGCTGGGAGCTGATCATGTCGAGGCGCGGATACGGTCCGCCCGCGAACTGCAGCCCCGACTCCAGGAACGCCGAGCCGACCCCGCTCTGCTGCGCCGCCGCACTGAACAACGCGGTCGGGTCCCAGTCGAACCGCTCCAGTACCAGAACGGCGACGACGGCGCCCGAGCCGAGCAGCATCACCATCTTCAGGATCTGGATGAGGGCCGTGCCCTTCATCCCGCCGATCGCCGCGTAGCTGATCATCAGCACGCCCAGACCGACGATGCATCCGGTCTGGAAGGAATCGCCCGAGAAGCCCAGGATGAACGCCAGCAACTGTCCCGTACCGGCCAGCTGCACCAGCATCAGCGGCATCAGCGCGGCCAGGGTCACCACGCAGGCCGCGATGCGCACGCCCCGCCCGGGCATCCGGCGGGCCAGCGCGTCGCCCATCGTGAACCGGCCCGCGTTGCGCAGCGGTTCGGCCAGCAGGAACATCAGCAGCATCAGTGACAGGGCCGTGCTCAGCGCCAGCACGATGCCGTCGTAGCCGCACAGCGCGATCACGCCGGTCGTGCCGAGCACGGTCGCCGCGCTGATGTAGTCGCCCGCGATCGCCAGGCCGTTGCGCATGGGCGACAGGGAGCTGTAGCCGGTGTAGAACTCGTCGAGGTCGTCCCGGTCCGGGCCCGTCATCACGCACAGCAGCAGCGTGATCGTGGCCACGGCGCAGAAGGCGACCAGGGACATCGCCTGCGCGTCGGAGCTGAAGTCCGTCATCGTTCCGTTCCCCTCTTGCCTGCCTCACGCTTGGCGTCCACCGCGGCCTCCTTGCGGATGCGGTCCGCGAGAGGGTCGACGTGGCGGCGCGCGGTGTGCTCGTACAGCCAGATCGCCAGCCAGGTGACGGGGAGTTGGAGCAGCGCGAGCAGCAGGCCGGCGGGCAGTCCGTCGGTGACCGAGCTCGACATGAATCCGGGCGCGACGGCGGACAGGATGAGGAACAGCGTGAAGTAGCCGAGTGCGGTGAGCGTCGCCACCCGCCGCTGCCACCGGTAGGCCGTGCGCAGGATCCGCAGGTCGCTGTGGTGCCCGAGGGGCGGGTGGTCGGGGGTCCGGTGCCGTGGGGGTGTGGGGGGCTCCGGCGGGGCGGCGGGCTGCCACGGGTAGGTGGCGTACGACGGTGTCTGGTCACCTGGCCCGTATGGGTAGGGCGGTGACGAGTCGTAGGACGGGGACATCCCGTACTCCTTGCGTGGCTCGGGTCCGGTGCGGCGGACCGCAGGGAGGTGGGGGGCGGGCGAGCCACGCACGTTACTTCGGAGTAAGCGAAAACGCGAGGGTTTCCTCAAACTGAGTGGTCGGTATGCGGTTTCTCCACCAAACTGTGTCTGACCTGGGGTGTTACTCGCGTTAACTCGGACTTTTGGGGCCCCTGTGGGCTACGGCAAGCGATTGCGGCACTACTTCCGGTGATCACTTGAGGTGAACCAGCGCCACGCTGCCCGGTACCTCGTCCCCGTCGTCGAGCCTCGCCCGGAACGCCACACGCTGGTCCGTGCGCCGTTTCGCCGACCGTCCCGCGACGACCACGAAACCCACACCGACACACCCCTCGGCCGGCACATACACCCGCGTGCCGCCCACCGCCCCGACCGTCCAGCCCGCCCCCATCGCCTGCGCCGTGACGGTCACGGGCCGCGCCGAGTCGCCGAAGTTGTAGACGTCGACCGTCATCCGCGTGCGACGGCCCAGGCGGTAGCCGTACGGCGGTGGCGCGTCGCCGTCGTCCTTGCCGTGAGCGGCGTTGCGGGCGGCGTAACGCTGACTGAGGACGATGTGTTCGGCGGGGGTCAGGGGACACCGCGAGCGATGCCCGCCCCGGCTCTGAGGGGTGACCGCAGTGGCAGAGGACGCGGGGGCGCGCGAGACGACGTACACCGGATCCGGCGAGGCGAACACCGCGGTCCGCTGCCCGATCCGGCGTCCCATGATGTCGTAGGCCACCCCCGCCGACCCCGGCAGCGCAACCCGCACCCGCCCGTGCCCCCCGGCCTCCGCGCCGGCCCGCGCCTCGGCCCATACGACGGTCACCCGCCGCCCGCACCCGTCGTCGAACACGAACCCGCGGACACCCTCCGGCAGCCGCCGCAGGCGCCCCACGAACCGGGCCGCGCCCAGCAGCGAGGTCAGGGCGGCGAAGGCGCTGTACGCGGGCAGGGGCCGAAGTCCCGGCCGAGCAGCCCGAAGTACACGCCGTCGTCGTGCAGCGGCGGGCCCGCGAACCAGAACTGCCGGGCGTTCCCGGCGGCCAGCCCCTCCACCATCGAGCGCACCAGGTACCGCGCCTGGACGACCTCCTGCTGAGGTGTCAGATCGTCCGGGGTCTGCTGGAACGCCCCGCATTCCGTCATCCACAGCGGCACCGCGTCCGCCCCGTGCCGCCGGGCGAGCGCGTGCTGTTCGTCCGCCGCGCCGGGGAACGCGGGATCGTGCTGCTCGTCCGGGTGCGGGTAACCGTGGAAGGCCCAGGCGTCGGCGTACCGGACGACGTCGTTGGCGAGCATCAGGTCCTGGAAGGGGCCGGCCTGGGCGATGCCGGGCAGCACGACGAGGGGCGGTTCGGCGGGCGGTTCAGCGGGCGGTTCGGCGCAGGCGTCCCTGATGCCGAGTGCGGCTGCCTTGACGAAGGCGGCGTGGGCGTCGCCGGTGCTGCGGGTGGTGTCGACGTCGGGTTCGTTGGACAGCTGGAGCGCCTCGGGGCCGGCCAGGGCCAGGCGGCGGGCATAGCGGTACGCGTGCCGCAGATCCCCCGGGAGGGGCAGGGAGGCGTCGGTCATCGCCCACTCGGGGGCGGGGGAGAGCACGTCCAGGACGGCGAGACCGTGGGCGCGCAGGGTGCGGGTGGCCCGGTCGTGGTGCGCGGTGTCGTACGCACCGGGCGCGGGCTCCGCGGCCGGCCAGGACTGACCGTCACGGATCCACCCCACGCCCATGTCCCGCACGGCCGCGGCGAATTCGGCCAGCCGGGCAGGTGGCACCAGTGAGGAGGACCAGACATTGACACCGAAGCGGTTGACGGACGCGTCGATGCCCGCGCGGCGCGCAGGGAGCCGGGCGAAGGTGCCGGTCGTCCCGTCGTCGGTGTGGACGCGGTAGTGGCCGGGCGGCAGGCCGGCCGGAAGGGCGACGGTGGTGCTCCTGCGGCCTGCGGGGATGGTCGTACGGCCGCCGGCTGCCCGTTGGCCGAAGTAGTCGACGACGGCGTAGTGAACGGGGTACGGGCGGGAGGCACGGCCATGGAGGGTCAGACGCAGGTGAGCGGGCTCACCGGCGCGGTGACGGGGGACGGAGACCTCGCGGAGCGCGGGTCCGCCGGGCAGGGGGCGCAGGAGGAGATGGTCCAGGGACAGGACGTACGCGATGCTGTTGTCAAGGACCGTCGGTTCGACGACTCGCACAGTGAACGTGCACTCCCCACCGCGGAGTTCCCACACACCCAGCTCCAGTGCGGACAGATCCCCCCACGCCGGCCGGGACGCGTACCAGTGGGGCTGTGAGCCGGCGAGGTCGGTGAACGGTCCGTCGTCGACCGACAGCTGAAGATACGAACCGACCGCCTCCGTGTGCGCGGTCTCCACCGGCGCGGTCGCGACAGCGGTCAGCGCGTGGACGCCCGCCCGCGGGACGCGGACGCGGTAGGTGGCGTACCAGCCGGTGTCCGCCGGGGGCGGCTCGGTGGTCGACAGGGCGAGGTAACGGCCGCCGGAGGCGCGGCGGTCGCGGGCCACGGGGATGTTCGTACGGGACGGGGACTCGCCCGGGATCGTGAGCACCGGCGCAGCGGCGCCCCGGGCCGCGCGGGTGTGCGTCGCCGTACCCGCCACCGTGATCGCCGCGCCCAGTCCCGCCGCCATCGCCGTACGCCTGCTGAGGCGCTTGTCGAGACGCCTGTCGAGGTCCATGAGACCAGCAGACCGGCGGGAAGGGGTGCGGGGCGTCCTGCTCGGGGATGCTCGGTCCCGGATGTCCCGCTGAGGGCTCGCCCTAGGGGATCGGGCGCGGGCTTCGGGGCCGGACGGCTGGGCTGAGGGACGACCTCCACGAACACGTCTGGTCGAGCTTCACGAACACGTCTGGTCGAGCTTCACGAACGCGGCTGGTCGACCGTCACGAAACGCGGCTGGTCGACCTCCACGAACACATCCCCCGCACGCCCCTGTTGAGCCATCATGGATCCACTCGTCGTGGTGCGCGGGAAGCAAGGGGGAGACCACATGGGTGGGATGCGGGCAGCGGGGCGGGTGTTCATCTCCTACGCCCATGACGACGAGAGGCACATCGCCCAGGTCGGGCAGTTCCATGAGTTCCTGGTCGGCCGCGGGGTCGCCGCCGACCTGGACGTGCCTGCCAGTGAGCGCCGTCAGGACTGGGCGCTGTGGATGCTGCGCGGTATCCGGGACAGCCGGCACGTGATCGTCGTCGCCTCGCCCGAGTACAAGAGGCGGGCGGAGGGCGACGCCCGGCCCGGTGAGGGGCTGGGTGTGCAGTGGGAGGCCCGGCTGCTGAGGAACCTCGTCTACGCGGACGCCGAGGCCGCCCTGGAACGGATCGTGCCGGTCGTCCTGCCGGGTCGCTCGGCCGGTGAACTGCCGCTGTGGCTGAGCCCCTACACCGACACCGTGGTGTCCGTCGACAAGTTCACCGAGGACGGAGCAGATGAGCTGCTCGGTCTGCTCGGTCTGCTGAAGGGGAGGCCGAAGCCGGCGGCGCCCCGCGTTTCGCCGGCCGCGGCCTTCGTCATGCCCGACCGAAAGGAACTGGTCGGCGCCCTCCTCGACGTCCCGGCACTGCACCGCAGCGGCACGAGGCACGAACTGCTGGAGGTCATGGGCCAGTCCCTGGGCCTTCCCCGCCGCTTCGAGGTGCCGGAGTCCGACGACGCCCGGACCCATCTGCGCGCGCTGGACAGCCGTATCAGACGCACGACACACCTGGCCGACGCGGCGTGCACGGCGATGTATGTGGCTCTCGACGAGATCGTGCCGGACGATACCGGCGTCGAAAAGGTGCGCGCCCTCCTCGTTCGCTGCGGGCTCGTGCTTCCGGAGAAGTGAGTGTTCGGCCGTCTGCTGCGTAGCGCGCTGCCCGCCCGACGAGCCACCGACCCGACCCTGCCGGGCGGCGCGGACCGGCGTGTGGACCGGCGCGTGGAACGGTTGCTCGTGGAGACACTGGCCGACATCCCGCGCCTGCGAAGCGCCGACGACCGGCTCGCCCTCCTCCAGGAGACCGACCCCCGGTTACGGGATGCCGTCGGCGAGCACCGCGTCACCCGGGACCATCTGCGCGCCATCGTCCGCACCGCACGGCGCACGAACACACTCGAGTCACTGAGAGACGCCCTGCTGATCGCGGAGCCGGACGACATCGGTACCGAGTGGTTCGACCTTCTGGTCACGGTGGTGACCGCACCGAGCGGCCCGTTGCCGGCTCGCTACCTGACCGGGCTCGTGGGTGAACTGCGCGAGCGCCCGCAGGGGTTCGGCCGCGGCGCCGTGTTCCGTTACCTCGCCGAACGCCAGGACGCCGGCCTTCCGCTGGAGAACGGAACCGTCGCGCGCGTTCTGCTCCAGCTGTACGACGCCCCGCGGCCGGCGGCCCGCCCTGACGACCGCCGCGTACAACTCCTGCGGTTTCTCGGCCTGCTGACCCAGGATCCGGAGGCCGGGCCGAAACTCCTGAAGACGCTGTCCTGCGTGACACAACCGGAGGCCCTGACCCCGCCGCCGGCGGAGACCAGCGCGGAGCGACAGGTCATCGTGCAGGTACGGGTGGAGGAGGAGGGCCCGCCGAGCGACCTGCCGTACACCCGGCGTATGTACTCCCTGCGCGGCTTCTACTACGAACGCCACGGCCGTGGCCGGCTGGTGTACCGGGGTTCCAGGGCCCTGCCGGGGCTGTTCAGCGGCGCCGAGATCGACCTGTACGGGCCCGCCTTCCTCGCGGACTGGCAGGAGTGGGCCCAGGCGGGCCGCGGCGTCAGCAAGCGTGTCGAGTTCCTGCTGCCGCACTCGCTGCTCGGCCATCCCACCGAGGCGTGGACCGGCTCCGCCGACGTGCGGCTCGGACACACCTGCCAGGTCGTCGTACGGTCGCTGACCCGGTACAAGGACAGCACGGTCTACGACGAATGGCTGCGCCGCTGGCAAGCGCTCGACCGTGGCTGCCACCCCGGTGACGCGCTGCGACGCATCGGCTGGATGGGCCCGGACACGACGGGCGAGGGCACCGACGGGACGAAGCCGTGGGTCTGCCCGGGCAGCAGATATCCGTCCCTCCGGCTGACCAGAGCCGCTCAGGTCGCGGACTGGCTGCGTGACCATGCCGACCTCTCCTGCCTGGGCCTCGGCACACCGTACGACCACGACGACGCCCTGATCAGGGACGCCGTACGGGACGCGCTGCTGTGGGACGGCGTTCCGGTGATGGTCTGGCGGCGCGACGCGGGCGACCCGGGCACACTCCTGGACGTGCTGCGCGACGGCGCGCCGCCCGCTCTGCTGGCCCAGCTTCCGCACAGCGTGCACGAGGCGCGCAAACGCGCTCCACGCGACGACCTGGGCAGCGTGCACCACCAGATCACCTTGCTGTGGGACGACCCGACCTGCGTCTCCACCGGCCAGGACGAGCAGATGCCCGGCACCCGCGGCGCCGGCGAAGGAGCAGCATGACGCAGACACAGGCGTGGTGGGTCTACCAGGGCACCGGCACTCCGCACAACGGCATCGACCGTCTGCCGGCGGCACCCCCGTGGCGGGCGTTCCGGCACGGCGGCGGCGGACGGCCGACGGAACCCCCGCGGGCCCCCGACGGCGACGCCCACCGCCGCCACCTCGGCCGCCGGGGCCAGGGCATGGCCTACCAGGTCGGCCTGCGGGAGAAGCACCTGGTCAACCTCGCCCTGCACCTGCGTCGGCCACTGCTGCTGACCGGCAAGCCCGGCACCGGCAAGTCCACGCTCGCCTACGCCGTCGCCCACGAGCTGAAGCTGGGCCCCGTCCTGCGCTGGGCGATCACCAGCCGGTCGACGCTGAAGGACGGGCTGTACGAGTACGACGCCGTCGGCCGCCTCTACGACGCCGGGCTGGCCAAGGAAGGCGCCGCCCGCGATCCCGGCGCCGATCCGGTCCCGCCGCCGGACATCGGCAGGTACCTGTCCCTGGGGCCGCTCGGGACGGCACTGCTGCCGTGGAGACGGCCCAGGGTGCTGCTGATCGACGAGATCGACAAGAGCGACATGGACTTCCCCAACGATCTGCTGAACGTCTTCGAGGAGGGCGAGTTCGTCATCCCCGAACTGGCCCGGCTGGGCAGGGGCAGACAGACGGTGACGACCGCGGACCGTACGGAGGCGGACGTCTTCGACGGCGAAGTGGCCTGCGCCCAGTTCCCGTTCGTGGTGCTGACCAGCAACGAGGAGCGCGAGTTCCCGATGGCGTTCCTGCGCCGCTGCATCCGGCTGGAGATCGGACCGGCGGACAAGGACCAGCTCACCGGCATGGTCGCGGCACATCTCGGTGCGCCGGGCGTCGGGGGCAACAGCGGGTCCGCCGAGGTACGGGCCAAGATCATCGCCCAGTTCCTGGCCAAGCAGCGGGAGGTGGGCACCCTGGCCAACGACCAGTTGCTCAACGCGCTGCTCATGGCGGAACGCGGGCTGTGGGACACCGAAGAGGGGCGGTCCCTGCTCGGCGACGACCTGCTGCGCCCGCTGGATCGAGGCTAGGCCGGCGTGCCGGGGGCCGGAGAAGCCGGACCGGCGGGCGAGGGTGCCCGTGGGGAGGCGGCCGGGGTGGTGGGCGCGGGTGCCCGCGAGCACGCGGCCGGGGTGGCGGGAGCCGGGCCCACGGCGCCCGGCGACGTACTGCGCGAGGAGCTCGCGAGGCTGCTCGGCGCCGGGGGCGGCCCGGACGCCGGTGACGCACTCGACGTGCTGTGGATCGCCCGGCTCAGCGGCCTCGACCCCGTCGACTGGTCCCTCCTCGGCAACGGCACCGACCCCACCGCGCCCCCACCCCCCGACGAACCCCCGCCGCCCGCTGCCACGCCGGACGAACCGCCCGCCGCCGGGCCCGACCCCGAGCCGCCCTCGGCCCGCCTCCACCTCCCCGGCAGCCCCGACGCCGCCGCCCGGCCCGGCGCCGCGCACCCCATCCGCGTCGCCCAGCCCCGGGCCCTCACCGACTCACTGGCCCTGACCCGGGCGCTGCGCCCGCTGCGCCAGACGGTGCCGTCCACCCGCATCCGCACCCTGGACGTGGACGCCACCGCAGCAGCCTCCGGCGACACCCGTCTGCTCCTGCCGATCCTGCGCCCGGCCCGCGAACGCCGTTTCTCCGTCGACCTGTTGATCGATACCGGCACGACGATGACCGTCTGGCACCGCCTGGCCGACGAACTGCGCACCCTGCTCGCCCGGCACGGCGCCTTCGCCGACGTCCGCGCATGGGCGCTGAACACGGACGAGGCGGAGCCGACGCTCGCGCCGTTCCGGCGGGGCGCACAGGCGGCCTCGCCCACCCGGCACTGGAAGCAGTCCCTCGCCGACCCCGCCGGGCGCCGCGCGGTACTGGTCCTGACCGACGGGGTGGGTCCGGCCTGGTACGGCGAGGCGCTGCCCGACGCCCTCGCCGACTGGTCCGCGCAACGCCCCGTCGCCGCGCTCCAGGTGCTGCCCGGCCGGCTGTGGCACCGCACGGCGCTGTGTGCCGTACCCGTGCGGGCGCGGGGCACGGAGACCGAACGGGCCGCGCTCGACGTGCGGTCGTCGCGGCCACTGCCGGGTATCGCGCGGGGGCGAGCAGGAGCGCCGGACCGGGCGCGGATCCGCTGGCTGCCGGCCCTGGAGCTCTCCGAGGGCTGGCTGGCGCCGTGGGCACGGCTGGTCTCCGGTCGTACGACGGACTGGGTGCCGCTGAGTGCCGTACCGCTGACGGTCGTGGAACGGCCGGGCCCGGCGGTCTCGGTGGATGAGTCGGGCACCGCCGGGGCGTTGGTCGGACGCTTCGAGGAGGGCTACTCGCCGGAGGCGTTCGCGCTGCTGCGGCTGCTGGCCGCGGCCCCGCTCAGCCTGCCCGTGATGCGGCTGGTCCAGCGCACCATGCTCCCCGCCTCCACCCCGATGCACCTCGCCGAGATCCTCCTGTCCGGCCTCCTGGTCCGCCGCACTCCCGCCAAGCCCGGTGAGGACCCCGACGGCGTGCTGTACGACTTCCGCGCCGGCGTGCGCGACGCGTTGCTGGACCGGATGACCCGCACGGAGTCGCTGCGCGTGCTGGAGCGGGTCGTCGACGGCGTGAGCGAACGGGTGGCGGCGACGTTCGGCGGGGTGACCGACTTCGGCGCGCTGATCGCCGCCGCGGGGGACGGCACGCTGGACGGCCTGGAACTGCCGGAAGGAAGCCGGGCGTTCGCGGATGTCGCGGTGGCCGTCATCGAGAGGGTCGGCGGGGACTACCGGGATGTGGCGGCGAAGCTGACGCGGGGGCGGGTGGGGGCGGACGGGACGGGAGAAGGGGCTCCGAGGGGTCCCGAGGAAGAGATGAGACGGCGGCGGGAGCGGAGGCGTCTGCGGTTCTCGTGGTCCTGGGGGAGGGACCAGCACGACGGGCCGGCCTTCCTCGCGAAGCCGTTGCGCACGACGGTGGGGGGCGACGGTGATGTGGCGTCGAGGCGGCCCGGGGCGCGCGTGCCGAGCCGGGTGCCCGAACTACCGCCGTTCTACGTCCGCCGTGGTGAGGCACGGGAACTGCTCCGTGCCCTCAGCGAGCCGCACCCTGACAGGACGCCGCGCACATGGGTGGTCAAGGGACCCCCGGCCGTCGGCAAGACCGCACTTGTGGCCGACTGCGCCCAGGAAATGGCCTCGGAGTTCAGCCTGGTTCGATGGATCCGCGCGCGCAGCCGCGAAACGTTGCTGAACGACCTCATTGCGCTCGCCGACGACCTCGGAATCCCCCCTGCCGAAGAGGAGCCCGGAGCCTTCCCCGCCCGACGCCTGACCAGGCTGCGTGACTACCTCATCGCCCATCCCCGCTGGCTGCTGATCTACGACGACGTCACCCCGCAAACCTTCGCTCCGCACCCCGACGATCCGGCCGAATGGGGAAAGCTGTGCCGACCGCCTGAGGGAAGCGGCAGTCTGCTGGTGACCCTCACTCCGGAGGCACGATGGCCGGTGAGGGCGTACGGGCTACGCCTCGAACACCCCGACCGTGAGTCGGCCGTGCGGTACCTCGCCGAGATGATCGAGGCCCAGCGCGGCAAGACATGGAAGCGGACCGAGGAGCTGGCCGATCTCGTCGACATCGGGGGCCCCCAGATGTGGGCCCTGGCGGACTGGGCCTCGGTTGTCGCGGCGCGAGGGCGGCCCGTCGGCAGTCTCGCGCTGGAGAGACTGATGGGCGGTCCGGGGCTGGATCGGGTTCTGCGGTCACTCGTCTGGGTCACCCACGACGGCAAGTTCGCCGGCACCGGTGTCGCCGTACAGCCCGACGCCGTGCTCATCAGCGACTGCGACTACGGCACCGGCACGGTCCAGGGGGTCGAGGTCCACTGCCGGGATGGTCGGACGTTTCGTGTGCGACACATGGCGATGCGCAGTGAAGCTCCGGGACTGGTCATGGTGCGGACCGACGAGCCTGCGCTACAGGCGGTGCCGGTCGCTCCAGCGGGAGAGCGAGAGTTGGTCGTCATGTGGCACGAGCCCGAGCGCCGCTCGAAACCGTCGGCCGCGGTGGACCTCGCCTCCTCGCCGGTGTATCGGAGGACAGCCGGTACGGTACTGATCGATGTGGACGGACAGCTGTGCTCCATGTTCGTGCAACGCGGCGATCACACGACGAAGCTGACCATCACGCCGGCACTCGTCGACCGGTTCCTCGCGCAGGTACGTCCGCGTGCGGCCCGGGCTCATGACCGAAAGCCGAGCAACGGCCCGCTCTTCTATCTGAGCTACGCCCACACGCCTGCGCTCCGCTCCGGTCCCGACTACTACGTGCACCGCCTCTACACAGAGCTGACCCGGCACCTCGCGGAGCTGACCGACACCCCGCAGGAGGGGCTCGGCTTCTTTGGTGCGGTGCTGCCGGGCGCAGACTGGGAAAGGGAGATGAAGCAGGCGCTGGCCCGAGCGCAGGTGTTCGTCCCCCTGTACTCGCCACGCTACTTCCGAAGCGAATGGTGCGGCATGGAATGGGACGCCTTCGACCGGCGCCAGCAGCGGGACCGGCAAATCCGTCGGCACACGGGCTCGGCGATCGTGCCCGTGCTCTGGATGCCCACAGCGCCCAGGCATCTGCCGTCGGTCAGCTGGGGGCTCCAGTACACCGACTCCGAACTCGGCCCCCTGTACGTCGACAGGGGACTGCTGGGTCTGATGGAGTCGAACAAGACAGACCGGTTCGACCGGGTGGTCCGACAACTCGCCGAGCGGATCGTGCACGTAGCGAAGACGACACGACTGGCGCCTTGCGATCCTCGCCTCTTCGACGACCTGCACAACGCCTTCGAGGAGGGCGCGAACTAACGAACCGCGGCGACGAAGGCCGACCAGGCGGAGGCCGCGAAGACGATCACCGGGCCGGTGGGGTTCTTGCTGTCCCGGACGGGGATGCGGGCGGGGCGGGGGGAGTCGTGGACCTCCAGGCAGTCGCCGCCGCTCTCCCCGCTATAGCTCGACTTGCGCCAGCCCGTCTGTACCGATGCGTCAGGAACGCTGGTCTCGCTGCGCTTCATAGTCGTAATCCTCCGCGATCGACCTGATCAGTGCCAGGGACTCACGGTGCGACAAGGCGTCGCCCAATGCGTGATCGTAGACGTCTTCCAACTGGCGCACAGTGGACTGGAGCTCCCAGATTCGGCCGGATTTCAAGCCTTCGACATAGGCGACGGGCGGTAGTTCCGCGAGGCGCATGAGCTTGAGCGGGCCTTCGAGGAGGGCATGGGCGCCTACAGCAAAGGGGAGGACATGCACCCTGATGCGCCGCACTTCACCCAACTCCAGAATGTGACGCAGCTGTTCGCACATGACCTGCGCACCGCCGATGACTTGACGCAGAACCGCCTCACCCAACAGCAGGGTCACCTCGGGAGAGTCGAAGGTCTCCAGCACGCGAGCCCGCTCGAGGCGCGTGGCGAGGAGGCTGTCCCTCTTCTCGTCGCTCTTGGCGGGATGCCCCGAACCGAGCACCTCGCGCGCGTATTCGGGCGTCTGGAGGAAGCCGGGCACCAAAGTTACTGCGTACTGCTTGATGGCGATTGCCTGTCGCTCCAGCTCCGCTGCCTCCGCGAAGTGTTCGGCGACCTTTTTGCCGTCCAGCGTCGGCAGGAACCGCACGAAGAATCCATCCGCTCCCAGCACGTGATCGAGCCGGCTCGCGTCATCTGGATCCGGCCTCCGCCTCCCTGCCTCGATATGCGCAATATGCGTCCGAGACATCACAGCCCGCTGACTCAACTGCTCCTGTGTCAGCCCCGCAGCCTCCCGCCTCCGCTTCAGCTCAGCCCCGTACTGCTCCCGCGAACGCGGATTGTCCTCGATCGCCACCCGTGCAACTCCCCTCCGTGCAGACGCCGTTGTCACGCTGAGGCACCTTCCGAGCGTACCCAGAGTGACGTCACTGTGTGTATGAGTCAGTACGGAAAGTGAAAGGGAGACGGTGTGGAACACGTGGACCAGCAGAAAGACCCGTACGAAGGGCTGCCCGGCCCTTCCCTCACCCTCCGCGTCTCACGCGACAGCGGCCGGACATGGGGACCCACAGTGACGTACCAGCCCTCCCGGAAGGAGACCCCCTTCGACCTCGCGGGCCGCTTTCCACCCTGTCAATGCCCCAGATGTGAGCGGCGGTAGCGCACTCCGGGCCGCCCGCCCACGACCGTCTCCGACGCGAGCGTGAAGGCGTTCCGTTCCAGGACGGTCCGGGAGGCGGCGTTGTCCGAGGTGGTGACGGCGACCAGGGACGTCAGCGCGTACGCCGTCCCGGCTACCCGGCACACCTCCGCGACCGCCGCCGTGGCGACGCCCTTGCCCGCCGCGCGTTGCCCGATCCGGTAGCCCAGCTCGGCCGACCCGTCGGCCACGTCGATCAGGTTCACCCGGCCGACCAGGCGTCCCTCATCGTCCAGCACCAGGTGGAAGTGGCAGACGCCGGCCTCCTGCTCGGTCAGCAACGCCTTGTGCCGGGCGGCGAATTCGGTGAAGTAGGCGTCCCCGCGGTCCGGAATCGAGCGGGCGAAGTACTCCCGGTTCTCCCGCTCGAAGGCCAGCAGGGCGTCCGCGTGATCGGGTCGTAGCCGCTCCAGCTTCACCATGGGCGCAGGATAAGGACAGCCCTGGGGCGGGCGGAAACTGTTTTTACCCGTAGATCGTCTTGGTCGGTGTGACGTCGAAGGCGGCAGCGGCAGCGATGCGGTGGGCGACGCGGGGGCGCGTGCTCGCCGCGCTCGCCGTGCTGACCGCCGGATTGCTGGCGTTCCATCGGGCCGTGCCCAACTCCGTGGGGCGGGCGGGCAGTCTGCTGGAGGCGTTCCTGCCCTGGCTCGGCGCGGTCGTCGTCGTGCTCTTCGGCCTCGCCCTGCTGCGTCGTTCGGCCGTCGCGCTCCTCGCGCTGCTGCTGCCGGTGGCGGCCTGGACGTACCTCTTCGGCGGGCTGCTGCTGCCCGCGCCGCCGGAGCCGGGTGCGGGGGAGCTGGTCGTCGTGCAGCACAACGTCAGCGACGAGAACGACGATCCGGCGGGCACGGCCCGTGCCCTGGCCGCGGTCCGGCCCGATCTCATCGCGCTGGAGGAGCTCGTGCCGCGGACGCTGCCGGCGTTCGAGAAGGCGCTCGGCCGGGAGTTTCCGTACCACGCCGTGCGGGGGACCGTCGGCCTCTGGTCGAAGCATCCGCTCACCGGTGTCCGCGCGGTGGACATCAAACCCCGGGGGATCACGGGGGACTGGCGGCGTGGGCTGCGGGCCGCGGTCCGGACGCCGTACGGCGACCTCGTGGCCTTTGTCGCGCACCTGCCCTCGGTCCGGGTGCGGGCGGGCGGCCTCGCGTCCGCATGGCGTGACGAGAGCGCCGGGCTGCTGGGCCGGGCGGTGGCCGGGGAGGAGTCGAGAAGGGTGATTCTGCTGGGCGACCTCAACGGCACGGTCGACGACCGCGGGCTGGCCCCGCTCACCTCACGGATGAACGTGGCGGAGCGGGGTTTCGCGTTCAGTTTCCCCGCTGCCCTGCCGCTGGCCAGGATCGACCAGGTCATGGCCCGTTCGGCGCGCGTCTGTCACATCCGTGCCCTGGCCGCCACCGGAAGCGACCATCTGCCGGTCGCCGCGCGCGTCAGGGTGGGGTGAGGCAACCGGCGCGGCGGAATCGAGCTCGCTCGTCTTCGTGCCGGCAGCCCGAGTGGTCACCGCCTGTCAGGCCCCCTTGGTCCCCGGCTGTTCCCCGGCGGCGTCCTCCTTCAGCACCGGGAACCGCCTCGGCGCCAGCAGCAACAGCACCAGGAAGGCGAGCGCCGCCGCGCCCGCCGCCCCGAAGTACACGGCGTGCACGGCGTCCGCGATGGCCCGTCTCGTGGCCTCCGGTGCCGTGCCGCCCGAATCCAGCGCGCGCGTCACCGAGTCCAGGTCGCTCGCGCCGCCCAGCCGTGCGGCCAGTACACCGTTGGCCACCGCGCCGAACACCGCCGCGCCCACCGTCTGGCCCGTCTGCCGGCAAAAAAGCACCGAGGCCGTCGTCGTGCCCCGCTCCGACCAGCCGACGGTCGACTGCACGCCCACGATCAGCGGCAGTTGGAACAGCCCCAGCGCGGCCCCCAGCAGCAGCATCAGCAGTGTGGGCTGCCAGGCCGCCCCGGGATACGGCAGGAACGGGAACGCCAGCAGGATCAGTGACGCCGCCCCGATCCCCAGCATCGCCGTGTTGCGGAACCCGATCCTGCGGTACACGTGCTGGCTGAACGCCGCCGACACCGGCCAGCTCAACGTCCAGACGGACAGCACGAATCCGGCCGCCACCGGGGCGAGTCCGAGGACCGACTGGGCGTACGTCGGCAGGAACACCGTCGGCGCCACCATCAGCAGCCCCAGCGCGCCGAGCGCCAGATTGACCGCGGCGATCGTCCGGCGGCGCCACACCCAGCCCGGGATGATCGGCTCGGCCGCGCGGCGCTCCACGAGCACCACGACGGCCGCCAGCGCGAGACCCGCGCCGAACAGGGCGATCGACGGTCTCGACAGCCACGGCCAGGCCACCCCGCCCTGCACCAGCGCGGTCAGCAGGACACCTCCGCACGCGAACACCGCCAGCGCGCCCGCCCAGTCGATCCGCGCGCGCGTGGACGCCCCGTCCGGGCCGGGGGCGCGCTGCGGCTCGTGCAGGTGGCGCACGATCAGCCACAGCGCCACCGCCCCGATCGGCAGGTTGATCAGGAAGATCCAGCGCCAGTCCGCGTACGCCGCCAGGACCCCGCCCAACCCCGGCCCGGCCACCGCGGACACGGCCCACACCGTGGACAACTTGGCCTGTATCTTCGGGCGTTCCCGGAGTGGGTAGAGGTCGGCGGCGAGTGTCTGCACCGTCCCCTGAAGGGCCCCGCCGCCCAGCCCCTGCACGATCCGGAACGCGATCAGCGCCCCCATGTTCCAGGCCAGTGCGCACAGCAGCGAGCCCAGCAGGAACACCGCCGCACCCGCGATCAGCACCGGCTTGCGGCCGAAGGTGTCGGAGAGCTTGCCGTAGACCGGCAGGGTCACCGTCACGGCCAGCAGATAGCCGGAGAACAGCCAGGAGAAGACGGAGAAGCCGCCGAGGTCGCCGACGATCTGCGGTACGGCCGTGGAGACGATGGTGGAGTCGAGCGCGGCCAGCGCCATCGCGAGCATCAGGGCCGCTACCACGGCCGTCCGCCTGTCGGTTCCGGTGCGCTGTGCGGTGTCAGGTAGCGCGGGACTCGTACTGCCCACCGGTTCTCTCTCCTTTTTTGCTTTCCCCTTGCACCTATCTGCCGCGCATCAGCTTCCCACTTGACCCTGACGTTGCGGGAGGGTGGAGCCTTGATGGGTCTCAGGGTGGAGGTGACCCCGAGACGCGCTCCGCCGGAGGGTGGACAGCCCTTAGGGGGACCTCCGTACTACGTCTCGGGGAGGGTTGGTACCGCCGGAGGACGAGACGGCACGGGGGCCGTCCTTAATCTGGCTTCACGCCGCTGGGGGGCGGGCTGACCAAACCCGTGGGGGTGGGGTTTTCCCCCGCACAAGAGGGGGCTGTGCACCAGCGCGCAGCACCTCCTCCCGACGCGAGACTGATCGTCGTAACCAGATCTCGTGACTCATTTGATGACCGCCATAGGAGACATACCGTGACATCGGCTGTGACCATTCCCAGGCACGGGGGTACTGGAGGGCGTACGGCCGTTGCCGCGCGGGCGCGGCAGGTCGTCAAGGCATACGGGTCGGGGGAGACCCGGGTCGTCGCCCTCGACCATGTGGATGTGGACATCGCGCGGGGCCAGTTCACCGCGATCATGGGCCCCTCCGGGTCCGGCAAGTCCACCCTGATGCACTGCCTCGCCGGACTCGACACCGTCACCAGTGGCCAGATCCATCTCGACGAGACCGAGATCACCGGGCTCAAGGACAAGAAGCTCACCCAGCTGCGCCGGGACCGGATCGGCTTCATCTTCCAGGCGTTCAACCTGCTTCCGACGCTCAACGCGCTGGAGAACATCACGCTGCCGATGGACATCGCCGGCCGCAAGCCCGACAAGACGTGGCTCGCGCGGGTCGTCGACACCGTGGGCCTGTCCGACCGGCTCAAGCACCGGCCCACCCAGCTCTCCGGCGGCCAGCAGCAGCGCGTCGCGGTCGCCCGCGCCCTCGCCGCCCGGCCGGAGATCATCTTCGGTGACGAGCCCACCGGAAACCTCGACTCCCGTGCCGGCGCCGAAGTCCTCGGCTTCCTGCGCCGGTCCGTCGACGAACTCGGGCAGACCATCGTGATGGTCACCCACGACCCCGTCGCCGCCTCGTACGCGGACCGGGTGCTGTACCTCGCCGACGGGCGCATCGTCGACGAGATGTACAAGCCGACGGCCGACGCCGTCCTGGACCGCATGAAGGACTTCGACGCCCGGGGGCGCACGTCATGACCGTCGTGAAGACCTCCCTGCGCAACTTCTTCGCGCACAAGGGGCGTATGGCCCTGTCGGCCGTGGCGGTGCTGCTGTCCGTGGCCTTCGTGTCCGGGACGCTCGTGTTCACCGACACGATGAACACCACCTTCGACAAGCTCTTCGCGGTCACCTCCTCCGACGTCACGGTCAGCCCGAAGGAGTCCGGTGACGAGGACGACGGCGCGGGCACCGGGCGGCCGGCCTCGCTGCCGGCCTCGACGGTCGAGAAGGTCGCGGCCGTCGACGGGGTCGAGGCGGCGGAGGGCTCGGTCGGTTCGATGAACGTGACCGTCGTCAACTCCGAGAACAAGAACATGGGTTCCACCACCGGCGCCCCCACCATCGCCGGCAACTGGACCAAGAACGACCTGAAGTCCATGGAGATCACCTCGGGTCACGCCCCGCGCGGGCCCACCGAGGTCATGGTCGACTCGGACACCGCCGACAAGCACGACCTGAAGCTCGGTGACGAACTGCGCACCATCGCCGCCACCGGCGACATCCGCGCGCGGATCGTCGGCATCGCCTCCTGGAAGGTGACCAACCCGGGCGCCGCCGTCGTCTACTTCGACACCGAGACCGCCCAGCGCACCCTGCTCGGCGCCACCGGCCGCTTCACCCAGGTCTCCGTCACCGCGGCGGACGGCGTGAGCGACGCGAAGCTCAAGCAGGCCGTCGCCCAGTCCCTGGACGGTTCGTACAAGATCCAGACGGCCGAGGAGGCCGCCGACGAGAACCGCAAGGACGTCGGCGAGTTCATGGACATCATCAAGTACGCCATGCTCGGCTTCGCCGGGATCGCGTTCCTGGTGGGCATCTTCCTGATCATCAACACCTTCTCGATGCTGGTCGCCCAGCGCACCCGCGAGATCGGCCTCATGCGGGCCATCGGCTCCTCGCGCCGGCAGGTCAACCGTTCCGTGCTGGTCGAGGCGCTGCTGCTCGGCTTCGTCGGCTCCGTGCTGGGCGTGGGCGCCGGTGTCGGTATCGCGGTCGGCCTGATGAAGCTCATGTCGATGGCCGGTATGACCCTCTCCACCGAAGACCTCACGGTGAAGGTGACCACCCCGGTCGTCGGCCTGATCCTGGGCGTCGTGGTGACGGTGCTGGCCGCCTACCTGCCGGCCCGCCGCGCCGGCAAGGTCTCCCCGATGGCCGCCTTGCGCGACGCCGGTACGCCGGCCGACGGCAAGGCCGGCTGGATACGCGGCCTGATCGGTCTGGTGCTGACCGGCGCGGGCGTCTTCGCCCTCTACGCCGCGGCCACCGCCGACAAGGCGAGCGACGGCGCGTTGATGCTCGGCGGCGGAGTGGTGCTGTCCCTGATCGGCTTCGTCGTCATCGGTCCGCTCCTCGCGGGCGCCGTGGTCCGGGTGCTCAGCGCGGTGCTGCTGCGGGCGTTCGGACCCGTGGGCCGCATGGCCGAGCGCAACGCCTTGCGCAACCCGCGCCGGACCGGCGCGACCGGCGCCGCGCTGATGATCGGCCTCGCACTGGTGGCCTGTCTGTCGGTGGTCGGCTCCTCGATGGTCGCCTCGGCCACGAGCGAGCTGGACAAGTCGGTGGGCGCGGACTACATCGTCATGGCCCAGCAGCAGCGGATCGTGGCGCAGGCCGAGAAGGCCATGCAGCAGACGCCCGGTCTCGCCCACGTCACCCGCTACAAGGAGATCAACGCCACCCTGACCTCGCCGGACGGTAAGAAGGACGACTCCGGGCTCACGGCCGCCGACCCGACGTACGCCGAGGACCTGCGCCGGACGACCACGGAAGGCACGCTGTCCGCCGCGTACGGCGAGGACGCCATGTCGGTCGGCTCCGACTACGCCAAGGAGCACGGCGTGCACGTCGGTGACACCATCACCGTCGCCTTCGAGGGCGGCGAGACGGCGAAGCTGAAGGTCGCGGCCATCACGGACGACGAGACCTCCATCGACCAGGGCGCTCGCTACATGAGCATCGCGACGCTCCAGAAGTACCTGCCCGCCGACCGGATCCCGCAGAACGTGATCATGTTCGGCAAGGCGAAGGAAGGCCAGGAGGAGGCGGCGTACGCGGCCCTGAAGAAGTCGCTCGACGACTATCCGCAGTACCAGGTCCGCGACCAGACCGACTACAAGGAGGAGCTGAAGGACCAGGTCGGACAGCTCCTGAACATGGTCTACGGACTGCTGGCCCTGGCGATCATCGTCGCGGTGCTGGGCGTGGTGAACACCCTGGCCCTGTCCGTGGTGGAGCGCACCCGGGAGATCGGCCTGATGCGGGCCATCGGCCTCTCCCGCCGCCAACTGCGCCGCATGATCCGCATGGAGTCGGTGGTCATCGCCCTCTTCGGCGCCCTGCTGGGCCTCGGGCTCGGGATGGGCTGGGGCGCGACGGCACAGCAACTGCTCGCCCTGGAGGGCCTGAACGTCCTCGACATCCCCTGGCCGACGATCATCGGCGTCTTCATCGGCTCGGCCTTCGTGGGCCTGTTCGCGGCCCTGGTGCCGGCGTTCAGGGCGGGCCGGATGAACGTACTGAACGCGATCGCGACGGAGTAGCGACCGCGGGCAGGGACAGGCCCGGTGGCCGCCGCGGACGGGGGTCGCGGTGGCCACCGCGGGGGGCGCACGGGAGGCAGGAGGCAACGACACTCGAAAACAACGGGGCAACGGGGAAACGGGGAAGGGCCCGGGCGGAGTTCCACACTCCGCCCGGGCCCGCGTGTCCGGCGACCTGCGTGCGCGTCAGGTCTGCCGTTTCAGGAGTACGACTCCGTAGGCGGTGCCCGTGACGGCGTACCGGGCGTCGGGGTGCAGGGTCCGGGCGTAGGCCTCGACGTCCCGGTAGCGCTTGCGGGAGTTGTCCAGGGCGATGTAGTCGGGCTCGACACCGCGGGCGTTGCTGACCCAGAAGACCCGGCAGCGCGAGGTGAGGCGGCTGATCGGAGCGATGTTCGCCTCGACCGAGGCCCCGTCCGGGACGCGCTCCAGCAGCCGCTCGACAGCGCTCACGCGCGCGGGCTTGCGGTAGATCTCGCTCTCGGTCAGCGCGGCGAGGGGCTGCGCGGTCGTCAAGGCGAGAGCCGCGGCGGCGACGGCGGCCGGCAGATGGTTCCCGTACGCCCGCAGCCGGGCGCGAGGGCTCCGGCGGGCGTGGTCGAGCGCGTCGACGAGGGCGAGGGTGACGACGGGCATCAGTACGGCGTTGTAGTGCCAGTCCGTCCCCCAGTACTGCGGATAGGACGACACGAAGCGCCACCCGAGGGTGGGCAGGGCGATGAACAGGAGCGGGGACCGCAGGGCGAGCAGTCCACTGGTCGGGATGAGCAGCCAGCCGAGGGTGCGGAGCTTGGTGTCGAGGCCGTCGAAGGGGCCGCCGCCGCCCGACTCGTTCACCTTGTTCCAGTAGTCGTAGGTGCCGGCGGTGTTGAAGCTCGGTATGACCAGCAGGAGGGTGACCGCGACGGCCACGACGCCGAAGACGGCGACGCCGAGCGCGTACCGGGCCGCGAGCGGGGAATCGCGCCGGGCCCGCAGAGCGACGACCAGGGCGATGGCGGCGAGCGTCACCCCCAGGTCCTCCTTCACGAGGACGAGCGTGAGCGCCCACACAAGGGCGGCGCGCCAGCGCCGGGCGAGCAGCGCCTCCAGGCTGAAGGCGATGATCGGTACGGCGAAGCAGATCTCGTGGAAATCGAAGTCGACGGCCTGCTGCATCCCCCAGGACAGCCCGTACGCCACGCCGATCGCGAGCCCGCGAGGCCGCCCGAGCAGCCGGGCCGCGGCGCGGGTGACGGGCACGGCGGAGAGGGCGAAGAGCGCCGCCTGGGCGACGAGCAGGGTGACCGGCGAAGGGAAGACCCGGTACAGCGGCGCGAGGAGGGCGGTCACCGGGCTGAAGTGATCGCCGAGAATGTTGAACCCGGGGCCCTTGAGATCGGCGATCGGCGCCTGGAGATGCGCATAGGAGCGGATGACCTGCTCGAAGATCCCGAGATCCCAGGAGCGCTGCCCCAGGTGCCGGTAGCGCCCGACGGACACGATCGCGTAGCCGACGAACATGACGGCGGAGAGCAGCCAGGGGTCCCACCGCCCGGGATCGGACCGCTTCTGCCCCGCCGAGGGCGCGTCGGCCGCCGGTATGTGGGGCTCGGAGGACGTGTTCGGCGTCGCGGAGGGAGCGGGCGTGGGCATGAGGGGACCTTACGCGGTGTACATGCATGGCCTTGACTTGCCGGGGGAGTGTGTCCGGAACCATGGCCGTCCTTGCCCTGCGGCAGCCTGTGGCCGGCTGTGGCCGCCACGGCTCCGACGGCTTCGACGGGACTCGACGGGACCAAGCGGCGGCGAACGCCCACCGGACTGTCCACGGGACGCACTCCGAGCGCCCGGCGGACGCCCTCCGGACACACACCGAGCGCGGGAGAACGGACGTTATCCACAGCCCCCGCGCCCGCCCGCGCGGCGACGTACGCTGGAACCCCCGGCCCGTACGACGTGTCGGGCCCTTCGTGTTGCCACCCCGGACGGAAAGCGCCCCGAATGAGTCTGCACGGTCTGCTCGACGCCGTAGTCAAGGACACCGCCCTCGCGGAAGCGACCAGGGCAGCCGCGGACGGCAACCGCATGCACGTCGACCTGGTGGGCCCCCCGGCGGCCCGCCCGTTCGCCATCGCAGCCCTCGCCCGGGAAAGCGACCGCCCCGTTCTCGCGGTGACGGCGACCGGCCGGGAGGCCGAGGACCTGGCGGCAGCGCTGCGCTCCCTCCTCCCCGCGCAGGGCATCGTGGAGTACCCGTCCTGGGAGACCCTCCCGCACGAGAGACTCAGCCCCCGCAGTGACACCGTGGGCCGCCGCCTCGCCGTCCTGCGCCGCCTCGCCCACCCCAGCGCCGACGACCCCGGGACCGGCCCGGTCTCCGTCGTCGTGGCGCCGGTCCGCTCGGTCCTCCAGCCCCAGGTCAAGGGCCTCGGCGAGCTGGAACCGGTGGCACTGAGGACCGGGCAGACCGCCGACCTCAACGCCATCGTGGACGCCCTCGCAGCCGCCGCCTACGCGCGCGTGGAGCTCGTGGAGAAGCGCGGCGAGTTCGCCGTACGAGGCGGCATCCTTGACGTCTTCCCGCCCACCGAGGAACACCCCCTGCGCGTCGAGTTCTGGGGCGACGACGTCGAGGAGATCCGCTACTTCAAGGTCGCCGACCAGCGCTCCCTCGAAGTCGCCGAGCACGGCCTGTGGGCCCCGCCCTGCCGCGAGCTGCTGCTCACCGACGACGTACGCGCACGCGCGCGTGCCCTCGCCGAGCAGCACCCGGAGCTCGGCGAACTGCTCGGCAAGATCGCCGAAGGCATCGCCGTCGAAGGCATGGAGTCCCTCGCCCCCGTCCTGGTCGACGACATGGAGCTGCTGCTCGACGTCCTGCCCAAGGGCGCCATGGCCGTCGTATGCGACCCGGAACGGGTACGCACGCGTGCCGCCGACCTCGTGGCCACCTCGCAGGAGTTCCTCCAGGCGTCCTGGGCCGCCACGGCCGGCGGTGGCGAGGCGCCCATCGACGTCGGCGCGGCCTCCCTGTGGTCCATCGCCGACGTACGCGACCGCGCGCGCGAGCTGGAGATGATGTGGTGGTCGGTCTCCCCCTTCGCGGCCGACGAAGAACTCGACGCGGACACCCTCAAGCTCGGCATGCACGCCCCGGAGAGCTACCGCGGTGACACCGCGAAGGCCCTCGCCGACACCAAGGGCTGGCTCGCCGACGGCTGGCGCACGGTCTTCGTGACCGAGGGCCACGGCCCGGCGGCCCGCACGGTCGAGGTGCTCGGCGGCGAGGGCGTGGCGGCGCGCCTGGAGGCCGACCTGGGGGAGATCTCCCCGTCGCTCGTCCATGTCGCCTGCGGCTCGATCGACTACGGCTTCGTGGACCCGGCCCTGAAGCTGGCCGTCCTGACCGAGACCGACCTGTCCGGGCAGAAGGCGGCCGGCAAGGACGGCGCCCGGATGCCCGCGCGCCGCCGCAAGACCATCGACCCGCTCACCCTGGAGACGGGCGACTACATCGTCCACGAGCAGCACGGCGTAGGCCGCTACATCGAGATGGTGCAGCGCACCGTCCAGGGCGCCACACGCGAGTACCTCGTCGTCGAGTACGCCCCCGCCAAGCGCGGCCAGCCCGGCGACCGGCTGTACATCCCGACGGACCAGCTGGAGCAGATCACCAAGTACGTCGGAGGCGAGGCCCCGACGCTGCACCGCCTGGGCGGCGCCGACTGGACGAAGACCAAGGCGCGCGCCAAGAAGGCCGTCAAGGAGATCGCCGCCGACCTGATCAAGCTCTACAGCGCGCGCATGGCGGCGCCCGGCCATGCGTTCGGCTCGGACACCCCCTGGCAGCGCGAGCTGGAGGACGCCTTCCCGTACGCAGAGACCCCGGACCAGCTGACGACCATCGCCGAGGTCAAGGAGGACATGGAGAAGTCGGTCCCGATGGACCGTCTGATCTGCGGCGACGTCGGTTACGGCAAGACGGAGATCGCGGTGCGGGCCGCCTTCAAGGCGGTGCAGGACGGCAAGCAGGTGGCGGTACTGGTGCCGACGACCCTCCTCGTCCAGCAGCACTTCGGGACGTTCTCCGAGCGCTACTCGCAGTTCCCGGTGAACACCCGGGCCCTGTCCCGCTTCCAGACCGACAGCGAGGCCAAGGCGGTCCTGGAGGGCCTGCGCGAGGGCTCGGTGGACATCGTCATCGGCACGCACCGGCTGTTCTCGTCGGAGACCAAGTTCAAGGACCTGGGCCTGGTCATCGTCGACGAGGAGCAGCGCTTCGGTGTCGAACACAAGGAGCAGCTGAAGAAGCTGCGCGCGAACGTCGACGTACTGACGATGTCGGCCACCCCGATCCCCAGAACCCTGGAGATGGCGGTCACGGGCATCCGCGAGATGTCCACGATCACCACGCCCCCCGAGGAGCGCCACCCGGTCCTGACCTTCGTCGGCCCGTACGAGGAGAAGCAGATCGGCGCCGCGATCCGCCGCGAACTGCTGCGCGAGGGCCAGGTCTTCTACATCCACAACAGGGTCGAGTCGATCGACCGCGCCGCCGCCCGCCTGCGCGAGATCGTCCCCGAGGCACGGATCGCCACGGCCCACGGCCAGATGTCCGAGCAGGCGCTGGAGCAGGTGGTCGTCGACTTCTGGGAGAAGAAGTTCGACGTACTGGTGTCGACCACGATCGTCGAGTCCGGCATCGACATCTCCAATGCCAACACCCTGATCGTGGAGCGCGGCGACAACTTCGGCCTGTCCCAGCTGCACCAGCTGCGCGGCCGGGTGGGCCGTGGCCGCGAGCGGGGCTACGCCTACTTCCTGTACCCCCCGGAGAAGCCCCTGACGGAGACCGCCCACGAGCGCCTGGCGACCATCGCCCAGCACACGGAGATGGGCGCGGGCATGTACGTGGCGATGAAGGACCTGGAGATCCGGGGCGCAGGCAACCTGCTGGGCGGCGAGCAGTCCGGCCACATCGCGGGCGTCGGCTTCGACCTGTACGTGCGCATGGTCGGCGAGGCGGTCGCGGACTACCGGGCCTCCCTGGAGGGCGGCGTGGAGGAGGAGCCGCCCCTGGAGGTCAAGATCGAGCTCCCGGTCGACGCGCACGTCCCGCACGACTACGCGCCGGGCGAGCGGCTCCGTCTCCAGGCCTACCGTGCCATCGCCTCCGCCAACACGGAGGAGGACATCAAGGCCGTACGGGAGGAACTCGTCGACCGCTACGGCAAGTTGCCGGAGCCGGTCGAGAACCTTCTGCTGGTGGCGGGCCTGCGCATGCTGGCACGCGCGTGCGGCGTCGGCGAGATCGTCCTCCAGGGCAACAACATCCGCTTCGCGCCTGTGGAGTTGCGCGAGTCCCAGGAACTGCGGGTCAAGCGCCTGTACCCGGGCTCCGTGATCAAGCCGGCGGTGCACCAGGTGCTGGTACCGCGCCCGAAGACCGCGAAGGTGGGCGGCAAGCCACTCGTCGGACGGGAGTTGCTCGGCTGGGTCGGCGAGTTCCTGACGTCGATTCTGGGGTCCTGACCGGGGGCGGCGGGGCTCGGCAGGGTGCTGGCCGGGTGGCGGAAGGGGCCGGCTGGGTGGCGGCCGGGCGGGCCGGATGACTCCGTGACCTCAAGCGGACTCGAGGTCAAGTACCGCTCCGGAACAGCGTCGCCGCCAGCGTCCGGAACACCTCCTCGGGATCCTTGTCGCCCACCGGCCCGTCCAGGTTGTGGCCGAGGAGCAGCGCCGCGAAGCCGTGAGCCAGGGACCAGGCGGCGACGCCGGCCAGGCGGGAGTCGATGCCGAGGGTCTCGGGACGTACGGCGGAGACGGCGCCGCGCAGCGCGTCACCGGCGAGTGTGCGGGCCGCGGTCAGTTCCAGGTCGTCGGTGCGTAGCAGTTCGGGAGTGAACATCACCTGGAAGTGCGCGGGGTGCTCGCGTGCGAAGCGGACGTAGTGCACGCCGGCGTCCTTGAGGTCGTCGGCCTCGGTGAGTGTGTCCGCGAGCAGCCCGAATCCCTCGGCGGCGATCGAGGTCAGCAGGCCGGTGCGGTCCCTGAAGTGATGGGCCGGCGCGGCGTGCGAGACACCGGCGCGACGGGCGAGGTCACGCAGGCTCAGCGCGGAGGGGCCGTCGGAGGCGATGACGTCCAGGGCGGCGGTGAGGATGGCCCGCCGGAGGTCGCCGTGGTGGTAGGTGCGGCGAGGGGACGGTTTCTTCGGGGTCGCCTGAGTGGCTTGGGCGGGCTGGGGAGCCTGGGCGGCTTGGGGGGCTTGCTCGGCCTGGCGGGACTGCTCGGCGGTTTGTTTCGCGGAGGCGGGCGGCTTCGGCGCGGGGGTCATGGTCAGCAGCGTACGCGCAATCTAGGCATTGACAAGTTCGTGAGGCTTCGGGCAATCTTGTCAGTGTCAAGTTGTGGGTTCGGAGAAGCCCGCGGTGATCGAGCGAGGGGGAGTCGCGTCATGGTGAATCAAGGCAGCGGTCCGGAACCGGGTCGCGTACGTCAGCTCTGGCACCTGCTGGAGCCGTTGCACGCGGTGCTGTACTACGCGCCGGAGGTCTTCGAGGAGGCTGCCGCACTCGGCTATCCCGTCGAGGAGCGCTGGCCGAGCTACTTCCCGTACCGGGCGGCGCCGTTGGGCGCGGTCGGCGCGGAGAGCGTCGCCTCGGCCTTCTACAGCTTCAGCCCTCGCATGGTCGCCGAACACATCGACCACGCCTGGAAGATCGCCGATCCCGCAGCGCTGCTGCGGGCGAGAGCGCGGGGGATCGACCGGTCCTACCGCGCGATATTCGGCGCCAGGGCGGACAGTTCGGAACTCGCGGAGGCCGCGGCCCTCGCCCGCCGCGCCGCCGAGGCCGCCGACACCGCGGGCCGCCCGCTCGCTGCCGCCACTGCCGCCCTGGACTGGCCCGAGGCCCCGCACCTTCAGCTCTGGCACGCCGCGACGCTGCTGCGCGAGCATCGCGGCGACGGCCACATAGCCGCCCTGCTGGTCGCCGGCCTCGACCCCGTCGAATCGCTGGTGTCCTTCGCCGCGATCGGCGCCGCGTCCGTGCAGCGCTTCGAGAGCCGAGGCTGGAGCCCCCAGGAATGGGCAGCCGCACGTGCCCGCCTGGCGGCCCGGGGCCTGGTCGACGCCGAAGGTACGGCCACGGATGCGGGTCGGGAGCTGCGGCGCGCGGTGGAGGACGACACCGACCGGCTGGCCGTCGCGCCTTGGCGGGCGCTGACGGCGCAGGAGATCGACCGGCTCGTGGAGCTGCTCGGCGAGTTCTGGGTGGCGGTGCTGTCCAGCGGCCTGCTGCCTTCGGAGACGACGCTGGGAATCGGGAAGGTGTGAACGCGAGGGTTCGATGAGAGGTGTCAACGAGAAGGTGTCAACGAGAAGGTGTACGCGGGCAGGCGTACATGGACTCGTTGGAAACGGGCGGCGTGAACGCGGCGGCGAACGCGACGGCGTGAACGCGACGGTGTGAACGCGACGGTGTGAACGGGCGCCGCGAACGGGGCGCCGCGATCGGCGTGACGCGAACGGCGCGAGGCGGACAGCGCGACGCTGACGGCACAGCGCGAAGAGGCCGCCCGCAGACGATTTCTCCCCGCGGACGGTCCCTGATCGCAAGTGGTTCGCTGAAGGCGTCCTCGCGTCCTCGGTCTACGGCTGGTCGGGCCTGTCGCGGTCCATGCCGAGCTCGCGCTCCATGCGCTGCTGCGCGTCGTCGACCTGGCTCTCGTACTTGTTGCCCGTCTTCTCGTTGGCCTTCCGTTCCGCGGTGTCGGACATGTCCCTGGCCTTGTCCTGACCCTGGCGGTTCTTGAACCTGTCGAAGATGCCCATGCGGAACTCCTTCCGGAGGTGATTCACCAACGACGATACGCCCGGATTATGAGGTATGCGCGATTGAATCCCGAATGGTCTGGACCTCCTGAACGCCGCCGTGCGCCGGGTCGCTACCGTGTGGACGAGGGCGTACCAGGGAAAGCCGCCTGTGCGGGCGGACGGGCAGCAAGGGGAGGGACGCGTCGTGATGCGTCTGAGGGGCGGGGCGGCGAGCGCCGCGGCGATGCTCGGCATGGTGCTGGCCCTGACGGGCTGCGAGGACGTCGACCTGCCCGTGGACGGCGCAGCCTCCGACTCCGCTGCCCCCGCTCCGGGGGCCGGCCGCGCCGCGAACCCGTTGGACAACCCCGACGGCACGAAGCCGGGGCTCGCGCCCCTCACCTCGGACGCCGACCGCAGCGAGGCGCGGGCCCTCATCGAGAAGGTGGCCACCAAGGGGCGCGGTCCAAGGACGGGCTACGACCGGGACGAGTTCGGCTATGCCTGGATGGACTCGGCCCCGGGTGGCGTCCCATTCGCGCGCAACGGCTGTGACACCCGTAACGACCTGCTGAGGCGCGACGGTGACGCCGTCCGCTTCCGCTCCGGCTCGGACTGCGTCGTGATGTCCATGACGCTGCACGACCCTTACACGGGCAGGACCATCGAGTGGGCCAAGTCCCGTGCCACGGCCGTACAGATCGACCACGTGATGCCGTTGTCGTACGACTGGCAGATGGGTGCCTCCCGCTGGCCGGAGGGCAAACGCCAGGACATCGCCAACGACCCCCTCAACCTCATGCCGGTCGACGGCCCGACCAACAGTTCCAAGGGCGACTCGGGGCCCGCGTCCTGGCTGCCCCCGAACAAGCGGATCCGCTGCTCCTACGCGGTGCGCTTCGCCCAGGTGTCGCTGAAGTACGAACTGCCGGTGACCACCGCCGACAAGGAGATGATGCTGCGCCAGTGCGGAGGCTGAGGCCACCGGATGTGTGACGAGGGCCGGCGACGAAGTGCCGGTCGGTGGGCGGAAATAGGTTGGTCGGCGTGGTGTCACCGGCTCTACGGTGATGGGCATGGAGCTGAAGGTGCAGAGCCTCGCCGAACGGCCCGAGATGCTGGGCGGGGTCCTGGAGATGGCGGACACCTGGCCCGAGTTCGCGACCCAGGACCCGGTGGGCAACGCCCTGTACGGCCGGATCCCCCTCGAACTCCCGGAGTACGTGCAGTTCGCCGAGGACGAGCGGGGCGAGGTCGTCGCCCACGCCTACAGCGTGCCGTTCGCCCTCGCCGCCGAGGGCCGCGGCAAGCTGCCCGCCCGAGGCTGGGACGAGGTGCTGGTGTGGGCCTTCGCCGACCTGCGCGACGGCACCCGCCCCGACACGGTCAGCGCCATCTCGGTCGTCATCGCCCCGCACGCCCAGGGCACCGGCCTGTCCGCGCGGATGCTCTCCGCGATGCGTGACAACGCCTGGGCCCTCGGCTTTCGCGAGGTGGTCGCCCCGGTCCGGCCCAACGCCAAGCACCTCGAACCGCACACCCCCATCGAGGAGTACGCCCGTCGCGTACGCCCCGACGGCCTGCCCCACGACCCTTGGCTGCGCGTCCACGCCCGGGCCGGCGCCACCATCGACTCCATCGCCCCGGCCTCCATGACCGTCGCCGGCTCGCTGGAGCAGTGGCGCGGCTGGACCGGGCTGCCCTTCGACACCGCGGGCGACGTCGAGGTGCCCGGCGCGCTGGCGCCGGTGCGGTGCGAGCCGGAGCGGGACTGTGCCGTGTACGTCGAGCCCAACGTGTGGATGCGGCACTCGCTCTGAGCCGGAAGCCGAGCCTCCGCGACCTGCGACGTCAAGCGAAGTGATCAGCACGACAACGGTTCGGTACAACCGGTGACCGTATGTCGGTGTCGACCTATACGCTCGAAGCGACAATCGCACGAACGAGGTTGTCCACACCGGGCCGGGGGCCGACCCTGCACGTCCACTTCAGGCAACAGGAGCAGCCATGCAAGGCCACGGCTACACGCAGCCGGTGAAGCAGCCGCCGACGACGGGGTGGCTGGTCTTCGTGCGCGTGGCCTTCGTCGTGGTCTCGGTGATGAGCTGCGGCATGCTGCTGTGGGTGATGATGCTGCGCCTGGCCATCGTCACCCGACGACCGCGCGACTGGTGTCTGTTCGCGGCGTCGATCGTGGTGGAGTTCCTCGGCCTCTACCTGCTGGGCACGGAACCCGGTGACGAGATCCACAGCGCGCGCGGCTGGACGGGCCTGATCCTCCTCCTCGGCGGCATGGTCGCGGCGATCGCGTACTACCTCGCCGCGGACATCCGCCACTTCCAGCAGCTCCGCCTCTCCGGACACGGCCCCCAGACGCCCCCGGCCTACGGCTACCCGCAGGGCCAGTCGCCGTACACCGCCACGACCGTGCCGCAGGGACCGCCGCTGTCCCAGGGCCCGGCACCGCAGACGCCGATACCCCAGACGCCGATACCCCGGCCTCCGATGCAGCAGACCCCCGTGCCGCAGCCGCCGATCTCCGGGACGCCGGTGCCGCCGCCCCCGCAGCGCCCCGCGCCCGCCCGCATCGACCAGGTGCGCGCCGAACTCGACGAGCTCAGTGACTACCTGCGCCAGCACGACGGGCGGCAGGACGACACCCACGAGGGCGGAAGGTGACCGTGACGGCAGGACGTGTCGTCGCCGGCCGCTATGAACTGTCCACGCTCATCGGGCAGGGCGGCATGGGGCAGGTCTGGACGGCGTACGACCAGCGACTCGACCGACGCGTGGCCGTGAAGCTGCTGCGTCCCGACAAGGTCGCCGGACAGGAGGCGGACGAGCTGCGCCGCCGGTTCGACCGCGAGTGCCGGGTGACCGCCCAGGTCGACCACCCCGGGCTCGTCACGGTGCACGACGCGGGAACCGCGGGCGAGGAGCTGTTCCTCGTCATGCAGTACGTCGACGGCGCCGACCTCTCCGACCATCTGGCCGAGCACAACCCGTACCCGTGGCAGTGGGCCGTGTCGGTCGCGGCGCAGCTGTGCGCCGTACTCAGCGCGGTGCACGCGGTGCCGATCGTCCACCGCGACCTCAAGCCGCGCAACGTGATGGTGAAGCAGGACGGCACGATCACCGTGCTCGACCTCGGGGTCGCCTCCGTCATGGACGCCGACACCACCCGCCTCACCCACACCGGCACCCCCATCGGCTCGCCCGCCTACATGGCGCCCGAGCAGGCGATGGGCGGCGCGGTCGGCCCGTACACCGATCTGTACGCCCTGGGCGTCGTGCTGCACGAACTGCTCAGCGGCGACGTGCCGTTCTCCGGCTCGACGGCGCTCGGCGTGCTGCACCGGCACCTGTACGAGCCGCCGCTGCCCGTGCGCCGGATCCGCCCCGAGGTCCCCGAGGCACTGGAAGCCCTGGTCCTGCGCCTGCTCGCGAAGGACCCGCAGCACCGCCCCGCCTCCGCGCAGGAGGTCTACGAGGCGCTGGCGCCGCTCCTGCCCCCACGCGGGACACCCAGCGGTGCGCCCCTCGACCCCACGCGCCCCTTCCTGCGCCCGCACGCTCCCTGGCCGGACCGGGCCCGCACCCCCGCGCCCCAGCCCACCCCCGCCACCCCCGTCACACCCGCCGACGAGAAGCCGGACGTCGCGCGAGCCGTCGACGAGGTCAAGCGCCTCCTCGGCGAGGGACGCATCACCCAGGCCGTCGACATCCTCGGCGCGATCCTGCCCGCCGCCGCCGAACAGCACGGCGAGCACTCCCCGGTCGTGCGCACCCTGCGCAAGCAGTACGCGGCCACGCTCATGGACGACGGCCAGTACCGGCGCGCGCTGCCCGAACTGCGCCGCCTCGCCGACGAACGCGCGGCCGAGGCCGGCCAGGCCGACCCGCAGTCCCTGCGCTTCCGCTACGACGCCGCCCAGTGCCTGGAGCAGCTCGGGGAGCCGGCGGCGGCCCTCGCCGAGTACCGCTCGCTGCTGCCGTACTACGAGAACCAGTACGTCTCCGGCAACGACCACGGACTCGCCCACGACGTCCGCCGCCGCATCGGCCACCTTCTGCTCGCCCTGGGCGACCGTCCCGCCGCCCACGACACGCTGGCCCGGCTGCTGCTCGACGTGGAACGCCTGCACGGCCCGGTTCACCCGCTCGCGGCCGAGGTGCGCCGGACGCTTCAGTGGCTGGGACAGGTGCGCGGCTAGGACTCGGCTACGACCGGCCGGCGCCGCCGATCGCGCACGCTGAGGGCCGTGCGGGTGGCACGGCGGTGCCGGAAGTCCTGATGAATCGTTGGTCGAATGGGTTGGCCAGAGCTTGCCCACTGCCTACCATCGATCACCGCAAGACTTTGTGCACTGCCGCACAAGCTCTCCTCGGGAGGTCTCCTTGCACCGCCGTCGCACCGCGCTCCTCCTCTCCGCCGCGATCGCCGCGGCACCCTTGCTCACCGCCTGCGGAAACGATGCGCATCCCGGCGCGGCAGCCGTCGTCGGCGGCCAGCGGATCACCGTCGCGCAGCTGGAGAACAGGGTGAGCGAGGTCCGCGCGGCCCAGCGCGAGGCCGTGCCGGACGACGCCCAGTACGCGCAGGTCATCGCCAAGTCCGGCACCCTCCCCAGGGACGTCCTGCACACCATGGTCCTGGACGAGGTGCTGCACCGGGCCGCGAGGGACGCGGGTGTGACCGTGACCCGCAAGGAGCTCCAGCAGATGCGGGGCGACCTGGAGGAGCAGGTCGGCGGCGCCAAGGCGCTCGAGACGGCCTGGCTCCAGCAGTACGGCATCCCGCCGCAGCGCCTCGACGAGAATCTCCGCCTCCAGCTCGAGGCCGAGAAGCTCGCCACGAAGCTCGGCACCGACACCGGCAAGCCCGCCTTCTGGAACGCGCTGGCCGAGGCGTCCAAGAAGCTCGACATCGACCTCAACCCGCGTTACGGCACCTGGGATGTCCAGAAGAGCAGCCGTGCCGACGCGAAGACGCCGTGGGTACGCGAGGTGACGGCGACGGGGGCGGGGCAGACGGCGTAGCGGCAGGGCAGGGCACGGCGCGCCCGCCTGCTGGTCAACAGGCGCGCCCGCCCGCCCGTGGACAAGGCCCGCGGGCCCGCCTGTGGACAAGGCCCGACGGTTGCCTGTGGACAACTCGAGGGGCCGTCGGCCTCGTGGGTTACGTTCGGATCGTGAACGCAACCAGCCCCGAAGCCGTCTCCCCCGGCCGTATCGTCCTGCTCACCACCAGCCACCGGGTCGCCCCCGGCCTGCTGTCCTGGCCCGCCTGGCAGGCGCTGCACGGCGCCGACCGTGTGCTGTGCGCGGACGGCGCGCATCCGCAGCTGCCGTATCTGCGCGAGGCCGGGACAAAGGTCGACGAGACCGCGCCGACCGCCGAGGAACTGATCGCCGCATGCGCCGGTGGCCGCACGGTCGTCGTCGTGGCCACGGGCGAGGGCGAGCCGGCCCTCACCGACGGCCTGGCCCGTCTCGCCGGCTCCGGGCGCGCCACCATGCCGGAGCTGGAACTGCTGCCCGCCTCCTACGACCTGCCCGGCGCCCGCCTCCTCGACCTCGTCCAGGTCATGGACAGCATCCGCGCCGAGTGCCCTTGGTCCTCCCAGCAGACCCACAAGGGCCTGGCGAAGTACGGCATCGAGGAAATCTACGAACTCGTCGAGGCGATCGAGGAAGGCGACCGCGACGAGCTCCGCGAGGAGCTGGGGGACGTCCTGCTCCAGGTCGTCTTCCACGCCCGCATAGCCGAGGAGGACACGGAGGCTCCCTTCTCCATCGACGACGTCGCGGGCGGCATCGTCGCCAAGCTCATCCACCGCCACCCCCATGTCTTCGGTGACGAGTTGGCGACGACGCCCGAGGAGGTCAAGGAGCACTGGCGGCGCACCAAGGCGGTCGAGAAGCAGCGCGAGTCCGTGACGGAGGGCATACCCCTGGGCCAGCCGGGCCTCGCCCTCGCGGCGAAGCTGGCCTCCCGGGTGCGCACGGCGGGCCTGGACGTCCCCCTGCCGAAGGGTGAGGGCATCGGCTACGAGCTCCTCGCGATGGCGACCCGCGCGGAGGCGTCCGGGGTCGACCCCGAGGCGGCCCTGCGAGTCGCGGCCCGGGCCTACCGGGACGCGGTGCGAGCCGCCGAGGGACAGCGAGCCGCCGAGGGACAGGGGGAGTAGCAGGGCAGCCGGGGGCCCGCCCTCCGCAGCCCCCGGCCTCCATCCCGCCCCGGCCCCCATCACGGGCCACAGCCCCGGCCCCCATTACGCCCCGGCCCCCGAGACGCCCCGACCCGACCGATACCGTCCCCGATACCGTCAAGGAGTGACCGACCAGCCCACCCCCACCACCCCCGCGTCCACGTCCCCCGCGACCCCGCCCTCCGCGTCCACCCCCGCGACCACGCCCCCCGCGTCCCCCACCCCCGCCGGCCCCACCCCCGACCCCCCGGATCTCTTCACCTGGGAGTTCGCGAGCGACCCCTACCCCGCCTACGCATGGCTGCGTGAGCACGCCCCCGTTCATCGGACGCGGCTGCCCAGTGGGGTGGAGGCATGGCTGGTCACGCGGTACGCCGATGCCAAGCAGACGCTCGCCGACAACCGGCTCTCCAAGAACCCGGCCCACCACGACGAGCCGGCCCACGCCAAGGGCAAGACGGGCATCCCCGGTGAGCGCAAGGCCGAGCTCATGACGCATCTGCTCAACATCGACCCGCCGGACCACACCAGGCTGCGCCGGCTGGTCAGCAAGGCGTTCACCCCGCGCCGCGTCGCCGAGTTCGCGCCCCGGGTGCAGGAGCTCACGGACCAGCTCATCGACGGGTTCGCGGGGAAGGGGGAGGCCGACCTCATCCATGAGTTCGCCTTCCCGCTGCCCATCTACGCCATCTGCGACCTGCTGGGCGTCCCTCGTGAGGACCAGGACGACTTCCGGGACTGGGCGGGCATGATGATCCGTCACCAGGGTGGCCCGAGGGGTGGCGTCGCGCGGTCGGTGAAGAAGATGCGCGGCTATCTCGCCGACCTCATCCACCGCAAGCGCGAGGCGCTCCCCGATGCCCCGACCCCCGGAGAGGACCTGATCTCCGGCCTGATCCGCGCCTCGGATCACGGTGAGCACCTCACCGAGAACGAGGCCGCGGCCATGGCGTTCATCCTTCTGTTCGCCGGTTTCGAGACGACCGTGAACCTCATCGGCAACGGCACCTTCGCGCTGCTCACCCACCCCGAGCAGCGCGCCCGTCTTCAGCGCTCGCTGGCCGCCCACGACACCGCCCTGCTGGAGACCGGCGTCGAGGAACTCCTGCGCTACGACGGCCCCGTCGAGCTCGCCACCTGGCGCTTCGCCACCGAACCGCTCACCATCGGCGGGCAGCGCATCGCGGCCGGCGACCCCGTCCTCGTCGTCCTGGCCGCCGCCGACCGGGACCCGGAGCGGTTCGCCGACCCCGATGTCCTCGACCTCGCCCGGCGCGACAACCAGCACCTCGGTTACGGCCACGGCATCCACTACTGTCTCGGCGCCCCGCTCGCCCGCCTGGAGGGCCAGACCGCGCTCGCGACCCTGCTCACCCGCCTCCCCGATCTGCAACTCGCCGTCGACCCTGCCGACTTGCGGTGGCGGGGCGGTCTCATCATGCGAGGCCTGCGCACGCTTCCGGTGGAATTCACCCCAGTTGAGTAGGTCCGTCCACGTCGGCAAACGCGACACGCGCTCATGTCTGTGATCTTCACGTGATCTACGCGGCATTAACTTGTGACAAGTGATCGTCTGCCTATACGTTCACGGATCAACGACGGCGCCCAGGTTTTACGCGCCGCGGTCACTGCTGTCTCGCGAAAGGTCCCCGCATGCTCACCGGGAACGGTCGTCACCGTCGCCCCCGTCAGGCTCCGGCACTCCTCGTCGCGGCCGGCGTGACCGGCTCCGCCATCGCCATTCCGCTCCTCGGCGCCACGGGCGCGAGCGCGGCCGACGGCACGGTCTGGGACAAGGTGGCCGAGTGCGAGAGCGGCGGCTCCTGGAGCGCGGACACCGGCAACGGCCACTACGGCGGACTCCAGCTGACCCAGGACGACTGGGACCGGTACGGCGGCCTCGACTATGCCGAGAGCCCCGACCTGGCGAGCCGTTCTCAGCAGATCGCCGTGGCGCAGAACATCCTCCAGGATCAGGGGACCAGCGCCTGGGGCACCTGCGCCGTGCTCAACGGGCTCACTCAGAAGTCCGGTGCGATCGACCTCGACACAGGTGTCGCGGAGGACTCCCCGTCCGAAGTGTCCGGCTCTTCCGGATTGCTCGATTCGCCCGGGCAGTCGAACTCGGATGACTCGACGGGGTCGTCGAATGATGGTGAATCATCCAGTTCGCCCGATTATTCGGATTCATCCAGCGACTCCTCGGTGTCCGATTCGCCGAGTGGCTCTTCGGGGGCTTCGTCCGAATCCGCTCAGGATTCCGACAGTTCCTCCTCCTCCTCTTCCTCTTCTTCTTCATCGCCTTCGTCCTCTTCGTCGTCTCCGTCGGGCAAGACGGACAGTTCCGTCAAGCCCGACAAGTCAGCCGACGCGAAGCCCACGAAGTCGCCTGACGACTCACCCGGCGAATCGACTGAAAGCGACAAACAGGACAAGTGGCAGCAGGAGCCGGGCTCCTGGAGTCTCGTCGACACCAGCTCGGTGGACGCCGGGTCCGTCGATGTCGGCGCGACAGGCTCCGGGCGTCACCGCGGCGCCAGCGCCGACGAGAGCGAGGGGGTCGAGGGTGCCGCCAAGTCCTCCGGCCGCCACGCCTCGTACAGCGTCCGTCCCGGCGACACTCTCGCGTCCATCGCCGACTCCCTTGACCTCGACGGCGGGTGGCGCGCGCTCTACGACGCGAACAAGGGCGCCATCGGTGCCGACGCCAATGACATCTTCCCCGGTCAGACCCTGGACGTCCCGGCCGAATAAGGGCTGAACAGGGCGAAAAACTGCGGGAGTTCGCGTCATATTTCGCACCTGAATGTCCGTTTTAAAAGCAGTGAGAGATAGATCTCAGAAGCCCTGATCGTCTTTGAAATTCCGCGAATCGCGTGACTACGGTCATGACCGCTCGCCACCAGTGCGAGCCCCGATGGCCGTCACGCCGAATCCTGCCGGCGGCCGTACGGGAACAGTCGTCGCGTCAAGCGCCGTAGGCAGGAGCGGGGGACCCAAGGTTTGCGCCGGGTCCGGCAGTTGAGGTCCTTCGGGGCCACACGGCCGGAACCGGCTCGGGGTGAAGTCGCGCACCAGCGTCAGCGGTGCGCGGCCGGGCAACTCAACCGGCCCGAACCCGACAGCTCACCTCGTAGGCGTCGGTGAGGGGATCCTTCCATGCTGTTTTCCAGCAAGGGCAAGCACCGTCGTCCGTCCAAGGCCGCTCGCGCCGTCGCCGTAGTCGGCGTCACCGGTGCCGCCGCCGTCGCCGCGCCGCTGATGGCCGCCGGCAGCGCCTCGGCCGCCACCGCTTCCGAGTGGGACGCCGTCGCCCAGTGCGAGTCCGGCGGCAACTGGTCGATCAACACCGGCAACGGCTACTACGGCGGTCTGCAGTTCTCCGCCTCCACCTGGGCCGCGTACGGCGGCACCCAGTACGCCGCCACCGCCGACCAGGCCAGCAAGACCCAGCAGATCGAGATCGCCGAGAAGGTCCTCGCCGGGCAGGGCAAGGGTGCCTGGCCGCACTGCGGCACCGGCCTGTCGAGCGCCGCCTACAACGGCTCCTCGTCGAGCGACTCCTCGCAGAGCACCGAGGCCCCGCGTGCCACCGAGGAGCAGCCGGCCTCCCGCTCCGCCGAGCGCCCGGCCGCGGAGAAGAAGAGCACCAAGACCGTCACCACCCCGACCGGCAAGAAGGTCAAGAAGGGTGATGGCGAGTACAAGGTCGCCAAGGGCGACACCCTCAGCTCGATCGCCGCGGACGAGGACGTCAAGGGCGGCTGGGAGAAGCTGTTCCAGCTGAACAAGGACATCGTCGAGGACGCGGACCTGATCTACCCGGGTCAGCAGCTGCACCTGAAGTAAGGCCGCACACCCGCCGCATACGCGTCCCCATGGACTCCCCGCTCCGGTGCGTCTTCCCCCGTACGCACCGGGGCGGGGTTCTTTTGTGGGGTGTTTTTGTTCCGTTCGGAAACAATTCGCTCTCGGTTCTGTCCACGGGGCGGTCGACCGCTGGCCGATCCCCCGGAGCCGGTTAGGCTCGTCCCGCAGCACGCACCGCGGTCTGCGTACAGGCTTCACATCCAAGAAGGAGATGCTCGTGCCGTCCATCGACGTCGTCGTAGCCCGGGAAATCCTGGACTCCCGAGGCAATCCCACGGTCGAGGTCGAGGTCGGCCTCGACGACGGCAGCACGGGTCGTGCCGCCGTCCCGTCCGGCGCCTCCACCGGCGCCTTCGAGGCCATCGAGCTCCGCGACGGTGACCCGAACCGCTACCTCGGCAAGGGCGTCGAGAAGGCCGTCCTCGCCGTCATCGAGCAGATCGGCCCGGAGCTGGTCGGCTACGACGCCACCGAGCAGCGCCTGATCGACCAGGCCATGTTCGACCTGGACGCCACCGACAACAAGGGCTCCCTCGGCGCCAACGCCATCCTCGGCGTCTCGCTCGCCGTCGCCCACGCCGCCTCCGAGGCCAGCGACCTCCCGCTCTTCCGCTACCTGGGCGGCCCGAACGCGCACCTGCTGCCGGTGCCGATGATGAACATCCTGAACGGCGGCTCGCACGCCGACACCAACGTGGACATCCAGGAGTTCATGATCGCCCCCATCGGCGCGGAGTCCTTCTCCGAGGCGCTGCGCTGGGGCGCCGAGGTCTACCACACCCTCAAGAAGGTGCTGAAGCGCAAGGGCCTGAACACCGGCCTCGGCGACGAGGGCGGCTTCGCCCCGAACCTGGACTCCAACCGCGCCGCCCTCGACCTCATCCTCGAGGCCGTCAAGGAGGCCGGCTACACCCCCGGCGAGCAGATCGCCCTGGCGCTCGACGTCGCCGCGTCCGAGTTCTACAAGGACGGCGTCTATGTCTTCGAGGGCAAGAAGCGCTCGGCCGCCGAGATGACGGACTACTACGCGCAGCTCGTCGACGCGTACCCGCTCGTCTCCATCGAGGACCCGCTGTTCGAGGACGACTGGGACGGCTGGAAGACCATCACCGAGCGCCTCGGCGACAAGGTCCAGCTCGTCGGCGACGACCTGTTCGTCACCAACCCCGAGCGTCTGGCCCGTGGCATCGACGAGGGCGCCGCCAACGCCCTGCTGGTGAAGGTCAACCAGATCGGCTCGCTCACCGAGACCCTGGACGCCGTCGAGCTCGCCCAGCGCAACGGCTTCAAGTGCATGATGTCCCACCGCTCCGGCGAGACCGAGGACGTCACCATCGCCGACCTCGCCGTCGCGGTGAACTGCGGCCAGATCAAGACCGGCGCCCCGGCCCGCTCGGACCGCGTCGCCAAGTACAACCAGCTGCTGCGCATCGAGGAGATCCTCGACGACGCCGCGGTGTACGCCGGCCGCAGCGCCTTCCCGCGCTTCAAGGGCTGAGCCGCGACGACTGCGCCGTGAACGCCGCAAGGGCTGAGCCGTAAAGGGTCAATCCTTAGCCAGTCGTACGTACGTCCCCGTACCGGTCCCGTACCGTGTGCGGGGACGTACGCGTGTGAAACGGGAGGCGGGACATGGCCGTCAAGGACCGGGACCGGTTCTCCACCGCGACCAGGATCCGGTTGCTCGGCGAGCAGACGGCTGCCCGCGTCTACCGCTCCCAGACCAAGCGGCAGGCCCGGCGCTCCCGGCTCACCGGACGCGCCGCACTGCTCGCGCTGGTCGTCTGCTCCATGGTCGTGGCGCTCGCCTACCCGATAAGGCAGTACGTCTCCCAGCGCGCCGAGATCGCCGATCTGCAACGGCAGAAGCAGGAGGCCGCCGAGCGGGTCGAGCAGCTGCGCGACACCAAGGCGCGCTGGCAGGACGACGCCTACGCCGAGCAGCGGATCCGGGAGCGGCTGCACTATGTGATGCCCGGGGAGACCGGGTTCATCGTGATCGACCCGGACGCGGCCAAGCAGTCGCGCACCGACCTGGGCGCGGCCGACCGCCCCTGGTACACGAACATCTGGGACGGGGTCGACAAGGCCGACGCCGCCGACCACTGAGACCAGCGAGACCGAGTGACCGATAGAAAGACAGGCATGGAAACGCCCCCGCCGCCCACTCCGCGCACCGAGCCCACCGACACCGACGTCGAGGCATTCAAGCAGCAGCTCGGGCGGCCCCCGCGCGGGCTGCGCGCCATCGCGCACCGGTGCCCGTGCGGGCAGCCCGACGTGGTCGAGACGGCCCCGCGGCTCCCCGACGGCACACCCTTCCCGACGCTGTACTACCTGACGTGCCCCAAGGCGTCGTCGGCGATCGGCACGCTGGAGGCGAACGGCGTGATGAAGGAGATGACCGCGCGGCTGGAGAGTGACCCGGAGCTGGCCGCCGCCTACCGTGCCGCGCACGAGGACTACATCCGGCGCCGGGACGAGATCGAGGAGCTCAAGGGCTTCCCGAGCGCGGGCGGCATGCCGGACCGGGTGAAGTGCCTGCACGTCCTCGTGGCGCACTCCCTGGCCGCCGGGCCCGGAGTCAACCCGCTGGGGGACGAGGCGCTCGCGATGCTGCCGCAGTGGTGGCGCAAGGGCGCCTGCGTGACGCTTGCGGAGAAGTCCGAGGGGGACGACCAGTGAGTCGTGTCGCCGCCATCGACTGCGGTACCAACTCCATCCGGCTCCTCGTCGCCGACGTCGATCCCGCCACCGGGCAACTGGTCGACCTGGACCGCCGTATGACGATCGTCCGGCTCGGCCAGGGGGTCGACCGTACGGGCCGGCTCGCTCCGGAGGCGCTGGAGCGGACCTTCGCCGCGTGCCGGGAGTACGCGGCGATCATCAAGGAGCACGGCGCCGAACGGCTGCGTTTCGTGGCGACCTCCGCCTCGCGGGACGCCGAGAACCGCGACGAGTTCGTGCGTGGAGTCCTGGACATCCTGGGAGTCGAGCCCGAGGTGATCACCGGGGACCAGGAGGCGGAGTTCTCCTTCACCGGCGCGACGAAGGAACTGGCTGGGCGGGACGACCTGCACCGGCCCTACCTGGTCGTGGACATCGGCGGCGGGTCGACCGAGTTCGTGGTCGGCGAGGAGCACGTCCGCGCGGCACGGTCCGTGGACGTCGGCTGTGTGCGGATGACCGAGCGGCACCTGGTGCGCGACGGCGTCGTCAGCGACCCGCCCTCCGCGGAGCAGATCGCGGCGATAAGGGCCGACATCGAGGCGGCCCTCGACCTCGCCGAGGAGACGGTGCCCCTGCGCGAGGCGCGCACGCTGGTGGGACTGGCCGGCTCGGTCACCACGGTGTCGGCGATCGCCCAGGACCTCCCCGAGTACGACTCGGCCCGTATCCACCACTCCCGGATCTCCCACGACCGGGTCCGCGAGATCACCGACTGGCTGGTGCGCTCCACCCATGCGGAGCGCGCGGCCGTACCGTCCATGCACCCGGGGCGCGTCGACGTCATCGCGGCGGGCGCGCTGGTGCTGCTCGCGATCATGGAGCGGATCGGCGCGCAGGAGGTCGTCGTCAGCGAGCACGACATCCTCGACGGCATCGCCTTCAAGGTGGCCGAGGCGCGTTGAGGGCGCTGCCCCACGGCCGGTGCCCGGCGGATCGTCACAGGTTGCGGTAGACGTCCCGCCGGTCGCCCACCTTGACGACGAGGACGACGAGTTCACCTTCGTTGATCTGGTAGGCGACCCGGTAGCTTCCGACCCGGAGCCGGTAGAGGCCCGACGGGCCGGTCAGCTTCTTGACGTCGGCGTCCTGGCGGTACGGGTCGTCACCGAGTGCGGTCAGCGCGGTCAGGATGCGCATGGCGTCGGGTCGGCTGATGTCCCGGAGTTGACGCTGTGCCGCTGTGGTGAACCGGAAGGCGTACTTCACGCCGACTCGCGGTCATGCTCGCTGAACAGGTCTGCCAGCAGTTCCGCCATGGTCACAGTGGGGCCGCCCTCGGCCAGCACCTCTTCGGCCTCGCGCGCCAACAGCACGTCGGCCGCTTCCTCCAGTGCTTCGAAGTCCGAGATCGGCACCACGGCGGCCACCGGGGCGCCATTTCGCGTGATGACGGTCGCGACGCCTTCCTCAGCCCGGTTGATGTGGTCGGCGAGGTGCGCGCGAGCTTCCCGTACGGTCACGCTGTTCTCAGTCATGAGGTCAGTGTACGCGCGCACGTGTACACCAGCCATGCGTCGGGAGTCGCGGTCGGCGCAATGCTCGACGGCATCGCCTTCAAGGTGGCCGAGGGCGCGGAGAGTGCCGGGCTCGGTGGCTGAGCCCGTTGCCGTGTGCGCCGCGCGGATGTGAGACGGCCCCGGTTCCTCGGGCGAGGAGCCGGGGCCGTCCGGTTCGGCCGGGGGCCGTCAGTTGCACAGGAGGACGATGAGGCCGCTGCACCCCCCGTCGTCCCCGTGGCTTGGACTTGCCTTGGCAGCCGTGGCCTTGGTGGCGACGTGAGCGGGTGCGGCCGCGGCGGAGGCGGCCGACGCTGCCCCCAGTGCAAGGGCGATGCCCAGGGCGGCGCCGACAGTGACTATTCGCGAGGTGGCCCGCTTGAGGGCCTGGTGTGTAGTGATCATGGTTGAACGTTATGCACCGTTGTGCGAGGTCTGCTCGTCGAGCGTGCCGACCGGGTGAGCGGGGTGGTCCCGGTCTCCTTTGCTACTGGTCGGTAGCCTTCCGCTGAGCAGGTCGGCTAGCGTGTGAGCGCCCCTGAGGGGGTCTCGTGGGGCCCTTTGCGGCCTCTTCCGAGGGCCCGCTCGAGAAAGTTCGTGAAGTTCTTCACAAGGAATTCGGCCCAGTCGAAGCACGGATGGGGGTCCGTTGACCCTTCCGAGGGGTGAACAGGCCCTTGAACATGTTCAGATGGACGGTGTAGGACGGGTCGAGGACTCCGTCGCCGAGCGGTGTTTCCGACCGCTCACAGGGGGCCCGTCGGACCAGAGAGGCAGCTCACGCGGCATTGACAACGGGTCGTCAGGTACGCCGGTTCCCGTTCGGAGGCATGACCTGGGTCACGCGGGCCGGGGAGTGTAGCACAGCCCCTGGAAGAGCTTGTGAAGGGGCGCACGAGCGACCCCCCTGAGGCGGGTGGATACTCGATGGCATGAGCACCACGGAGCGTCCCAGGATCCTCGTAGTAGGCGGTGGGTACGTAGGCCTGTACGCAGCTCGGCGCATTCTCAAGAAGATGCGCTACGGAGAGGCGACCGTCACGGTCGTCGACCCCCGGTCGTACATGACCTACCAGCCCTTCCTCCCCGAAACCGCCGCCGGCAGCATCTCCCCGCGCCACGTCGTCGTCCCGCTGCGACGCGTGCTGCCCAAGGCGGAGGTTCTCACCGGCCGGGTCACCACCATCGATCAGGACCGCAAGGTCGCCACGATCGCCCCGCTGGTCGGCGAGGCGTACGAGCTGCCCTTCGACTACCTGGTCATCGCGATGGGCGCGGTCTCCCGCACCTTCCCGATCCCCGGCCTCGCCGAGCAGGGCATCGGCATGAAGGGCATCGAGGAGGCCATCGGCCTGCGCAACCACGTCCTCGAGCAGCTCGACAAGGCCGACTCCACCACCGACGAGGAGATCCGCCGCAAGGCGCTCACCTTCGTCTTCATCGGCGGCGGCTTCGCGGGCGCGGAGACCATCGGTGAGGTCGAGGACATGGCCCGCGACGCGGCCAAGTACTACACCAGCGTGTCCCGCGAGGACATGCGGTTCGTCCTCGTCGACGCCGCCGACAAGATCCTCCCCGAGGTCGGCCCCAAGCTCGGCCAGTACGGCAAGGAGCACCTGGAGGCCCGCGGCGTCGAGGTCTACCTCTCCACGTCGATGGACTCCTGCGTCGACGGCCACGTCGTTCTGAAGAACGGCCTCGAGGTCGACTCCAACACGATCGTCTGGACCGCCGGCGTCAAGCCGAACCCGGCCCTGGCCCGCTTCGGCCTGCCCCTCGGCCCCCGCGGTCACGTGGACTGCGAGACGACCCTCCAGGTCAAGGGCACCGACTACATCTGGGCCGCGGGCGACAACGCCCAGGTCCCGGACCTCGTCGGACGCAAGGCGGGCAACGACAACGCCTGGTGCCCGCCGAACGCCCAGCACGCGCTGCGCCAGGCCAAGGTGCTCGGCGACAACGTGATCTCCGGTATGCGGGGCTTCCCGCAGAAGGACTACGAGCACGCCAACAAGGGTGCGGTCGCCGGTCTCGGCCTGCACAAGGGCGTGGCGATGATCGTCATGGGCAAGATGAAGATCAAGCTCAAGGGCCGCCTCGCCTGGTACATGCACCGTGGCTACCACGGCATGGCGATGCCGACCTTCAACCGCAAGATCCGCGTCTTCGCCGACTGGACCCTCGGCATGTTCCTCAAGCGCGAGGTCGTGGCGCTCGGCGCGCTGGAGTCCCCGCGCGAGGAGTTCTACGAGGCCGCCAAGCCGGCGCCGGTCGCCGCCGCGGTCAAGCCGGAGAAGACCGAGGAGAAGGCCAAGGCCTCCTGACCTCGTCCGGTCGCTGAACGAAACCGAAGGACCTCCCGCCATCCGTGGTGCGGGAGGTCCTTCGGCTTCGGCGCCTCCGTAACGGTTGTTTGCCCAGCCATGACGCGCGTGGGGGACTGCGCCCGGCCCCCGCAGGTGTTTACGTGGGGTTGGACATTCCGGGATTCCGCACCCCGGTTCTCGACTTCGCGCGAGCCGGGGGACCCCCATCGGAGGTGTGCGCCATGGCTGACGTCGCGCTGCGGCTACAGGTCCTTCTCGAACAACTGCTGGGAACACCCCTCCCGGTGCGCATCCGCGCCTGGGACGGATCGCAGGCGGGGCCGCCGGGCGCGCCGACACTCGTCGTACGCAACCGCCGCGCCGTGCGCCGACTGCTGTTCAAGCCGGGCGAGCTGGGCCTGGCCCGCGCCTGGGTGGCCGGCGACCTGGACATCGAAGGGGACCTGTACACCGCCCTCGACCTGCTCTCGGGGCTGGTGTGGGAGCGGGGGGAGGACGCCCGCGGTCCGATGGAGCTCCTGCGCGATCCCGAGGCACGCGCCGCCGTACGCGGGCTGGTGCAGCTCGGCGGAATGCCGCTGCCGCCCGCACCGCCGCCCGAGGAGGTGCGCCGACGCGGCCATCTGCACACCAAGCGCAGCGACAAGCGCGCCATCAGCCATCACTACGACGTCGGCAACGACTTCTACGAGATCGTCCTCGGCCCGTCCATGGTGTACTCGTGCGCCTACTGGCCGGCCCCGCCCCCGCTGGGCACTCTGGAGGCCGCCCAGCGCGACAAGCTCGACCTGGTCTGCCGCAAGCTCGACCTCCGACCCGGCATGCGCCTGCTCGACGTCGGCTGCGGCTGGGGCTCCATGGCCATGCACGCGGCCGGCGAGTACGGCGTGAGCGTCGTCGGCATCACGCTCTCCCAGGAACAGGCGGCCTACGCCCGCAAGCGCGTCGCCGACGAGGGACTCACCGACAAGGTGGAGATCCGCGTACAGGACTACCGGGACGTCGCTGACGGGCCGTACGACGCCATCTCCTCCATCGGCATGGCCGAACACGTCGGCGCCGAGCGGTATCTGGAGTACGCCGATGTGCTGTACGGGCTCGTGAAGCCCGGGGGGCGGCTGCTGAACCATCAGATCGGGCGGCGGCCGCAGCGGGACGAAGCCGCGTACCACGTCGACGAGTTCATCGACGCCTACGTCTTCCCGGACGGCGAGCTCCAGCCCGTCGGCGTCACCGTCGCCCAGCTGGAGCGGGCCGGCTTCGAGGTGCGGGACGTGGAGTCGATCCGCGAGCACTACGCGCTGACCCTGCGCCGCTGGGTGGAGAACCTGGAGGCCGGCTGGGACCGGGCGGTGGACCTCACCAGCCCCGGCCGGGCCCGCGTCTGGCGGCTGTACATGGCCGCCTGTGCGCTCGCCTTCGAGCGCAACCGCATCGGCGTCAACCAGGTCCTGGCCGTCAGCACGCCCGAGAGCGGTGACTCCGGGCTGCCGTTGCGCTCCCGCAAGTGGACCACGCCCGAGCGCGGTTGACCGGCACGAGGGAAAAAGGGCCGGGCTCCCCCTGTCGCGGGGAAGCCCGGCCCTTCACATGGGGCGGGACGTGATCACTCGGCCTTGATCGCGTTCAGCATGTTCAGCCGGGCGGCGTTGCGGGCCGGCCACAGCGCGGCCAGGACGCCCACCAGTCCGGCCAGCACCAGGAAGATCCCGATCCGGTCCCAGGGCAGGACCAGCGCGTAGCCCGGGATCTGGTCCGCGAAGGTCTCGCCGATCGCCCAGCCGAGGAACGAGCCGAGGCCGATGCCGACCACCGCGCCGAACACCGAGATGACCACGGCCTCCAGACGGACCATCCGCTTCACCCGGCGCCGGTCGAGACCGATCGCGCGGAGCATGCCGATCTCCTGCTGCCGTTCGAAGACCGACATCGCGAGGGTGTTGACGACTCCGAGCACGGCGATGATCAGGGCCATCGCGAGCAGGCCGTACATGATGTTCAGCAGGGTGTTGATGGCGCCGCCGAACTCGTTGCGGATGTCCTGCCGGTCCATGACCGTGATCGCGGGGTTGTCGCCCAGCGCGTCGATGAGGACCTTCTCGTTCGCCGCGGACTGGCCGCCGTCCACCTTCACGAAGATCTGCTGGATGTACGGCTGCACCTCGTGCGGGTTCACGACCTTCGTGTCGACGAGGACGGGCGAGAGGAACTCGCTGTCCTTGAAGACGGCTCCGACCTCGAGCGTGCCCTTCTTCTCGTCGTTGAACGTGATGGGGACGCTGTCGCCGGGCTTCCAGCCCTTGCTCTTGGCCGTCTTCTCGGCGACCGCGATCTTGCCCTGGGCGAGCGAGTCGATGTTGCCGCTGACGACGTCGACGTTCAGGACCTGCTGGATGTCGCCCGGGGTGACCGCCGAGGCGGACACGTAGTCCTCGTCACCGGCCTGGAAGTAGACGCTCTGCTGCGGCGAGACCGCGGAGACGCCCTTGGCTTTCTCCAGCGCCGTGAGGGCCGACCGGTCGAGGTCCCCGCCGTTCGCCATCGAGACCATGTAGTCGGCCTTGATGTTGTCCGTGGTCATCTTGTCGATGGCCGTGCCGACCGTGATACCGAGCACCGACAGGCCGGTCACCAGGGTCAGACCGATCGCCAGTGCCGAGGCGGTGGCACCGGTACGGCGCGGGTTGCGGACCGCGTTCTGGCCGGCCAGCTTGCCGGACACCCCGAACGGGCCGACGAGCAGCGGACGGACGAGCGCGATCACGGGCCGCGACAGCAGCGGGATCAGGATGATCACACCGATCAGCGCGAAGAACGCGCCCGCCCCGATGTACATCCGGCCGTCTTCGCCGCCGGTCGAGGCACCCAGCACGATCCCGATGGCGCCGAGGGCGGTGATGGCCGCGCCGATGGAGTTGCGCAGCACCAGCGACTTGGTGGTGGCCGCCGCGTGGACGCTGTTCATGGCCGCGACCGGCGGGATCTTCGCGGCCCGGCGGCCGGGCAGCCAGGCGGCGAGCATGGTGATCAGCACACCGACGCTGATCGCGGCGATCACCGGCGTGGCGGACACGATGAGCGGGCCGCCCGGAATCTTCATCTCGAACGCGGCCATCCCGGACCGCAGACCGACCGCGAGCCCGATGCCGAGGACGAAGCCGATCACCGAGGCGACCAGGCCCACCACCGCGGCCTCGGCGAGCACCGAGCGGGTGATCTGCTTGCGCGACGCGCCGACGGCGCGCATCAGGGCGATCTCCTTGGTGCGCTGGGCGACCAGCATCGTGAAGGTGTTGGAGATCAGGAAGATCCCGACGAACAGCGCGATGCCCGCGAAGCCGAGCAGGACCTGCTTGAGCGAGCCCATCCCTTCTTCGATCTGCCGTGCCTGCTCGTCCGCGAGGGCCTGGCCGGTCTGGGCCGCGGCGCTGTCCGGCAGCAGCGGCTCGACCGCGTCCAGGATCTTCGCGTCGTTGGCGCCGGGTTCGGCGGTGACGGTGGCGCTCGCGAAGTAGCCCGGCTTGAGGTACTGCTTCTGGGCGACGGCGGTGTCGAAGAGGACGAGGCTGCCGCCGGCGTTCACGGCGCCGTCCTCGGTGGTGAAGACACCGCTGAGGGTGTACTCCTTCACCGGCCCGTTGGTGGCGACCCGGACCCGGTCGCCGACCTGGTACTCGCCCTTGGCCGCGGAGTCCTTGTCCAGGGCGATCTGATCGTCCTTCACCGGGCCGGAGCCGTCGGTGAACGTGTAGGCGGGGTCCTTGCCGTCCTTGCCCGGGGCGAAGTTGGCGCCCTTGTTGGACCAGCCGACGCCGATCAGCTTCCCGTCGGGGTCGGCCACCCCGGCGAAGCCGTCGACGCGGCCGTACGCGCCGGCGACGCCGTCCACCGCGGCGATCTTGTCGAGGGTCTTGCGGGAGAGGCCGGGCTCTTCCTTGGCGTCGTCGGGGTCGGCGTGCGAGGTGACGGAGACGGCGACGTCGTCGTAGCTCTTCGCCGACTGGTTGCGGAAGGCGTTGGAGAGGGTGTCGGCGAAGACCAGGGTGCCGGAGACGAACGCGACGCCGAGCATGACGGCGAGCACGGTCATCAGGAGCCGGGCCTTGTGCGCGAGTACGTTGCGCAGGGCGGTGCGGAACATCAGCTGGTGCGGCCCTTCGCGTCGAACTGCTTCATGAAGTCGAGCACGTTGTCCGCGGTCGGCCGGTACATCTCGTCGACGATCCGTCCGTCCGCGAGGAACACCACGCGGTCCGCGTACGCCGCGGCCACCGGGTCGTGCGTCACCATCACCACGGTCTGCCCCAACTCCCGAACAGAGTTGCGCAGGAAGCCGAGCACCTCGGCGCCGGAGCGCGAGTCGAGGTTTCCGGTCGGCTCGTCACCGAAGATGATCTCGGGCTTGGAGGCCAGTGCGCGGGCCACGGCCACGCGCTGCTGCTGACCGCCGGAGAGCTGAGCGGGGCGGTGGCTCAGCCGGTCGGCGAGGCCGACCATGCGGATCACCGAGTCCACCCACTGCTTGTCCGGCTTGCGGCCCGCGATGTCCATCGGAAGGGTGATGTTCTCCAGGGCGGTCAACGTGGGGAGCAGGTTGAACGCCTGGAAGATGAAGCCGATCTTGTCCCGGCGCAACTTGGTGAGCTGCTTGTCCTTCAGGGAGCCGAGCTCGGTGTCGCCGATGCGCACCGAACCGGAGGAGAAGGTGTCCAGGCCGGCCACGCAGTGCATCAGCGTGGACTTGCCGGAGCCGGAGGGGCCCATGATCGCGGTGAACTCGGCCTGCCGGAACTCGACGGTGACCCGGTCCAGGGCGACCACCTGGGTCTCGCCCTGTCCGTAGATCTTCGACAGATCCGTGGCACGCGCGGCCACGGCGGTGGTCCGGCCGGCGATGGGTGTGGTGGTCACGAGAGAAACGCTCCTGACGGGGTGACGGTGTGTTCGAAGGACTCATCCATCGTCCTGGCTCGAAGCCGCCATGTAGTCAGTCGCTGTTCCGGTTCCGAAGGCAGACTGCGGATGGACCGGACACGGTCATGTCATACCTGAGGATGACGGGTCCCCTGAGAGACGAGCCCGTCGGGAACAGGTGGAGCGTCCTTGTTCGGACGGTGAAATTCCGTCATTCCGTACGCGCCGATGAGCGCCTCACGTAAGGCTGGTGGCAAGTGCGGATGGCGTGTTCCGGGGGCTGATGCACCCTCAGACGTCAATAAAATAAGACAACATCGGTCCGGCCGTCCGCTGTTCGAGGGATGTCTCCCGATAGGCTCGGAACCTCGATGCGGAGCCCAATGGCCTGCCCAGATGGTGGAATGCAGACACGGCGAGCTTAAACCTCGCTGCCCCTTCGCGGGCGTGCCGGTTCAAGTCCGGCTCTGGGCACTTCCCACGCCACCTCCTCGCCCGACAAGGGTGCATCGACCCTTCAAGAGTTCACACGCGACCGTTGACAGCGGGCAGGTGCGGCCGGAGACTCGCGTCAGAAGATGGTGAATAAAACTTCACTTCGCGAACGACGGTGTACGGCAGAAGGGAACGACCGATGCGCACCACGGTCGGCATCATCGGAGCGGGCCCCGCCGGCCTCCTTCTCGCGCGGCTGCTCCACGGCGCCGGTATCGACTCGGTCGTCCTGGAGAGCCGGGACCGTGCCTACGTCGAGCAACGCCAGCGCGCCGGAATCCTGGAGCAGGGCACGGTGGACGTGCTGCGCGCGGCCGGCGCCGGGGAGCGGATGGACCACGAGGGGCTCCGGCACGACGGCATCGAGCTGCGTTTCGCAAGCAAGCGCCACCGCGTCGACTTCCCCGCCCGCACCGGCGGCCGGTCCGTGATGGTCTACGCCCAGACCGAGGTCTGCAAGGACCTCATCGCCCTGCAGCTCGAGGAGGGCGGCCCGCTGTTGTTCGAGGCGGAGGCGCTGGCGGTGGAAGGCGCGGACACGAGCCGCCCGCGGGTGCGCTTTCGGCACCAGGGCGTCGAGGACGCCCTCGAGTGCGACTACGTCGTCGGCTGCGACGGCTTCCGGGGCGTCTCCCGCCAGGCGATCCCCGCCGAGCTGACCCGCGTCTTCGAGCGGACGTACCCCTTCGCCTGGCTCGGGATCCTCGCCGACGTCGCCCCCTCGCACGACGAGTTGGTCTACGCCCGCCACGACCGCGGCTTCGCCCTGCTGTCCATGCGCTCCCGCTCCGTCTCCCGGCTCTACCTCCAGGTGCCCGAAGGCACCCGAGCCGAGGAGTGGGCCGACGACCGCGTCTGGACGGAGTTGGAGCGCCGCTTCGAGACGGGCGACGGATGGCGGCTCGAACGCGGCCCCGTCACCCAGAAGTCGGTCACGCCCATGCGCTCCTACGTCCACGAGCCCATGCGCCACGGCCGCCTCTTTCTGGCGGGTGACGCAGCCCACATCGTGCCGCCGACCGGCGCCAAGGGACTGAATCTCGCTGTCGGGGACGTCGTCACCTTCGCGCGGGCGTTGATCCACCGGCGGCAGACGGGTTCGGCGGAGCTCCTCGACGCCTACTCCGGGACCTGTCTGCGCCGCGTCTGGCAGGCCGAGCGGTTCTCCTGCGACTTGACGACACTGCTCCACCGTGCCCCCGACGCCACGCCCTTCGAGGACCGGCTCCAGGTGGCGCGGCTGGAGCGGCTCACACAGTCGCGGGCGGCCGAGACGGACCTCGCCGAGGCGTACACGGGGCTTCCGTTCGGGTGACAGGGCGTGTGGTTCGGGGGAGTGATCTCCGATCGATTCCGGCCATGTCGCAGGTTGGTCATGAATGATCCCCTCCGTGGCCGGGAATCACCGAGCCACGTAGCGTGTTGCGCAGCACGACAAGGGAAAGATCCTCCTCAAGCACTAGGGTCAATCCTTTGCCTACCTATTACTCTTGAGCCAAGGCCACGCACGGTGGCCATGGAGGAGTGAAATGAGGAGCAGCAACCCGGTCTTCTCGCGACGGGGGTTCAGCCGCGACAACGGCTACGCGGGCTTCAACGCCGCGCCGCAGGCCGGGGGAGCCGCTGTCGGCACGCAGGGCAACCCCTACGCCCAGCCGCAGGCCGGCAACCCGTACGCGCAGAACCCGTACGCGCAGAACCCTTACGCCCAGCAGGACCAGCAGTACGGCGCGCCGCCGCAGGCCCCGGTCACCGCCGGCCGCATGACGATGGACGACGTCCTCATGCGCACCGGCACCACGCTGGGCGTCCTGATCGTCACGGCCGCCCTCGCCTGGGCGACCCTGCCGGTCGACGACGCCAACATCAGCCGGTCCTACGGCATCGCGATCGGCGCCGGTCTGATCGGCATGGTCCTGGCGCTCGTCCAGTCCTTCAAGCGCAAGGCCTCGCCCGCGCTGATCCTGGCGTACGCCGCGTTCGAGGGCGTGTTCCTCGGCGTGGTCTCCAGCGTCGTCGACAACCGCATCGCCAGCGGTGCGGCCATGCAGGCGGTGCTCGGCACGATGGCGGTATTCGCCGCGGTGCTGGTGGCGTACAAGGCGGGCTGGATCCGCGTCAACCGCCGGTTCGTCGGCTTCGTGATGGCAGCCGCCCTCGGCTTCATCGTCCTGATGGCGATCAACCTGCTGTTCGCGGTCTTCGGCGGCGGTGACGGTCTCGGCTTCCGCAGCGGCCCGCTCGGCATCGTCTTCGGTGTCATCGGCATCCTGCTCGGCGCCTGCTTCCTCGCCCTGGACTTCAAGCAGGTCGAGGACGGCATCGCCTACGGCGCTCCGCGCGAGGAGTCCTGGCTGGCGGCCTTCGGTCTCACGATGACGCTGGTCTGGATCTACATGGAGTTCCTGAGGATCATCGCGATCCTCAACAGCAACGACTAGTCGGCCGCGACCAGCCGTCGACGGCCACGCGAAAGGGCCCCGGGTTCGTCCCGGGGCCCTTCGTCGTCTGCGCGCGCCTGGACTAGAGGAATTTGCGCGCCGCCCTCCTCAGGTCGTACTCATGGACGATCGCCTTCGCGTGGCCGTACGCGAGGTCGTATTCGTGGCGAAGCCAGCTGACCTTCTCCTCGAAGCGGAAGAGAGCCGGTCCTTCTTCCACGGTGCGCAGCCAGTCGGAGACTTCACGACCGGTGCAGTGGGGGATGCGGGCGAGCATGTTGCGGTGGGTCTCCTCGGAGAGGACGTGGGACATCGGCGCCTCCGGACGCAAAGGGGATGTAAGCCGGTCCTTCAGGTCACCGTGCCTGAGCGCCCGCCGGTTGGCAACAGTCGCGTACGCTCACGGCGTGGTTGATACGACGCCTCTGACTCGTGCCGTTGATCATTTCGCTGATCGTTTGCGGGCCGCACCGCAGAGCCGGCTGCAAAGAAGTGCGGCTTCGGAGGCGCTGGGACTGGCCAGAGAGTTGGCGCGCAGGGCCCAGGAGCTGGAGGCGCCCGGAGTCGAGCCCCGGGTGATGCCCGATGCCGGGATGTTCGCCGCGGCGGACCAAGTCACGGTCGCCGTGCACGACTTGGCGACGGTGATCGAGACCGACGCCGAGGTTCTGGACGCGGTGCGGCTGGTGGAGGAGGCGCAGAAGCGGGCCGGGGTCTGAACCCCGGGCGCCCCAGGGTCTGATCCGAACGACGGGCCCTAGAGGGACGCTATGACCCGGTCGGCCAGGATGTAGACGTTCTCCCCGCCGCAGGCGAAGGTCAGCGTGTAGGCGCCGGAGATTCCCGAGCCGCCCAGCAGCACCGGCGTCTCGCCCGCGCGCAGGGCCGCCGCCAGACGTTCCGCGGTCTCGCGGTGGCCCGGCGTCATGCACAGCGTGGTGCCGTCGGCGAAGACGTAGACGTCGAGCGTGCCGAGCGGGCCCGGGCGGACGTCGGTCAGTTCGGTGGCGGACGCGGCCAGCTCCTCGAGGGTGGCCACCGTACGCTCGTGATCGTTCACGGCCGGTGAGGAGACCGGGACGAAGTCCGGGTGGGAGGGGTGGCGCCGACGGGCCGCGGCCAGCTCGGGGGACTCGCTGGGGGTGCCGCCCTGGACGAAGTCCTTGGTGGAGAACTCCTCGGCGTCCGCGCTCGGCTCCGCCACCGGCTCCAGGTGCTCCAGACCCACGAGATCGGCCTGCCGGGGCAGGAACAGCTCGCTGTCGGACAGACCCAGCAGGGTGGGCGCGTCGGAGGCGTCACGGGTCTCCTGGGCGGCCCAGAAGGCGCGGGCCTCGGCGAGCTCCCGCTCGCGTTCCTCGGCCAGCGCCTCCGCCACCGCGGCGCGTATCTCATCGGCGTCGGCGGAGGTGCGGGCAGGCGGGACGAGACCGCGGGTCGCGGTCGCGTTGCTCTGTGCCAGCTCGGTGTGCAGAGCCGCGACCTGTCGACGCAGCACCATGAGGGTGCGCAGGACGGCGACGCCCACGGCGCCGGTGGCGGCCGTGATGACCAGCAGGGCGATCGGCATGGCGCTCACTGACGTACTCCCGGTTCAAAGTCGACCCCCGACTTCCTACATCAGCTTGAAGGGCGGACTATCCAGCTGTCAGTGCGTAACGTCACGAACCGGACAGGTCTTTGGGCCTGGGGTTCGGTCGTGCAACGGCTCTGAGCTGCTTGAATCCCTCCGCGGAGGGAGATAGGTCACATCCTGGGGGAGATTGGATCACAAAACGGCCCAGAACCAAGGGGTTTCCCGGGTTCTGGGCCGTAGCCTCACGCAGGGTCGTGAGTCGGCTACTCAGGGGGTTGATTCGGTGCTTCAGCTCAGGCGCTCGATGACCATGGCCATGCCCTGGCCACCGCCGACGCACATCGTCTCCAGGCCGAACTGCTTGTCGTGGAACTGGAGGGAGTTGATGAGCGTGCCGGTGATGCGGGCGCCGGTCATGCCGAAGGGGTGGCCGACGGCGATGGCGCCGCCGTTGACGTTCAGCTTGTCCAGGTCGATGCCGAGGTCGCGGTAGGAGGGGATCACCTGGGCGGCGAACGCCTCGTTGATCTCGACCAGGTCGATGTCGTCGATGGTGAGGCCGGCGCGGCTCAGGGCCTGCTTGCTGGCCTCGACCGGGCCGAGGCCCATGATCTCGGGGGACAGGCCCGAGACGCCGGTGGAGACGATGCGGGCGAGCGGGGTGAGGCCGAGCTCGCGGGCCTTGGTGTCGGACATGATCACGACCGCGGCGGCGCCGTCGTTCAGCGGGCAGCAGTTGCCGGCGGTGACGAGGCCGTCGGGGCGGAAGACCGGCTTCAGGCCGGCGACGCCCTCCAGGGTGACGCCCGCGCGGGGGCCGTCGTCCTTGGCGACGACCGTGCCGTCGGGGAGGGTCACCGGGGTGATCTCGCGCTCCCAGAAGCCGTTCTTGATGGCTTCCTCGGCGAGGTTCTGGGAGCGGACGCCGAACTCGTCCATGTCCTGGCGGGTGACGCCCTTGGAGCGGGCGAGGTTCTCGGCGGTCTGGCCCATCGCGATGTAGGCGTCCGGCACGAGGCCGTCCTCGCGCGGGTCGTGCCAGGTCGTGCCCTCCTGCTGGGCGACAGCCGCGGTGCGGGCCTCGGCTTCCGCGAAGAACGGGTTGTGGGTGTCCGGCAGGCTGTCGGAGTTGCCCTTGGCGAAGCGGGAGACCATCTCGACGCCGGCCGAGATGAAGACGTCGCCCTCGCCGGCCTTGATGGCGTGCAGGGCCATGCGGGAGGTCTGCAGGGACGAGGAGCAGTACCGGGTGATGGTGCAGCCCGGGAGGTGGTCCATGCCCATCTGGACGGCGACGATACGGCCGAGGTTGTTCCCCTGCTCGCCGCCGGGGAGGCCGCAGCCGAGCATCAGGTCGTCGATGTCGCGCGGGTCCAGCTCGGGGACCTTGGCGAGGGCGGCCTGGATGATCGTGGCGGTGAGGTCGTCCGGGCGCAGGTCCTTCAGGGAGCCCTTGAAGGCACGGCCTATGGGGGAGCGGGCGGTCGAGACGATCACGGCTTCGGGCATCACGGCTCCAGTCAAAGGGTGCAGGGCTGTGAGGGAAGTTACCCGTACGTATTGACCGGGTCACTGGTGTGGCGGTGTGACCCTGGCCGCAGTTTTCTAAGCGCTTGCTTGGTCGCGCGGTTGCCTGGTCCTCCGTCGGGCGGTGCCGTGCGGCGCCCGGTCCTCCGGCGTATGAGGGTGGGGAAGGACCCCACCCTCATACGCCGGACGGGCTGGTGGGTGACGGCTCGCTCTCTCCCAGCCTCCGCCTGCGCCGGCGCTTGAGCAACGCCCATGGACCCTTCGGACCCGTCGGCATCGCCGCCGTGACCTCCGTGCCCGCCTCCGACGCGGCCTCCGCAGCCGCCCGGGCGACCGGCAGGAAGCCCTCGCGACGGGTGACGTCGGGACGCTCCTCCTCGGCCGGCCACAGCCCCAGCGCAGCGCAGACCGTCGGCAGGACCGCCATCGCCGCGGTGGCGTAGCCCTCGGCCGAGGGGTGGTAGTTGTCCGGGCCGAACAGCTCGCGTGGGTTCGCCGCGAACTCCGGACCGAGCAGATCGCCCAGCGACACCGTGCGCCCGCCCTGCTCGACGACGCCGATCGTCTGGGCCGCCGCCAGCTGACGCGACGCCCGCCGAGCCAGCCAGCGCAGCGGCTGCTGCACCGGCTCGATCGTGCCCAGGTCGGGACACGTGCCGACCACCACCTCCGCGCCTGCCGTGCGCAGCCGCCGGACCGCCGAGGACAGGTGACGGACCGAGCGGGTCGGCGGCATCCGGTTCGTCACGTCGTTCGCGCCCACCATGATCACGCAGATGTCGGGCGTCAGCGCGGGGTCCGCGAGCAGGAGGGCCACCTGGCGGTCCAGGTCGTCGGAGCGGGCGCCCGGGAGGGCCACATTGCGCAGCAGCACCGGCCGCTCCGCCACCGCCGCCAGCCCGGACGCCAGCAGCGCCCCCGGCGTCTGCCCCGCCCGGTGCACGCCCTGCCCGGCGGCCGTGGAGTCACCGAGCAGCGTCAGCCGCAGCGGTGCCTCTGAGGCGGTGCCGTACAGATGGCCGTAGCGGCCGTCCGCGTTCGGCACGTGGTTGGTCGTCCCGTTGCCCACATGGCGCCTGGCCAGTCGCACCTCGGCGAGGAGCAGACCGACGGCCGCCGCACCGACCAGCCCGATCCCGCCCCCGCCGTACGCGGCGCCCGCCGCGATCCGCCGGGCCACCCGCGCCCTCGACATGCTCGTCATGCGTCGCCGCCACCTCCTCATAGCCGTACATCAACTGCTTGCCCCGCACGGACCGTGGCCCAATCCCGACGAGGAGTGAACGACCGTCATGGGCCCCGTGCAGGCCATAGGCTGGCGGAACACTACGACCATTTCTTTTGCAGCATCCGGAGACAACGGTGCATTTCCACGACTCGATGATCAGCCTCGTCGGCAACACCCCGCTGGTGAGGCTCAACAACGTGACCAAGGGCATCCGGGCGACCGTCCTGGCCAAGGTGGAGTACTTCAACCCGGGCGGATCCGTGAAGGACCGCATCGCTCTGCGCATGATCGAGGCCGCGGAGGAGAGCGGTGCGCTCAAGCCCGGCGGCACCATCGTCGAGCCGACCAGCGGCAACACCGGCGTCGGGCTCGCGATCGTGGCTCAGCAGAAGGGGTACAAGTGCATCTTCGTGTGCCCCGACAAGGTGAGCACGGACAAGATCAATGTGCTGCGGGCGTACGGGGCCGAAGTGGTGGTCTGCCCGACCGCCGTCGACCCGGAGCACCCGGACTCCTACTACAACGTCTCCGACCGGCTGGTGCGTGAGACGCCGGGCGCCTGGAAGCCGGACCAGTACTCCAACCCCAACAACCCGCTCTCCCACTACCACTCCACCGGCCCCGAGCTGTGGGAGCAGACCGAGGGGAAGATCACCCACTTCGTGGCGGGCGTGGGCACGGGCGGCACCATCTCCGGCACCGGCCGCTATCTGAAGGACGCCAGCGACGGCAAGGTACAGGTGATCGGCGCGGACCCCGAGGGCTCGGTGTACTCGGGGGGCTCCGGGCGGCCGTACCTCGTCGAGGGCGTCGGTGAGGACTTCTGGCCGACCGCCTACGACCGGACCGTCGCCGACGAGATCGTGGCCGTGTCCGACAAGGACTCCTTCCAGATGACCCGGCGCCTCGCCAAGGAGGAGGGCCTGCTGGTCGGCGGCTCCTGCGGCATGGCCGTCGTGGCGGCGCTGGAGGTCGCCGAGCGGCTCGGCCCCGACGACGTCGTGGTGGTGCTGCTGCCGGACAGCGGCCGTGGCTATCTCAGCAAGATCTTCAACGACGAGTGGATGGCCGACTACGGCTTCCTCGAGGACGAGGGCCCCAGCGCCCGCGTCGGTGACGTCCTCAACGACAAGGAGCACGGCGCCATCCCGTCCCTCGTCCACATGCACCCGGACGAGACGGTGGGTCAGGCCATCGAGGTGCTGCGCGAGTACGGTGTCTCGCAGATGCCGATCGTGAAGCCGGGCGCCGGACACCCGGACGTCATGGCCGCGGAGGTCGTCGGGTCCGTCGTCGAACGGGAGCTGCTCGACGCGCTGTTCACCAAGAAGGCCTCGCTCGAGGACCCGCTGGAGAAGCACATGTCGGCCCCGCTGCCGCAGGTCGGCTCGGGTGAGCCGGTCGCGGACCTGATGTCCGTGCTGGGCGCGGCCGACGCGGCGATCGTCCTGGTCGAGGGCAAGCCGACCGGGGTCATCAGCCGGCAGGACCTGCTGGCCTTCCTCGCCAAGGGCGGGAAGTAGCGCCGAAAGCGCGCCCAAAACCGGTGCCGAACCCCCGCCCAAATCGGTGCCGAACCCGCGCCCAACCGGTGCCGAACCCGCGCCGAACCGGTGGTGAACGGGCGCTGGACGGGGCGAACTTGGGATGACCGGGGCCGCTCGGACCGTCGCGCAACCGGTACGAGCGTGTCACGTTCACGCAGCACCGGCTTAACACGGGTCCGGCACATTAGGGGGTGTCGGCACGGGCGGGAGCGGCTCCCCGCCCAGGCCGGCGCCCGAACGGCGCCCAGGACCTCCGGAGCGGCTCCCGGACCTCCATGGACGCCAAGGACGCGCAAGCCCGGCCCTGACCAGGCCCGCGTCCCACGCGGGGACCGCCGTCGTCCCGCCCCCCGACAACGGGGGAGCGGCGGTCCCCGCGCACTACCTACTCACCCCGCGCACTGCGCACTCACCCCGCGCACTCACGCGCGGGAACCATCGACGTGCGGTGCCGGGGTCAGTCCTCCCAGCGGTCGCCGTCCTTGGCGGGCCTGTTGCGCCTGCGGAACAGATCGGGGTGGGTGCGGGCCGCCTGGACGACGTTGATGCCGACGATGCCGATCCAGGCGACGAGCAGACCGCGCAGGCCCGCCACACCGCCGCCGATGCCGGACAGCGGGATCGCCATGACCAGGGAGATGATGCCGAAGCCGAAGCGCTCGCCGAAGGAGTCCGTCGGCCTCGCCGACCGGGCCCCCCGGGCCGCCTCCATCTGCTGTTCGGCCAGCTGCCGGCGCAGCCGCCGCTCGACCGCCCCGTCGATGCGCTGGTCGACCTTCTCCATGAACGAGTCGACCAGCGCGGACTCGTACTCCTCGCCCAGCTCCCTGCGGGCTTGCAGGGTGGCGTTGAGTTCCTTCTTGAGCTCGGTGTCCCGCGCGTCCATTCCCGTCATGTCACCCACGGTAGGCAGCGGGGGCGAAGGGCGCACTGGGGTTAGCCCCCCTGTTCGTGCGGGGGCCCGCGGGGACGCCGGACGGGTCGTGGTCCGGGCCTCCCTTGCCCGGCTGTATAACGTCATGCAGAGTTCTTGATGAGTGAATAGCCCGGCTGTCCGGAGTGAGGGGTGTGTGGGCTCATGTCGGCTCGGACCATGGACGCACCCTGCTCCCCGCATGCCTACGCCGCCGGGGCCGCCCTCACCGGCCTGCGGGGCTTCTGCGCACCCGCCTCGCTCGGCCACGCTGTACTCTCCCGGGGCGTGGCGGCGCAGGCCGGCCTCGCCTCGCTCGCCGCGCGGCGGACACCGCGCGCGTGCGGCGCGTACCGTCTCGTCGGCGGCTGCGAACTCGTCGCCGCCGTACGGGCGTTGCACCGGCGCGACCCGAGGCCCGACCCTGAGCTTTTGGTGGGCCGGGCGCTCGCGGCGGCCGAGTCGGTGCTCGACGACGACCCGGCCGACCGTCCGCGCAGCGATGAGGTGACGGCGGCGGCAGCACTGCTGGACCGGTTCACGGAGATCTGGAGGGGGAGCGCGGCATGAGCGCGGACAGGAACACGAGCGGGACGGACGGTCCCGCCGCGCGGCTCCAGGCGCTCTTCGAGGGGCACCGGCTCACCCCGACCCAGCGGCGCATCGCGCACAGCATGGTGCGCCGGGCCGCCGACGTGCCCTTTCTGTCCAGCGTGGAGCTGGCCGAGCTGGCCGGGGTCAGCCAGCCCTCCGTGACCCGCTTCGCCGTGGCCCTCGGCTTCGACGGCTACCCGGCGCTGCGCAAGCACCTGAGGGAGGTCGCGCCCGTCGAGCAGGCCCCGGACACGGGTTCGTACAACGAGTACCAGCAAGCCGTCGAGGCGGAGATCGAGAATCTGCGGCATCTGGCCGAGCTGCTCGCCGACCCGTCCCCGGTGCAGCGGGCCGGACGTGTGCTCGCCGCCTCCCGCCCGTTGCCGGTGCTCGGCCTGCGTGCCGCGGCCTCCCAGGCGTACGGCTTCTCCTACTTCGCCGCCAAGGTCCACCCCGACGTACGGCTGCTGGACGAGGGCGGCACGATGGTCCACGACCGGATCGACGCCGCCGTCCGGGCCGGCGCGAGCGCCCTCCTCTGCTTCGCACTGCCCCGGCATCCGCGCGAGGTGGTCGACAGCCTGGCCTACGCCAAGGAGGCCGGGCTGACCGTGGTGACCGTGGCGGACTCGGCGTTCGCGCCCGTCGCCAAGGTCTCCGACCTGCTGCTGCCCGCCGCCGTCGGCACGGGCCTCGCTTTCGACACGGCCTGTGCGCCGATGCTGCTGGGCCGGGTCCTGCTGGAGGCCATGTGCGACGACCTGCCGGACGCGCAGGCGCGCCTGGAGGAGTTCGACGCTCGGGCGGCGACCCGGGGCCTGTTCGTCGAGTGAGCTCCGGGCGGGTTCTTAAGGCTCGTCTCACGTTGCCTGGCTAGCGTGCGTGCACAGCAGTCGGACAGACATGGGACGGGAGGCGGGACGTGGCACGCCAAGGTGGGCAGGGACTGGCTCGGGTGGCCGTCGTCGTACGGGCCGGGGCGACGCCATTGTGGTGGCTCGGGGTGTTCGCGGCGGGCGTCGGGACGCTGGTGCCGGGGCTGACGGGGCGCCGGATCGGCGTACTGGCCGGGGCGGCGCTGTTCATCATCGGGACGGCCGTCGTCGCCGGGCTGCGCCGCAAGCGGTACACCGCCCTGATCCGCTCGGCCGTCCGCGCCGGCAAGCACGATGTGCTCCAGGACCGCGCGGTGTCCGTCCGCAACTGGCGCCGGGGGCACCGGTGGTGGCTGGTGCTCGCGTTCGTCGCCGCGCTGGGCAGCGCGTTCGCCGTGCCCGCGGCGGCCGGGATGCTGCTCGCGGGGTGCGGGGCGGGGCTGCGGCTCAAGGCCGCGTGGCTCGGCCGGCGGGAGCTGGCGGAGAACGCCCTGCTGTGGGTGCGGGTCGACTGGCTCGACGGCCGGGGCGGGCGCCCGGCGGGCAGCGCCGTCAAGGCGTACCGCAGTACGGGCATCGCCGCGGGCGACGCGGCCCCGGGCGGGGCTCGCCGTCGCACCGCGGCGCTGGTGTAGCCGGGTGGGGTCGGATCTCGCGACGGGCGCGGATCAGATCTCCAGGTCCTCCTCGATCTTCTTCAACTGGTGCCGGGCCATGGCCAGGTTGGCACGCTTGGCGTCGAGCGCCAGATAGAGGAAGAGGCCGTTGCCGCCGCGCCCGGTGAGCAGCCGGATCAGGTGGTACTGGTCGGTCAGGGTGATGAGGATGTCCTCGATGCCGCTCTTGAGGCCGAGGTGCTCCATCGTGCGCATCTTGGCGCGGACGACATCGGTGTTGCCGGCGGCGGCGACATTGAGGTCGAAGGTCTTGCTGCCGCCCATGGTGCCCAGCGCCATCCCGCTGGTGTAGTCCACCAGGGCGACTCCGGTCGCGCCCTCGATGGAGGCGAGGCATTCCTTCAGCGTGGTCTCGGTGTTGGCCATGACGTCGTGTCTCCTCAACTGTCCGTAGTGGTACGCGCGGTGCCGGCATTACCGGCGTTGGTGGCAGTCGTGCGTGAGGCGCGCGCGGTCCTCGGGCGGGTGGTCAGGGGTTTGGCGGGCTCCTTGTCGGCGCTCTTGGCGGGGCTTGGCTGCACAAGCACCGCCTCGGCGTCGACGAGCTCGCCGATGCGGGCACCGGCGCGGCGGCCCTCCAGATGGAGCCGGCCGACGTTGACGCCGTCCTGGGCGAGCAGCGTCAGCACGGCGGTGCGTCCCGCGGCGTACGTCGCCACATAGCCGTCGGCGCCGCGCATGAGCAGTTCGCGGAAGTCGCCTCGGCCGGTCGCGTCCGTCATCCGCACCGCGACGCCGAGCGCCGCGGCGGTGAGGGCGGCCAGGCCGTCCGGCTCCACGCCCGGGGTGTCGTGGGCGAGGACGAGGCCGTCCCGGCCCGCCGCCAGTGCCCCGGTCAACTGGGGCACTCGGGCTCTGAGCCGGCGGAACTCGTCGAGCAGCGGGGCCTCGGCCGCCATCAGTTTTCTCCTCTCGGCGCGGGACCGCTGGGGCGGACGAGGCAGCCCCGCCGTCTCGCGGCCCTCGAAGGTCTTGCGGTCAAAGGGCCTCCAGCGCATCCCTGACCCTCTTCAGCAGCGCGATGTAGGGATCGGCGGCGTCGGGTGGTGGTCGGTCCTCGTCGGGCGGGGGCTGCGGGGAGACGAGCCCCGCCGCTGCCAGCCGCCTTATGTGCACCAGCGTGTGGAACGCCGGTCTGCCCAGCTCCCGTGCGATGTCCGCGGCCCGCCTCACGCCGTCCACCCGGGCCAGCACGGCGGCCTGCCGGGGCGGGACCGCCGGGGCGGCGACCGGGTCGGCACGGATCAGGGGTGCGGCGTCCGTCGCCGGGTCGGGCCAGATGCGGCGCAGCAGCGCACGCCGGCGCAGCGTCTCGCGCTCCAGGTCGGCGACCGGCACGGGGTGCACGGAGGCCAGCCAGTGCGCGGTGCCGTAGCGGAAGCGGCCGGGTGTGCTGCTCGGGGCGAGCGCGAAGTACGCGGCGTCGAACAGCGTGCTCACCTGGGCCAGCTCCAGCGCGCCCGCGGTCACGCCGTGGCCCAGCAGCCGGGTCTCGTCGGCGCTGTGCTCGGCGTCGTGCCAGGTCCTGGCGTCCAGGGCGCCGTGGGCCGTCAGGAGCGCGCCGAGGCCGGGGGCGAGGGGGCTTTCGGCGTGCACCACCCGGCCCTCGGCGAGATGGAGCGTGCCGTGCTCGCGGACCAGGACTCCGGTGGCCCGCTCGTCCGCGAGCCGGGTCAGCATCGGGGACAGCACGCCCCGGACCCGCTCGTGGGCCGCCGTGCTGTCCCGCACCGGCAGCGGGGGCGGCGGGGTGGTGTCGACGACGGTCATGCCAGCACCAGCCGTTCGGCCATCTCGCCCAGCCGGATGCGGGCCAGGGCGAGGTTGCCGTCCGAGCGGGCCAGCCACAGATACAGCACCACGCTGCTGTCGAACGTGGTCGGCACGAACCGCAGCACGTGATAGCTGTCCCGGTTGCTGAGGATCACGTCCTCGACGGGCGGATCCATGTCGTCGGCGTGGCCGCCGGGCCCGAACGCCTGCTGCTCGGCGGCCAGTCGGGCCAGTTCCGCCGTCTCCGCCGCAGCCACCTCATGGTCGCCGCCGGGAGGATCACCCACGGTGCCCAGGGCCAGCCCGCTGGTCCAGTCGACCAGCGCGGCGCCCCTCGCACCGGGCAGTCGCATCGTCTCCAGCAAGCACTCGTCGATTCCGGGCACCGTCGCTCCCCTCCCGCCTGGGGTCCGGCTGAGTGACCGCCAAACTACGCAACGTGTGTGCGCCGAGTGAGCGTTCGGGCATTTTCCAGTGGAACATGCGAGAAGTGACTAGGGTGGGTCGACTGGCCCTGTTTACCGCGGAGTTGACCACGGCTGCCCTGCGCGTGTCGTGCGGGTGCGTCAACGGCGCTTCGGCGCGGGCAAGGTGGTGAGCGAGGCCGCGTGCGCTCCGCCGGATTCGGCCACGATCTCGTCCAGTGACTGCGGCTCGCGCACGGTCGCGAACGCCATGCCACCGGACCCGTCCGGGGCGAAGCCGTAGATGCCGGGCCGGGCCAGGGAGTTGTACGCGTAGTGATGCGCGAAGTAGTACGCCCCCGTGTCCAGTGCCGCCGCGTGGTCCCCCTGCTCCAGCAGCGGCAGCGCGCACCCCTCGGCCAGCAGGTCGCCCGAGAAGCAGGCCGGACCGGCCACGTCCTGCACCACCGCCGGGCCCTCCTTCGGGCGCCCCTTGCTGTCGTACGCCGCGATCCGCAGCGGCCAGCTCCCCGGCGCGTATACCGTCCGCGTCGCCACCTGCACGCCCGCGTGCGTGACCGCCACCGGCCGGCCTCCCGCGCTCTTGGCGTACTCGACGCGCGCCACGACCGTCCCGTGCTTGGCCAGCAGCGACCGCCCGAACTCGGTCACCAGTCCGTAGCGCCCGCCGAACAGCCCGGGCACCGCCTCGCTCAGCAGCCGCGCGTACTGCGCGTACGTGGGCGTGGTGGCGTCCGACGCGAAGTTCACCGGCAGCCCGCCGCCGATGTCGAGCGTGTCGATCTGCCGGCGCCCGATCCGCCGGTTGATCTCCTCGGCGAGCGCATACGCCGCCGCGACCCCCTGGGTCATGAGCGACAGCGGAATCCCCTGGGATCCGGTGTGCGCGTGCAGCCGGGTCAGCCACGGGCGGTCCTGGTACGCCCGCACGACCCACTCCCGCGCCCCCTCGTCGCGCAGCGCCACACCGAACTTCGAGGTCGCCGTGGCGGTGGACGTCGCCTCGATCGCACCCCCGCCGACCTGCGGATTCACCCGCAGTCCGAGGGGCGAGCGACTGGCCGCGGACCTCATCAGGCCGTCGATGCGCGCCAGCTCCTGCGGATTGTCCGCGTTGACGGCGATGCCCAGCGCCAGCGCCTCGCGCAGCTCGGCCGGCGTCTTGGCGGGCGAGTCCAGCACCGTCAGCTCCGGGCGCACTCCCGCCGCCCGCGCCAGCGACAGCTCGCCCGGGCTCGCCACCTCCGCGCCGATACCCGCCTCGTGCAGCAGTCGCAGCACCGGGACCAGCGGGGTCGCCTTCACCGCGAAGGCGTGCAGCACGGGTGTGCCCGGTGCCACCACCGCCTCGAAGGCCGCCCGCAGCGCCGCCGCCGAGTCCCGGATACCGGTGACGTCGAGCAGGCCGACGATGGGGGAGCCGGGTCCGAGCAGCCCCTGCTCCACGGCGGCCCGCACCGCCTCGTCCCGCCGTGCCACCCGCTCGGCGTCGAGCGCCGCGGTCTCGATTCCGCTGCCCACCACATCCCCCGTCCTGCCGTAGTCCGAGCCCATGCATCCAGCCAAACATCCGTGACGCGCCCGCGCTGGCGCGTGAACGTATTGACTAGTTCTATTCATCAAGCCAGGATGTGAATATCAACCTCAACAGTTCGCAGTCACAGTCCGCTGGGAGGCACACCATGTCAGGACCCCGCCCCGTACGAGCCCCGCGCGGTACGGAACTGAGCGCCCTGGGATGGCAGCAGGAAGCCGCCCTGCGAATGCTCCAGAACAACCTCGACCCCGAGGTCGCCGAGCACCCCGACAAGCTCGTCGTCTACGGCGGCACCGGCAAGGCGGCCCGCGACTGGCGCTCCTTCGACGCCATGGTCCGCACGCTGCGGACGCTGAAGCAGGACGAGACCATGCTCGTCCAGTCCGGCCGCCCCGTCGGCGTCATGCAGACCCATGAGTGGGCCCCGCGCGTCCTGATCGCCAACTCCAACCTCGTCGGCGACTGGGCCAACTGGGAGGAGTTCCGCCGCCTGGAGGCCCTCGGCCTCACCATGTACGGCCAGATGACCGCCGGTTCCTGGATCTACATCGGCACCCAGGGCATCCTCCAGGGCACCTACGAGACCTTCGCCGCCGTCGCCGCGAAGAAGTTCGGCGGCACCCTCGCCGGGACGATCACCCTCACCGCCGGTCTCGGCGGCATGGGCGGCGCCCAGCCGCTCGCCGTGACCATGAACGACGGCGTCGCCCTCTGCATCGACTGCGCCCCGCGTGCCATCGAGCGCCGCATCGAGCACCGCTACCTGGATGTGAAGGCCGACTCGCTCGACCACGCCCTCCAGCTGGCCACCGAGGCCCGGGACGCCCGCCGCCCCCTCTCCATCGGTGTCCTCGGCAACGCCGCCGAGCTGGTCCCGCAGCTCCTCGCCATGGGCGCCCCCATCGACATCGTCACCGACCAGACCTCGGCGCACGACCCGCTGGCGTATCTGCCGCTGGGCATCGCCTTCGAGGACATGGCCGACGCCGCCGCCAAGGACCCGGCGGGCTTCACCGTCCGGGCCCGCGAGGCGATGGCCAAGCACGTCGAGGCCATGGTCGGCTTCATGGACGCCGGCGCCGAGGTCTTCGACTACGGCAACTCCATCCGTGGCGAGGCCCAGCTCGCCGGATACGACCGGGCGTTCGCCTTCCCCGGCTTCGTGCCGGCCTACATCCGCCCCCTGTTCTGCGAGGGCAAGGGCCCCTTCCGCTGGGCGGCCCTCTCGGGGGACCCGGCCGACATCGCCAAGACCGACAAGGCGATCCTGGACCTGTTCCCGCAGAACGAGTCCCTCGCCCGCTGGATCAAGATGGCCGGTGAGCGGGTGCACTTCCAGGGCCTGCCCGCGCGCATCTGCTGGCTCGGCTACGGCGAGCGGGACAAGGCGGGCGAGCGCTTCAACGACATGGTGGCGAGCGGAGAGCTCGCCGCGCCGCTGGCGATCGGGCGGGACCACCTGGACTGCGGTTCGGTGGCCTCCCCCTACCGCGAGACCGAGGCCATGCTCGACGGCTCGGACGCGATCGCCGACTGGCCGCTGCTGAACGCCATGGTGAACGTGGCTTCGGGAGCCTCCTGGGTGTCCCTCCACCACGGCGGCGGCGTCGGCATGGGGCGGTCCATCCACGCCGGGCAGGTGACGGTGGCCGACGGCACCAAGCTGGGCGGCGAGAAGATCCGGCGGGTCCTCACCAACGACCCGGGCATGGGCGTGATCCGGCATGTGGACGCCGGATACGACATCGCGGAGTCGGTCGCCGACGAGCGCGAGGTGCGTGTCCCGATGCGCGAGGGTGACCAGGCGTGACGCAGAACGACAGTGGGCAGACCGGTTCCGCCCCGCGGAACGACCGCCCACGGCCCGGCGGCGGCAACTCCTTCCACTCCATGTGGCGCGAGCTCCTCCCCATCGGCCGGCACCCCGACTCCCACGGCTACCGGCGCTTCGCCTGGACCGGAGCCGACTCCGACTGCCGGGCCTGGTTCAAGGACCAGGCCGAGGCGCGCGGGCTCACCTACGAGGTGGACCGCAACGGCAACCAGTGGGCCTGGCTCGGCGACCCCGCCGCCGGGGACGCGGTTGTCACGGGGTCCCACCTCGACTCCGTGCCGGACGGAGGCGCCTTCGACGGGCCCCTCGGCGTCGTGTCCTCCTTCGCAGCGCTCGACGAACTGCGCGGCCGGGGCGCCGAGTTCACCAAGCCCCTCGCCCTGGTCAACTTCGGTGACGAGGAGGGCGCCCGCTTCGGGCTCGCCTGCGTCGGGTCCCGGCTCACCGCCGGGCAGCTCACCGTGGCCGACGCCCACAAGCTGACCGACGGGGACGGGATCAGCCTGCCGCGGGCCATGGAGGCCGCCGGATACGACCCCGGCGCCATCGGCGCCGACCCGCAGCGGCTCGCCCGCATCGGCGCCTTCGTCGAGCTGCACGTCGAACAGGGCCGCGCGCTGGACCTGTCCGGCGACCGGGTCGGCATCGCCAGCGCCATCTGGCCGCACGGCCGGTGGCGGTTCGACTTCCGGGGCGAGGCCAACCACGCCGGGACCACCCGTCTCATGGACCGGCGCGACCCCATGCTGTCGTACGCCGAGACGGTGCTCGCAGCCCGCCGCGAGGCCGAACTCGCCGGGGCCGTCGCCACCTTCGGCAAGATCACCGTCGAGCCGAACGGCGTCAACGCCATCCCGTCCCTCGTGCGCGGCTGGCTCGACTCCCGTGCCGAGGACCAGGCCGCCCTGGACCGAGTGGTCGGCGGTGTCGAACGGGCCGCCCGAGAGTACGCGACCGCCCACGGCATCGACCTGGACGTCGTCCGTGAGTCCTTCACGCCCGTCGTCGAGTTCGACCACGCCCTGCGCGACGAACTCGCCCGCATCCTCGGCAAGCACACCGACCTCACCGTGCCCGTGCTGGGTACGGGCGCGGGACACGACGCCGGAATCCTCTCCGGGAGCATCCCGACCGCCATGCTGTTCGTGCGCAACCCCACGGGCGTCTCGCACTCCCCGGCCGAGTTCGCCGCCGAGGACGACTGCGTGGCCGGAGTGCTCGCCCTCGCCGACGTACTGGAAGGACTGGCCTGCACGTGACGCCCGCTGAGCAGACCCGTACGTACTGGCTGGAGCACGCCTGGCTCGACACCCACGTCGAGCCCGGTGTGGCCCTCGAGGTGCGGGACGGCCGCATCACCGCCCTCCGGGCGGAGGTCCTCGCCCCGCCGCCCGGCGCCGAGATCCTGCGCGGACTGACCCTCCCCGGCCTGGCGAACGCCCACAGCCACGCCTTCCACCGCGCCCTGCGCGGCACCGTCCAGGTCGGCTCCGGCACCTTCTGGACCTGGCGCGAGGTCATGTACTCCGTCGCCGACCGGCTGACCCCGGAGACCTACCACGCCCTCGCCCGGGCCGTGTACGCCGAGATGGCGCTCGCCGGTGTCACCGCCGTCGGCGAGTTCCACTACGTCCACCACGGGCCGGGCGGCGTCCCGTACGCCGACCCGAACGCCATGGGCGAGGCCCTCGTCACGGCAGCCGCCGAGGTCGGTGTCCGGATCACCCTCCTCGACACCGCCTACCTGTCCTCCGGCTTCGGACAGCCGCCCACCACCCATCAGCTCCGCTTCTCCGACGGCGACGCGGAGTCCTGGGCCGAACGCTGTTCAGTTCTCAAGGAACGGGATCACGCACGGATCGGGGCGGCCATCCACTCCGTACGGGCCGTGCCCGCCGACCAGTTGGCGACCGTGGCCCGCTGGGCCGAGGAGCGGGGCGCCCCGCTCCATGTGCATCTGTCCGAGCAGACCGCCGAGAACGACGCCTGCCACGAGGTGCACGGCTGCACCCCGACCCAGCTGCTCGCCCTGCACGGCGTGCTCGGGCCGCGCACGACCGGCGTCCACAACACCCACCTCACCGCCGAGGACATCTCCCTGATCGGCTCGAGCGGCACCGGCACCTGCATGTGCCCGACGACCGAGCGGGACCTGGCCGACGGCATCGGACCCGCCGTCGCCCTCCAGAACGAGGGCTCCCCGCTCTCCCTCGGCTCCGACAGCCACGCCGTGATCGACCTGCTCGAAGAGGCGCGCGCGATGGAGCTGAACGAGCGGCTGCGCACCCGCACCCGCGGTCACTGGACGGCGGCGGCCCTGCTGCGGGCGGCCTCGGCCGACGGCCACGCCGCCCTCGGCTGGGACGGCGCGGGCACCCTGGAACCCGGCGCGCTCGCCGACTTCACGACGATCGCGCTCGACTCGGTCAGGACGGCAGGGCCGCTTGCGCGGCTCGGGGCCGAGACGGCCGTATTCGCCGCGTCGGCAGCAGACGTGTCGCATACGGTCGTGGCAGGTCGGCACATCGTGCGGGACGGGGTGCACACCCTCGTGCCGGATGTGCCGAAGGCCCTCGCGGACGCCGTCGCAGCCCTGCGCGGATGACCCCGGACCGCCCACCCGCGCGGCCCGCCCCGGCCCCCGAACCCGACCCCACCGCCGACCAGGCAACCAAGGACGCCATGAGCAACGCGACGACCGTCAGCCCCGCCCACTCCGCGAGCACCGCAAGCACGCTCATCACCAACATCGCCAGCCTGGTCACCAACGACCCCTCCCTCGGATGGGGGTCCCCCCGCTCGAGCAAATTCGACAGTGAGGGACATTCCCCCCTCGGACTGATCCAGGACGCGGCCGTCGTCATCGAAGGCGACCGCGTCGCGTGGACCGGTGATCAAAGCAAAGCACCCGCCACTGACAATCGGATCGACGCCGGCGGCCGGGCGGTCGTCCCCGGCTTCGTGGACTCCCACTCCCACCTCGTCTTCGCCGGCGACCGCACCCAGGAGTTCAACGCCCGTATGTCGGGGCGGCCGTACAGCGCGGGCGGCATCCGCACGACCGTCGCCGCCACGCGCGCCGCGAGCGACGAGGACCTGGAGCGCAACCTCACCCACTACCTCGCCGAGGCGCTGCGCCAGGGCACCACCACCTTCGAGACCAAGTCCGGCTACGGCCTGACCGTCGAGGACGAGGCCCGGGCCCTGCGCATCGCCGCCGCCCACACCGACGAGGTCACCTACCTCGGCGCCCACATCGTGTCGCCGGACTTCGCCGAGGACCCGGCGGCCTACGTCTCTCTCGTCACCGGCGAGATGCTCGACGCCTGCGCCCCGTACGCCCGTTGGATCGACGTCTTCTGCGAGAAGGGCGCCTTCGACGGCGACCAGGCCCGCGCGATCCTGACGGCGGGCAAGGCGAAGGGCCTGCACCCGCGCGTCCACGCCAACCAGCTGACCTACGGTCCCGGCGTCCAGCTCGCCGTCGAACTCGACGCCGCCTCCGCCGACCACTGCACCCACCTGACGGACGAAGACGTGGACGCGCTCGCGAACAGCGCCACCGTCGCCACCCTCCTGCCCGGCGCCGAGTTCTCCACCCGCGCCGAGTGGCCGGACGCCCGCCGCCTGCTCGACGCGGGCGCGACCGTCGCCCTGTCCACCGACTGCAACCCGGGCTCGTCCTTCACCTCGTCCGTCCCGTTCTGCATCGCGCTCGCGGTACGGGACATGGGGATGACCCCGGACGAGGCGATCTGGTCGGCCACGGCGGGCGGCGCGGCGGCCCTGCGCCGCGACGACATCGGCCGCCTCACCCCGGGCGCCCGCGCCGACCTGCTCCTGCTCGACGCCCCGAGCCATGTGCATCTGGCGTACCGGCCGGGGGTGCCGCTGGTCCGTGAGGTCTGGTGGCGGGGCGTCCGCGTGGCCTGATCAGGAGGCGCCCGCCCGCCACCGCTGGCGCGCGTTGCCGTCCGCCCGCTCGAGTGACAGCCCGTCACCGGCCCCGCCCGCGGGCGTCACCGCCGTCTCCACGGCGATGGCGGGGCGGATCGCTCCGGCGCCGTCCACCAGGAACCTGAGGTTGTGCCCGTTGCGTCCATGGACGGAGTCGCACGTCCAGATCCCGACCCCCCGGTCCGTCGAACCCCGGCTGTCCAGGCAGTAGTCGGGGTCGGCGGCCGACTGGAGCACATCGCGCCCGGAGTCGACCCGCCAGCGCTGGCTCCGGGACGAACCACAGGGAGACGTGACCACGTCGGCGCCGTCGAAGAAGCCGCCGGCCACGTCCAGGCACAGCCCCGAGCCGACGTTCACGACTTGGGCGTACGAGCCGTCCGGTGGATGCGTCTCAGGCGGCTCGGGGGAGGACGGCGGCGGCTTCGGGCGTGCCGTCTTCGACGGGACCGGACGCTTCGTGGGGGTGGGGGAGGGCGACTTGGTGGACGGCGAGGGCGACGGGCTCGCCGACACCGTGGTCGTCACCGTCACCGCGACCGGCGGCACGCTCACCGGCGGGCTCACCGCGGCCGCCACCGGCTCCTGCGACGACGCCCCGCCCTGCGCGACCAGGAAGGCCGCCAGCGGCAGCAACGCCACCCCGAGCGCGGCCGACACCAGCACGACCCGCCGCCGGTCCGCCGGCCGCCCCCGCTCCGGCGCGCTCACCGCCGCCGAGGGGTCGACGTCGTCACCCGCGCCCGTCGCCCCGTATGCCGTCCCGCCCCACGGCAGCAGCCCTTCCAGGAGGGCCTCGCGCGGAGCGTCCCGCAGCGCCGTCAGCTCCTCGTACGCCGTGGTGCAGTGCGGGCAGCGCGTCATGTGGGCGTGCAGGTCGGCGCTGTCACGGGGGCCGTCCGGTCGTACCGACTCCTCGATGAGGCGGCCGAAGTCGGGGCAGTCGGGGTCGTCGGAACCGGCGAGCCGGGTGCGCAGACAGGCCCGGGCCAGCTGCTGGAGCGCCGGTGCGATGCCGTACGTCACGTCCTCGCGGGTGAGGCCGAGCAGTCCGGCGGTCCGTTCCGCCGGCTCCCGCTCCACGACCCCGTACCAGATCAGGCCCTGTGCGCGGCCCGGCAGGGTCTGGAAGGCGGTCAGCATGGGCGGGACCGGGCCGGAGGGGCCGGCGGTGTTCAGGATCAGCAGCAGGCCCGCGTCGAGGCCCGCGGCCCGTTCGTCCATGGCCCAGGCCCCGGCCGACCGGGCGGTCAGCAGCAGGAGCCGGTGCCGCCAGGGCAGTCCCGGGTCGACGCCGCGCGCGGTCTGCCGGGCCGCGAGCGTGAACGCCTGGGCCGCCAGCTGCCGGGCCATGGAGTGGTTCGGCGTGCACTGGCGGGCGTAGGCGAGGACGGCGGCGTGATGGCGGGCGCGCAGTTCGTGCAGTGCCTGGTAGGCGGTGGCCGTGTCGGCGCGGAGCAGTTCGGTCAGCCGTGCGTCGGACGCACTCGTGTGCGCCCCGGGGCCACGGTCCCCGCCGTCGTCGGCCCGAGCCATCCGCCTGCCTCCTTGCAGCCGTGCCGCCCGCTCGGAGTGGTGACTTACCGGCGGGTATGACGGCTCATAGTGGAGGAAGGGAAGCTCTGGGGAAAGGGTTTCTGTGGGTAACCCGTCCACGAGCTGCCCCGTACGCGGAAAGAGCCGCCCGGCGCACGGACAGAGCTGCCCGGCATGCCGAAAGCGCTGTGCCCGGTACCCGGCCGACGGATTCGGCGGGGTACCGGGCACAGCGCAGGTCAGCCGGAGAGGGTTCCTCCGTGACCGGTCGTCATTCCTCGACCGTCAGCCCCTTGCGGAGCCGGACCAGGGTTCGCGACAGCAGCCGCGACACATGCATCTGGGAGATGCCGAGTTCCTCGCCGATCTCCGACTGGGTCATGCCCGCGACGAATCTCAGGGAGAGGATCTTCCGGTCCCGGGGCGGCAGTTCGGCGATGAGCGGCTTCAAGGACTCGACGTACTCGATGCCTTCGATGCCATGGTCCTCGTAGCCGATCCGGTCGGCCAGCGCGCCCTCGGCGTCGTCCTCCTCGGGCTGGGCGTCCAGCGACGAGGCGGTGTACGCGTTCGACGCCGCCATGCCCTCGACGACCTCGTCCTTGGTCAGGCCGAGACGTTCGGCCAGTTCCGCGACCGTCGGGGCGCGGTCGAGCTTCTGGGCCAGCTCGTCACCGGCCTTGGCCAGGTCGAGCCGGAGTTCCTGGAGCCGACGCGGGACCCGCACCGACCATGACGTGTCACGGAAGAAGCGCTTGATCTCGCCGACGATGGTCGGCATCGCGAACGTCGGGAACTCCACGCCACGGCTGAGCTCGAAGCGGTCGATCGCCTTGATCAGGCCGATCGTGCCGACCTGGATGATGTCCTCCATCGGCTCGCTGCGCGAGCGGAAGCGGGAGGCGGCGAACTTGACCAGGGCGAGGTTGAGTTCGACGAGCGTGTTGCGAACGTACGAGTATTCGTGGGTCCCTTCCTCCAGCGACTCCAGCCGCTCGAAGAGGGTCTTCGACAGGGCCCGCGCGTCTACCGGTCCCACCTCGTCGTACGGGGGGATCTCCGGAAGCCCGGCGAGAACGTCGTCCTGACCGAAATCCTGACCGAGGTCGTGTTCGGAATGTACGTCGCTGCTCTGCTCGATGGGATCCAGATGTTCCGGTCGGGATGCCGACGTCGCGCTCTGGGTATGCGATGCGTCGAGCCGGGGTGACATGATGTCCTCCATCGTTCTCGGCATATGGCTGCCGAAGCCTGTACGTGCACTGCGGTGTGCGGCGCCTCCAAAGCCGGCCGAGTCGGTTACGTGTCTGTACTAGCCCTACCCGCTTTCAGCAGCCCACCGCAAGTGCGCTCTGTTCCGAAATGTCCGTTTCTGGGTGGATGTTCGGGTGTTGAAGGGCGGAGGGAGGGCGTAGTGTTCGACAGCGTCAGTCAGCAGCCACGACGTCGGGAGTGAGAGACGGCATGGACCGCGGCACGGTCGGCAGCGCACAGTCTGGCCGACTTCTGGTCGAGGTGCGGGAAGAGGGCTCCAGCGCAGTCGTGACTCCGGCGGGTGAGTTGGACCACCACACCGCCGATTTGTTGCGTGAGCCACTCGAGGACTGCCTCGACAAGGGCTTCAGTCGACTGGTCGTCGACTGCTCGCGGCTCGAGTTCTGTGACTCCACAGGGCTGAACGTGCTGCTCGGGGCGCGTTTGAAGGCGGAGGCCGCCGGTGGCGGGGTGCATCTCGCGGGCATGCTGCCCGCCGTTGCGCGTGTGTTCGAGATCACGGGGGCCGAAGCGGTCTTCACGGTCCACGACTCGCTCGACGCCGCCCTGGCCGACAAGTCCGACGGCTCGGGTTGACCCCTCCCGCCCGACGGTGCATCGGACGTCACATCATTCGTGCCGAATCCGGGGGTGTTCCCTCGGCGCGGTCGGGCAGGAGACATCCTGAACGTGTCGGCTGTGATGTCGGCCACCGGGGGTGGGGGCTGTGACCGACGAATCGGGCAAGGACTATGTACAGACGTACTGACTCTGCGTACTGATCTCTGAATGATGTGAACGTTGAACTGGTGAATCGGTGAGGTGAAGCGCTGATGAGCACCACCCGGCCTTTCTCGCCGGGCGACCGCGGCCCTGAGCCCAGCGGCGCTTCCGGGGCGTCCGGGGGGACCGAGTCGTCCGCCGAGCCGTCGGTGGGGCCACAGGCCCGTCGGCTGGACTTCGAGGGCCAGAGCGGGGTCGTTCCGCTCGCCCGTGACTTCGCCCGCCAGGCGCTGTACGCGTGGGGCTGGCTCCCCGCCGCCACCGCCGACCGGCGGGCCGCGGCCGAGGACGTCCTGCTCGTCGTCTCCGAGCTGGTCACCAACGCCTGCCTGCATGCCGAGGGGCCGGACGAGATGCTGATCGCCTGCGACAACAAGGTGATCCGTGTCGAGGTCGCCGACAAGGGCACGGGCCAGCCGGCCCCCCGCACCCCGCACCGCGCGGGTCGCCCCGGCGGTCACGGCATGTTCATCGTGCAGCGGCTGTGCCTGGACTGGGGCGTCGTACGGGCCCCGGGAGTCTCGGGCAAGACGGTGTGGGCGGAGCTGGGCGCACCGGCGTAGAGAGCTCCTGCGCACCGGCGTGGCGAGCTCCTGCGCGCCGCCGTGGAGCGCTTCCCCGCACCGGCCCGCAGCGCCGCCGCACACGGGGCGGGCGCACCGGCGAGGGCGCACCGGCACAGGCGGCCCGGCCGAAAACCGGTACCGCCCCGCTGACGTGCTGTCCTACCCTCGCCGCAACGCGCTGACGGAGACCAGTACCCCGGGGCCGCGAGCCGAGAGAGCCGCCGTTCGCTGCGAAGGCGGCCTCGCGCACCGGGCGAATCCACTCCCGAGTGCGGGGAGGAAATGCCCCGCCGGCCGGCCCCCGTCATCGGGCCCGAACGAGTCCGTCGTACGGCCACACGGGTGATGTACGACGGTGAAGGCGTGGTGGCACCGCGAGCACCCTCTCGCCCACGCCCCGAGGGACCACCCCGGGGCGGATCGTGCGTCCCGGCCGACCGGACGGAGCGCACCATGCTCGACGTCACCCTCATCCGACAGCACCCCGACCAGGTCCGCCAAGGGCTGCGCAAGCGCGGCTCGGACGCCGACGTCCCGGCCTTCCTCGCCCTCGACGCCGGGTTCCGCGAGGCCCGTGCCGCCGTGGAGCGGCTGCGCGGCGAGCGTCGGCGGATCTCGGCCGAGATCGCCGCACGCCGCCGCGCGGACGCCGCCGCGGACGAACTGCGGGCCGACGCCAAGGCCCTGACCGACCGGCTCGCCGGGGCGGAGACGCACCTCGCCCGACTCGCCGCACGGCACCAGGAGTTCCTGGACGGCCTGCCCAACCTCCCGGACGACGACGTCGTCGCGGGCGGCAAGGAGAACAACGAGGTCGTCCGGACCACAGGCGCCCCGCCCGCCTTCGACTTCCCCGCCCGGGACCACGTCCGGCTCGCTGAGGACCTCGGCCTCGTCGACCACAGGCGCGGCACCGACCTCGCCGGCAACGGCCACTGGGTCTACCGGGGTGAGGGCGCCGCCCTGGAGTGGGCGCTGCTCAACCACTTCCTGGACGCCCACCGCCGCGCGGGCTACGAGTTCGTGCTGCCGCCGCATCTGCTCACCTACGAAGCCGGCTACACGGCGGGCCAGTTCCCGAAGTTCGCCGAGGACGTCTTCGTGGTGGAGGAGGGCGAGGACGGCCGGCCCGAACGGTTCCTGCTGCCCACCGCCGAGACCGCCCTGGTCAACCTGCACCGCGGCGAGACCCTCGACGAACGGGACCTGCCGCGCCGCTACGTCGCCTACACGCCCTGCTACCGCAGGGAGAGCGGCAGCCACCGCACCGCGGACCGCGGGACGCTGCGGGGCCACCAGTTCAACAAGGTGGAGCTGTTCCAGTTCGCCCGGCCCGAGGACTCGGACGCCGCCCACCAGGAACTGCTCGCCCGTGCCGAGGAGTTGGTCGCGGGCCTCGGCCTGCACCACCGGGTCACGAAACTCGCCGCGGGGGACACCAGCCCCGCCCAGGCCAAGACCTACGACGTGGAGGTCTGGATCCCCAGCCTGGGCGGGTACGCCGAGGTCAGCTCGGTGTCGAACGCCCGCGCCTACCAGGCCCGGCGCGGCGGCATCCGGTACCGCCCGGCCGGCGGCGGCAGGTCGGCGTACGTCCACACCCTCAACGCCTCGGGCCTGGCCACCAGCCGGCTGCTGCCCGCGATCCTGGAGCAGTTCCAGCGGGCGGACGGGACCGTTGTCGTGCCCGAGGTCCTGCGGCGGTGGGGGCTGCCCGAGGTGCTGGGCCCGGCCCGCCGCTGACGCACCCGGGGTCACCCCCTCCACTCGGTGCACGCCGGATCGCCACAACTCCGGCGTGCACCGTCTCTTCCTTCCTCAAGGCCCCGGGCGTACCTTGACGGCCGATCTGATATGCCGTCAGGAATGAGGGGACCGTGTCGAAGCAGAAGCGAACCGCCGCGCTCGCGACCGCCGCGGCCCTGGCCGGCTCGGTGGTCCTGATGGCCGCCCCCACGGCCCGGGCCGAGGTCGTCGACGTCAACTACGCCTGCAAGACGCCGATCGGCGACAAGAGCGCCGTCTCGCCTATCGACATCAAGGGCGTCAAGAGCGGCGGCGGCTACAAGGTCACCATGTCGTGGCAGAAGGGCGTCTCGTCCAGCCCGGTCGAGCTGGGCAAGGGTGCGATGAACCCGAGCGCCACCATCAAGCTGGGCGGCGCCGACAGCGGCACCCTGGCGGTGACCGGCCCGGCCAACCAGGAGGCGATTCCCGCCAACACCCCCATCAAGATCAACGACTTGACGGGCACGTACACCCCTAAGAAGACCGGCAAGGTCACCTTCACGGCGGGTGTGCTCACCATCAAGGCCCTCGGCACGACGACCACTTGCACGCCCACCAACAGCCCCGGACCCTCGCTCACCCTCGACGTGACGGCGGCATCCGGCGGTGGAGGCGGGGGCGGCGGGGGCGGTGCGGGCCAGGGCGGCTCCGACTCCGGCACCGAACTCCCGCAGACCGGCCCCGAGGACTCGGCGATCGCGCTCGGCACCCTCGGCGGCACGGTGCTGCTCGCGGGCGCGGCGGGCGCGCTGTGGCTGACGCGCAGGCGGCAGACGGCACGCCGCTGACCCTTACGTACCGAGCCGCCGGAGCCGCCGATGTCGTCAGCCGCCCGTGTCCTGTGCCTGCCCCTGCTGCTGCCGCTCCTGCTGGCGGCGGCCCCCTCGGCGACCGCCGCCGGGACCTGGTCCGTCGCGCCCTCGGGCGGCGGGCGCCCGTCCTTCTACACCGAGGGTGAGCCGGGGACGGTCCAGCAGGACACGGTGTCCGTGACGAACCGGGGCGAGCAGCCGGTCACCGTACGGCTGCACGGCACCGGCGTGCCCATCGCCTTCGCCGAGAGGTCGGTGCGGATACCGGGCCGCACCCGCGCCGAGGTCCCGTTCACGGTGACCGTCCCGACGGGCACGCCCCCGGGCGACCGCTCCGGCGAGGTCGTCGCCCGCGACACCGGGGGCCGCGCGCAGACGGTCGGGCTCCGGCTGCGCGTCACGGGCCCCGAACTGTCCGCGCTGACCGTCGAACACCTCGCGATCGGCCCCGACGGCATCGCGTACGAGCTGGTCAACCGTGGCACGACCGCCCTCGCCGCGAGCCTCGCGGTGCGTGTCGACGGTGTCTTCGGGCGCCTCCTCGACCGCCCCCCGCGCCCGCTGCCCGCCGCCCTGCCGCCGGGCAGCCGTACGAAGCTCACCGAGCCGTGGCCCGACCGGCCCGCGCTCGACGCGGTCGACGTACGGCTGACGGTGACGGCGCCGGGCGGCGCGCGCGACACGGCGCGGACGTCGGCGCGGTTCGTGCCGTGGGGTGTGGTGGCCGGGGTCGCGGGCGCCGCGGCGGCGGTGGGCGCCTGGCTCGCCGTACGGCGGCGAGGGCGCCGTGGGGCGCACGGCCGCGAGTCGGGGGCCGCGGCCGAACCGCTGCTGGAACAGGCTGAGTCGACGGGAGCGCGGACGTGACGGCCAGGGTGCGGATCGCGGTGTTGCTGGCCGTGCTGGCGTTGCTGGCGCCGACGGCGGCCGCGGTGGTGGACGACGGGCCGCCGGTCGTGAAGCTCTCCGAGTCCCAGGCGGGCACGGGCGGCTCGGTCACCGTGACCGGCAGCGGCTGGCGGCCCCGTGCCCTGCTGATGATCCTGATCTGCGGCCAGTCCGTGCCGTCGACCGGGGTGCGCGGCGGCACCAACTCCTGCGCCAACGCCGACGGCCGGGCCGTGACCACGGACGCCGAGGGACGCTTCAGCAAGAAGCTGCCGGTCGCCGAGCCGCCCGTGCCGTGCCCGTGCGTGGTGCATGTGGCGACGGCGACCGGGGCGAAGGCCGAGGCCGACGCGATCTTCCAGGTGGCGGGGCACGCCGTGGAGCCGCTGCCGGCGGAGCCCTCCGGTGGCCGTCTGTCGGTCCTCACCGACACCCGGCTGGACGGCTCCGGCGGACTGCTCACCTGGTTCGGCGCACGGCCGGCCCGCACGCTCGTCTTCACCGTCGGCAACGTCGGCACCTCCGCCGTGAAGAACCCGGTCTTCCAAGTGGGCACCTCCCACGGAGTGTTCGCCCCGCGGTGGGAGGAACAGCAGTGGCGCGGCACGATCCGGCCGGGAGAGAAGGCACGGATCGAACTGCCCGTGGAGCTCGCCGCCGGGGCGCACGGCGACTACACGGTCTCCCTGAAGTACGGCGGCAAGGTCATGGCCGAACAGCCCTGGGGCGTGGGCCGGCCCTGGGGTGTGACGCTGTTCTGGGTCCTGGTCTGCCTGGTCGTGCCGGCGGCCCTGTTCCGTGCCGGAATGGCCGTGGTGGACCGCGTACGGCCGCGGCAGGCCGCCCGCCGCCCAAGGGTCCGCATGCCCGAACTGGCCCTGCGCCTGCCGGGGTTGAGACCCCGCCAAGAGGCGCGGCACTCCCAGCGTTCGTCCTCGGCCCTGCCGTGGTTCACCCCGGACAACGACCCGGGCACGGCCGGTCGGCTCTCCGCACCGCACGACGACAGCCCGACGAGTCCTACGGCTCCGACCAGGAAGGGACCCCCGTGAGCAAGCCAAGGAGAGTCACCCCGGCACGCCCCCGCAGAGCGACCGCGGCGGGCGCCGCCCTGATGCTCGGCGGCGCGGGCGTGCTGCTCGGCGTGGCCGCCGCGCCCGCACAGGCCGCCGAGGTGTCGTACGCGACCGAGTGCATCCCGCCCGCCATCTCCGGGCTGCCGCCGGTCCAGGGCACCACGAAGGTGGAGATCACCGCGCCCGCCGAGGCGAAGGTCGGCGACGAGGTGGAGATCGTCTGGAAGTTCACACAGGCGGCGTCCAAGAACCCCGACATCCTCGACCTCGGTGAGAACACCGTCCGGCCGACGGGGACCCTGAAGGCGGCCGGCGCGCAGACGGCGGCCGTCGCCATGGAAGGGCCGCGGCAGAACCCGCCGATCCCCAAGGGCGGCGACATGAAGCTGTCCGACATGAAGGGCAAGCTGAAGCTGACGGCGCCGGGCGAGGTGACGCTGACGCCGGACGCGTACGACATCAACGTCAACAAGCCGATCTCCACGGACACCAAGTGTTCGCCGAAGGAGACGGTGAAGGCGGCGGCGACCATCAAGGTGACCGACGGCGGCGGGGGTTCGGGCGGTACGACGGGCGGGCAGCCGACGGACGTCCCGACCGAGCCGACGAGCGAACCGACGGGGCCGGCCGAACCGACGCCGAGCGAGAGCGAGACCGGCGGGGACAGCGGCGGTACGAGTACGTCAGGCGGCGGAGGCGGCGGCCAGACCGACTTCACCGGCAAGGAGGTGAAGGTCCCCTACGAGTGCAAGACGCCCATCGGCGACAAGAACGCGACCTCCCCGGTCCGGATCGACGCCAGGAAGAACGGCGGGAGCTTCGACCTGACGGTCCGGTTCGAGAAGTCGGTGATGGACAGCCCCGCCGAGATCCCGAAGGACTCGGTCAAGCCGTCGATGGAGGTCGTCCTCGGCGGCTCCGACAAGGGCACGGTCCATGTCGAGGGCCCGACCAACGCCGAGCCGATCAAGGCGGGCGACCCGATCGAGATCCCGGACCTCACGGGCACCTACAAGCCGGGCGCGAGCGGGGAGTCGACCCTCTCTCCGGGCGTGCTGACGGTGCAGGCCCTGGGCACGACGACCACCTGCACGCCGACGAAGACGGAGGTCTCCCTGACCCTCGACACGACCGAGCAGGCGAGCGGCGCTTCGGGCGGCGGCTCGACCGAAGGCTCGGCGGGCGGTTCCGCGGGCGGCTCGTCGACGGACGGCGGCCTGGCGGCCACGGGCGCGGAGGACCACGGCTCCCTGAAGGCACTGGGCCTGGTGGCGGGGACGGCACTGCTGCTCGGAGGCGCGGTGTTCACGTTCCTGCCTGGAAGGAGGACCAGGTAACGCCCCGCAGGGGCGCGAGGAACCGCGCACAGTCACACAAGAGGACGGGGCCGCTGAAACCCACGTGGATTCCAACGGCCCCTACGGCTCAGGCAGCGCGCTAGCGCACGTTGCCCATCAGCGCGCGGATCTTGCGCCCGGCCATCATGAAGGCCAGCCCGGCCGCGACCGCGATGACGGCCCACATCGAGTAGTACACCGCGTCACCCAGCGGAGCGTTCAGCTTGGTGGTCCAGCCGTTGAGGGCGTTGCCCGTCGCGGTGGCCAGGAACCACAGGCCCATGATCTGGCCGACGAACTGCTTCGGCGCGAGCTTCGTCGACAGGGACAGGCCCACCGGCGACAGGCACATCTCGCCGAGGGTCTGCGCCAGGTAGACGCTCAGCAGCCAGAAGACGGTGACCTTGCCCGTGTCGCTGTTCGCGGCGGCGGCACCGGCCAGGCCCATGATGCCGAACGAGCCGCCGATGAGGAGCATCGCCAGTGCGAACTTCATGGGTGTGCTGGGCTCACGGTCGCGCTTGGCCAGCTTCACCCACAGGGCGGCGAAGAGCGGGGCGAGCACGATGACCATGGCCGGGTTCACCGACTGGAACCAGGACGCCGGGAACTCCCAGCCGCCGATCATGCGGTCGGTCTTGCCGTCGGCGAAGATCGTCAGCAGCGAGCCGGACTGGTCGTAGATCATCCAGAACAGCACGGCGGTGGCGAAGAACCAGGCGAAGGCCTGGATCTTCGGCTTGTCCTCCTTGGCCAGAGCCGGGTTCCGGTACATCGACACGAAGTAGACGATCGGGACGACGATGCCGAGGACGGCGAGCACGTTGACGATGTGCTCGATGTCGTAGGTGCCCAGCAGGATGTCCAGGACCAGCGCGGCGACCGCGATGCCGCCCCACAGCGAGACCTTGCGCAGCGCGGCGCGCTTCTCCGCCGGGGAGGCCGGGGTGCCCGGCCGCTTGCCGATGTCACCGAGGTGCCGGCCGCCGAGGACGTACTGGATGACGGCGAGGGTCATACCCACACCGGCGACGCCGAAGCCGAGGTGCCAGTTGACGTTCTCACCGAGGTAGCCGACGACCAGCGGAGCGGCCAGGGCGCCGATGTTGATCGCCATGTAGAAGAGCGTGAAACCGGCGTCGCGGCGGGCGCTGGGCTGGCCCTCGTAGAGGCCGCCGACCATCGCGGAGATGTTCGGCTTCAGCAGGCCGGTGCCGATCGCGATCAGGCCGAGACCGCAGAAGAAGGCGACGTCCGAGGGGATCGCCAGCGTGAAGTGGCCGGCGGCGATGACGATGCCGCCGACGAGCACGGCCTTGCGGGCGCCCCAGAGGCGGTCGGCGACCCAGCCTCCGGGCATGGCGGCCATGTACACGACCGCGTTGTACACGCCGTAGATCGAGGCGGCCAGGGCCTCCCGGCCAGCCAGGGGGCCGTCGAGGACGCCCGCGATCAGATAGAGGACGAGGATGCCGCGCATCCCGTACCAGGAGAAGCGCTCCCACATCTCCGTCATGAAGAGCGTGGCCATACCGCGGGGGTGGCCGAAGAAGGTCTTCTCGGAGCCGGGGGTGCCCGGGGAGGCCGAGTCCTTCGTCAGGCTGGACGCCATGGTCGATCCTTGCTGGTCGGGACGCGCACTGACGCAGAACGCCCACGCGCCCGGTGGGGGGAGGCCGACACCGGTGGTCACGGGCCGCCGCCCCACGCCCAGAGGGATTCCCGCTCCGGATCGCGAAGCGGAAGACGGCGACCGCCGGGATCCACGCCCCCGCCTTCGGGGGCCCGGCCACAGGTCTTTCCTTTTTCAGTCCGCACACAAAAGAGACCCTCGGCGTCAAATGCGCCGAAGGTCCCGCAGTGCTACAGGCGTGGAGTCACCATACGTCAGGACACTGCCGGATATGGAAGGACTTGAGACACGGATCACAGGTGTTCAAGGAACCGCAGGCGCCGTTTCCAAGGTCCTTCACAGGATCGCACCCCATAGGCATGGTCTGTACCACTGGGGCCCGAAGGTAAGAGCCGTGCCAAGAACGAGTAAGAATCAAGACCTGCGATCACCCCCCGGCTCTTGTCATGGGCGGACTACCATCAGCTCATGACCCGTGTACTGCTCGCCGAGGACGACGCGTCCATTTCGGAGCCGCTGGCCCGTGCCCTGCGCCGGGAAGGGTACGAGGTCGAGGTGCGGGAGGACGGCCCCGCCGCGCTCGACGCGGGAATGCAGGGCGGAGTCGACCTGGTCGTGCTGGATCTGGGCCTGCCCGGCATGGACGGCCTCGAGGTGGCCCGCCGGCTGCGCGCCGAGGGCCACACGGTGCCGATCCTCATCCTGACCGCGCGCGCCGACGAGGTGGACACCGTGGTCGGCCTGGACGCGGGCGCCGACGACTACGTCACCAAGCCGTTCCGGCTCGCCGAGCTGCTCGCCCGGGTCCGGGCCCTGCTGCGCCGCGGGTCGGCGGAGCCGCAGCAGCCGCCGGCCACGCACGGAGTGCGGATCGACGTCGAGTCGCACCGGGCGTGGATGGGCGACGAGGAGCTCCAGCTCACCGCGAAGGAGTTCGACCTGCTGCGGGTGCTGGTGCGGGACGCCGGCCGGGTGGTCACCCGGGACCAGCTGATGCGCGAGGTCTGGGACACGACCTGGTGGTCGTCGACCAAGACGCTCGACATGCACATCTCCTGGTTGCGCAAGAAGCTGGGCGACGACGCGGCCAACCCCCGCTACATCGCAACGGTGCGGGGCGTGGGCTTCCGCTTCGAGAAGAGCTGAGCCGCAAGGCCCTACGCGCCGCACGAGCCGTACGAACCACTAGACCGACAAGTAGCAGGACATGCGTCGTCGACTGATCCAGTCCACGCTCGCCGTCGTTCTCGTCGTCATCGCCGTCTTCGGCGTGTCGCTCGTGATCGTCGAGACGCGGACGATCACCAGTACCGCGCAGGAGCGCGTGGACACCGAGGCCGTCCGGCTGGCCAGCATCGTGGACAGCCGGCTCCTCGGGGACGAGACCGTGAACGCCTCGGTGCTGCGGGACCAGATCCAGGGGGACCGGTACGCCGAGATCCGCATCCCCGGCCAGTCCCTCATCGAGGTGGGCAGCAAGCCCACGGGTGACGTCATCGCCGCCACCGAGACGGGTGAGGAGGGCGAGACGGTCACCGTGCAGGAGCCGCGCTCCTCGGTGACCCGGGAGGTCGGCCGTACCTTGCTGATCATCGGGGCGGTGGCGCTGCTGGCGGTGATCGCGGCGGTGCTGCTGGCGGTGCGCCAGGCGAACCGGCTGGCCTCGCCGCTCACCGACCTGGCCGAGACGGCCGAACGCCTCGGCTCGGGCGACCCCCGCCCCCGGCACAAGCGGTACGGCGTCCCCGAGCTGGACCGGGTGGCGGACGTGCTGGACTCCTCCGCGGAGCGCATCGCCCGCATGCTGACCGCGGAGCGCCGGCTGGCCGCGGACGCCTCCCACCAGCTGCGCACCCCGCTCACCGCGCTCTCGATGCGCCTGGAGGAGATCACCCTCACCGACGATCCCGAGACGGTGAAGGACGAGGCGACCATCGCCCTGGCGCAGGTGGAGCGCCTCACGGACGTGGTCGAACGCCTCCTGACCAACTCCCGCGATCCACGCAGCGGCTCCGCCGTCACCTTCGACCTCGACGAGGTCATCCAGCAGCAGCTGGCCGAGTGGCGTCCGGCGTACCGCAGCGCGGGGCGGGCGATCGTGACCTCGGGCAAGCGGCACCTGGAGGCGGTCGGCACCCCGGGCGCGGTCGCGCAGGTCCTCGCCGCGCTGATCGAGAACTCCCTCATGCACGGCGGCGGCACGGTGGCGCTGCGCACCCGCGTCACCGGCAACCAGTCGGTCATCGAGGTCACGGACGAGGGCCCCGGCATCCCGCCCGACCTGGGCGCCCGCATCTTCGAGCGGGCCATCAGCGGACGCAACTCCACGGGCATCGGCCTGGCGGTGGCCCGGGATCTCGCCGAGGCCGACGGGGGCCGCCTGGAAATGCTCCAGGCGAATCCGCCGGTCCTGGCCCTGTTCCTGTCGCGCACCCCGCCACCGAAGAAGCCGGCCGACTCGGGCGCGACGGTCAGGTGACGTGGGGGTGACGGCGGGGGGCCGTCGGGGTCAGGGGGTGATGCGCGGCAGTCGGCGGCGTCAGCCGACCCGCTGCCGTACCCGCGGCTTCTCCGACCGTCCCCGCTTCTCCAGGAACGATTCGGCGCCGTCGGACACCGGCTCCTGCACCGGCAGAGCGCGGAACACCCACGTCCGGTAGGACCAGAACCGGAACAGCGTCGCGACACCGATGCCGAGGAACTTGAAGATGTTGCTCTGGAGCGGGCTGTCCCACCCGAATCCGTACGTCGCCGTGTACAGCACACCGTTCTCGATCACCAGACCGACCACGCTGAACAGCAGGAACAGACCCAGTTCCTTCGTACGACGACTCTTGTCGCGGTCCCGGTACGTGAAGTAGCGGAACCCGAGGTAGTTGAAGATGATCGCGACGACGGTGGCGATGACACTCGCCCGCACCACCTGGAGGTCGGTCACATGACGTACCAGGTTGAACACGAGGAGATTGACCAGCAGCCCCGCTCCACCCACCGCGCCGAATTTGGCCACCTCACGCACCAGCCGGTCGACGCGCTGCCGGACGGCACTGCGAGGTGCCGGAGGCGCCGTATGAAGCCCCGAGGAACCACGTCCCATGGTCGTGAAGGCTCCTGTCGGTCGATTTATCGGTCGGTTTCGTCAACCCAGCCATGCTAACCACCCCCTTCCACGATTGCCTGTGGGCGGGCTCATACGCCGGGATGCGGCCCGGGAAAAGTCCGGTAAGAGGGTCGCCCCGGCGCGGCCGATACCCTAGGGGCGTGACGTTCCCGGTAGTCGGCATGGTCGGCGGGGGCCAGCTCGCTCGTATGACACACGAGTCAGGCATCCCGCTGGGCATCAGGTTCAAGCTCCTCAGTGACACCCCTCAGGATTCCGCGGCGCAGGTCGTAGGCGATGTCGTCATCGGCGACTATCGCGACCTCGACACGCTGCGCGAGTTCGCGAGGGGCTGCGATGTGATCACCTTCGATCACGAACATGTACCCACCGAGCACCTCAGGGCCCTGGAGGCGGACGGCATCCCCGTCCGGCCCGGCCCGGACGCGCTCGTGCACGCCCAGGACAAGGGCGTGATGCGCGCGAGGCTCGATGCGATCGGTGTGCCCTGCCCACGGCACCGCATCGTGACCGATCCGCTGGACGTGGTCGCGTTCGCGGCCGAGGGCGACGGCTTCCCGGTCGTCCTCAAGACCGTCCGCGGCGGCTACGACGGCAAGGGCGTCTGGGTCGTCGAGTCCGCCGAGGAGGCCGCGGACCCCTTCCGCGCCGGCGTTCCGGTCCTCGCCGAGGAGAAGGTCGACTACGTCCGTGAGCTTGCCGCGAACGTCGTACGCTCCCCGCACGGCCAGGCCGTCGCCTACCCGGTGGTCGAGTCCCAGCAGGTGAACGGCGTCTGCGACACGGTCATCGCGCCCGCCCCCGACCTCGACGAGGCCCTCGCGCTCAAGGCCGAGGAGATGGCCCTGACCATCGCCAAGGAACTCGGCGTCGTCGGCCACCTCGCCGTCGAGCTGTTCCAGACCCGCGACGGCCGCATCCTCGTCAACGAACTGGCGATGCGCCCGCACAACTCGGGCCACTGGACCCAGGACGGCGCGGTCACCTCCCAGTTCGCCAACCATGTCCGCGCGGTCCTCGACCTCCCCCTCGGCGACCCGCGCCCACGCGCCAGGTGGACGGTCATGGTCAACGTCCTCGGCGGCGACTACCCCGACATGTACTCCGCGTACCTGCACTGCATGGCCCGCGACCCGCAGCTCAAGATCCACATGTACGGCAAGGATGTGAAGCCCGGCCGCAAGGTCGGCCACGTCAACACCTACGGCGACGACCTGGACGACGTTCTCGAGCGCGCGCGTCACGCTGCCGGTTATCTGAGAGGCACGATCACCGAATGAGCCCTGTTGTTGGCATCGTCATGGGGTCGGACTCCGACTGGCCCGTCATGGAGGCCGCCGCCAAGGCCCTCGACGAGTTCGAGATCGAGTACGAGGTCGACGTCGTCTCCGCGCACCGCATGCCCGGCGAGATGATCACCTACGGCGAGCAGGCAGCCGAGCGCGGACTGAAGGTGATCATCGCCGGTGCCGGCGGCGCCGCCCACCTGCCGGGCATGCTCGCCTCGGTCACCCCGCTGCCGGTCATCGGCGTCCCCGTCCCGCTGAAGTACCTCGACGGCATGGACTCGCTGCTGTCGATCGTGCAGATGCCGGCCGGCGTCCCGGTGGCCACCGTCTCGGTCGCGGGCGCCCGCAACGCCGGTCTGCTGGCCACCCGCATCCTCGCCGCCCACGACGAGGACCTGATGCAGAAGATGCGTGACTTCCAGCAGGACCTGAACGACCAGGCCACCGAGAAGGGCAAGCGGCTGCGCGCCAAGGTGGAGGGCGCGGCGGGCTTCGGCTTCGGCCCGGGGAAGTGACGGCGATGACCGCACTGGAGACAGCGCGGGAACTGCTGCGCGAGTTCCCGGTCGTCGACGGCCACAACGACCTGCCGTGGGCCCTGCGCCAGCAGGTCCGCTACGACCTCGACGCCCGGGACATCGCCGGCGACCAGCGAGCCCATCTGCACACCGACATCCCCCGGCTGCGCGCGGGCGGCGTCGGCGCGCAGTTCTGGTCGGTGTACGTGCGGTCGGACTTCGCGGGGGACACCGCGGTCAGCGCCACCCTCGAACAGATCGACTGCGTACGGCAGTTGATCGAGCGTCACCCGGACGCCCTGCGCCCGGCGGCGACGGCGGCGGACATGGAGGCGGCCCGCGCCGAGGGCCGTATCGCCTCCCTCATCGGCGCCGAGGGCGGCCACTCCATCGCCGACTCGCTCGCGACGCTACGCGCGTTGTACGCCCTCGGCGTCCGGTACATGACCCTCACCCACAACGACAACATCGCGTGGGCCGACTCCGCGACGGACGAGCCCGGGGTGGGCGGCCTGTCGGCGTTCGGCCGCGAGGTGGTCCGGGAGATGAACCGCGAGGGCATGCTCGTCGACCTCTCGCACGTGGCGGCGACGACGATGCGCGACGCGCTCGACGTCTCGGTCGCCCCGGTGATCTTCTCCCACTCCTCGGCCCGCGCGGTCTGCGACCACCCGCGCAACATCCCGGACGACGTCCTGGAACGCCTCCCCGGCAACGGCGGTGTCGCGATGGTGACGTTCGTGCCGAAGTTCGTCCTCCAGGCCGCCGTCGACTGGACGGCCGCGGCCGACGAGAACATGCGCGCCCACGGCTTCCATCACCTCGACACCACCGCAGAGGCGATGAAGGTCCATCGCGCCTTCGAGGAGAACACCCCGCGCCCGGTCGCCACGGTGTCCACGGTCGCCGACCACCTGGACCACATGCGCGAGGCCGCCGGCATCGACCACCTCGGCATCGGCGGCGACTACGACGGCACCGCCTTCACCCCGGACGGCCTGAACGACGTCTCCGGCTACCCCAACCTGATCGCCGAACTGCTGGACCGCGGCTGGTCGAGGACCGACCTGGCCAAGCTGACCTGGCAGAACGCGGTACGAGTGCTGGGCGCGGCCGAGGACGTGGCCCGCGACCTGCGAGCCGGCCGGGGTCCGTCCAACGCGACCATCGAGCAGCTGGACGGCTGACAACCCCTGGGGGCGGGGGCCGGCGCGCGACCGGCCCCCGCCCCCGCACCGCGCTCGACGCTTGATGCTCGACGCTCGACGCTCGACGCGGGGCCGTACCCTCGAACGCCCCGCCCACCAGGAAGCCGCCGCGGGTCCGTGCGACGGTGAACCGTACTGCTGATCAGGACACCGATCACGTACGGAGACCGCCATGGCAGACCTCAAGGACGAACTGGACACCAGCTCCGAGGTCGGCGCGCTCGACGACCTGCCCGACCGGCTCCCCGGGGAACCGTCCGAACCGGTCACCGGCCCCGGTGAGGGCACCGACGCCGGTCTCCTCGACCGGGCCCATGCCCTGCTCGTCACGCACCCCGTGGCCGACGGATACAGCGGGCTGCCATGGGCCCTGCGCCACCTGCCCTGGTTCGATCTGGAACTCGGCGAGAGCGCTGTGGACACCGATGTGCCGCGGATGCGCGAAGGCCATGTCGGCGCGCTGTTCTGGGCGTTGCACCTGCCCGAGGGGCTGGGCGGAGACCGGGCCGTCGGTGCCACGCTGGAACAGCTGGACCTGGTGAAGACCGTCGTGCGGGCCCATCCCGAGGGGCTGCGCCTCGCCGACACCCCCGGCCCGATCACCGATGTCCAGCACTGCGGCCGGGTCGCCGTCCTGCCCGGTCCCGCGGGAGCCGCGGCCCTCGGCGACTCCCTCGGCATCCTGCGCTCGCTGCACGGCCTCGGACTGCGGGTCCTCACCCTGTGCGGCACGTCCTGGGCGAGCGAGGCGGGGCTGACCCGGTTCGGTGAGGAGGTGCTGCGCGAGATGAACCGCCTCGGCGTGCTGGCCGACCTCTCCGGCGCCTCCGCCGACACGGTGCGCCGCGCGTGCGCCGTCTCCAAGGCGCCGGTCATGTGCGCGCGCTCCGCCGCCCTCGCCCTGCGCCCCCACCCGGCCAACCTCAGCGACGAGCTCCTCGCCCGGCTCGGCGCGGTCAAGGGCCTGTGCATGGTGCCGCTCACCGCCGAGCAGACCGGCCCCTCGGTCCGGGACGTCGCCGACCACCTCGACCATGTGCGCAAGGTCGCCGGCCCGGAGTGCGTCGGCCTCTCCGGCACCTACGACGCCGGCGCCGCCCATCCCCAGGACCTCGCCGATGCCTCCCGCTACCCGCACCTCATCGCGGAGCTGCTGCGGCGGGACTGGTCGGATGCCGATATCGCGCTGCTGACCTGGGGTAACGTCCAGCGCGTCCTGCGTGAGGCCGACTTCACGGCCCGGGAGGCACAGCGCCGCCGGGAGCCGTCGACGGCGAAGATCGCGGAGTTCGACGGCTGATCACTCGTGCTCGATCCGGCAGAGGCAGAACGGATGCCCCGCCGGATCGGCGTACACCCGGAAGTCGTCCTTGTCCTCGGCGTGCAGCAGCCGCGCACCCAGCGCCAGCACCTTCTCCTGGGCCGCCTCGACCTCCTCCCAGGTGGACCCGGCGTCGAAGTCCAGGTGGAACTGCTGGGATTTGCGGTCGGCCCGCGGCCACTCCGGCGGGGTGAAGCCGGGCGCCGGCTGGAAGGCGAGCCGTGGCCCGCCCGGCAGCCGGAGCACCACCCAGCCGGGGTCGTCGTCCTCGGGCGTACCGCCGCCGACGCCGGCGTAGAAGCGGGCCAGGGCACGCGGGTCGGGGCAGTCGATGACGACGGAACGCAAGGGTGCGACGGGGGCCATCGGTTCCTCCCGGGGTCGGGGCGGATCAGCGGGCTCGCGTGATCAGCAGGCGCACAGACAGAACGGGTGCCCGGCCGGGTCGGCGTAAACCCTGAAGGTCCGCGCCCGGTCCTCGGTCTCCAGTGGCTTCGCGCCGAGGGCCAGCACCTCCTTCTCGGCGGCGTCCAGATCCTCGACGGTCAGGTCCAGGTGGAACTGCTGCGAGTGCTCGGGCGACGGCCACTTCGGCGGTACGTATCCGGGGGCGGCCTGGAACGCCAGCGTCTGCCCGCCGGGCAGCTTCAGGTCGACCCAGTCCTCCTCCTCCACGACGGTGCCGCCGAGCACGCGCGCGTAGAAGTCCGCGAGGGCGTTGGGGTCGGGACAGTCCAGGACGACGGCGCCCAGTCCGGCGATGGCCATGACTTCCTCCTGAAAGCGTTGGTGAGGCGTGGTCGCCTGCATCGATACCGTTACCTGCATCGGCCTTCAACAGGTAACGCCGTTACCGCATGCTCCCGCATCGGCAGTAACATCGCAAGGGGAAATGCGGGAGGTAGCGTGCAGCCATGAGTGAGAGATCGCCCGCGCCCGGGGGCCTGGAACTCATCCAGTCCCTGGTCAACACACTGGATGTGGAGACGGGTGCCGACGCGCTGGACACGGCGCAGGGGCGGGCGCGCTTCGGGCTGGCCGAGGAGGATCTGCCGGGGGCACGGGAGCTGCGGGAGTCCCTGCGCGTGGCTCTGCTCGCCCACGCGGGCCATCCGCCGCACCGCCCGGTGACCCCGCTGGGCGAGCTGCTGTCGGCGGCCCCGCTGCTCGTCAGGGTCGACGCCGGTGACGGCTCGGCCACCCTGGGCGCGGCCGACGAGGCCCCGCTGCCCTCCCGGGTCGCGGCGGCGATCGCCCGGGCCCTCGTCGAGGACACCTGGACCCGGCTGAAGGCCTGCGAGGCGGCCGACTGTCTGTGGGCGTACTACGACCGCAGCCCCGCCGGCCGTGGCCGCTGGTGCTCGATGCAGGTGTGCGGGGCGCGTGCGAAGATGCGGCGCTACCGAGCCAAGTGAGCCTTTTCGCAAGGTTGTTGAAGATTCACTCGGCGCTCCACGGCCGTTGTGGGGCAGAATGCCACAAGACGCCGTTTCGGCCGACTGAGCCTCGGCCGAAACGGCGTCACCCGTCCGCCCCGAGCCGGCGGCCGGGCACGGCGACGCACCGGCCCGCTCAGAACGTCATGATCTGCACGGCCCGGCGCTCATGGACACGGAGCCGTCACGACCGCACCCGCATCGGCTAGGCCGTCGGCCGGCCCATCGCCCGGTAGTTCCAGCCCGCGTCACGCCACACCTGGGGATCGAGCGCATTGCGCCCGTCCAGCAAGACCCTGGCCGCGACGACCGCACCCAGCTCCGCCGGGTCCAGCTCGCGGAACTCCCGCCATTCCGTCAGATGCAGTACGACATCGGCGCCCCGCACCGCCTCCAGCGCGGTGTCGGCATAGCCGAGGGTGGGGAAGATACGGCGGGCGTTCGCCATGCCCTTCGGGTCGTAGACCGTGACCTGGCCGCCCTGGAGGTGGATCTGCCCGGCGACGTTCAGCGCGGGCGAGTCCCGTACGTCGTCCGAGTCCGGCTTGAAGGTGGCGCCGAGCACGGCGACCCGCTTGCCCAGGAAGGGACCACCACCCAGCGCCTCCCGCGTGAGCTCCACCATCTGCCCGCGCTGACGCATGTTGATCGAGTCGATCTCGCGCAGGAAGGTCAGCGCCTGGTCGGCGCCCAGCTCACCGGCCCGCGCCATGAACGCGCGGATGTCCTTGGGCAGACAGCCGCCCCCGAACCCGATCCCGGCCCGCAGGAACTTCTTCCCGATCCGGTCGTCGTACCCGATGGCCTCCGCCAGCTTGGCGACATCGCCGCCGGCGGCCTCGCACACCTCCGCCATCGCGTTGATGAACGAGATCTTGGTGGCCAGGAAGGAGTTGGCGGAGGTCTTCACCAGCTCGGAGGTGGGGAAGTCGGTGACGACGAAGGGGGAGCCGTCCGCGATCGGCGTCGCGTACACCTCGCGCAGCAGCTTCTCGGCCCGCTCGCTGCGCACGCCGACCACGATCCGGTCCGGGTGCAGCGTGTCCTGGACGGCGAAGCCCTCGCGCAGGAACTCCGGGTTCCAGGCGAGCTCTGCCTCCGCACCGACGGGTGCCAGCTCGGCCAGCACCTTGGCCAGCCGCTCCGCCGACCCCACGGGCACCGTCGACTTGCCGACGACGAGCGCGGGCCGCTTCAGGTGCGGGGCGAGCCAGCTCACCGCGTTGTCCACGTAAGACATGTCGCAGGCGTACTCGCCGTGGCGCTGGGGTGTGTTGACGCAGATGAAATGGACATCGCCGAAGTCGGCGATCTCTTCCCAGTCCATGGTGAAGCGAAGCCGGCCGGTGGAACCCTCGATCCCGGCGACATGCCTGCTCAGCAGTTCGTCAAGACCCGGCTCGAACATCGGGGCCCGGCCCTCTTCGAGCCCCTTGATCTTCTCGGGTACGACATCGATGCCCAGGACCTCGAAGCCGAGCTCGGCCATGGCGGCGGCGTGTGTGGTGCCCAGGTAGCCGCCGGCGCCGATCACGGTGATCTTGAGGGGCATGGGGTACTCCAGACAGGGACGGCGTCGATGCGGAGCCGAGCATAGTCGGAGCCCCTGACGGGCAACTTCCCAGCTGTCGCCAAGCTCACGTACCCGTCCGGTGGGCCGACCCTTAAAATTTGAGTTACTTAACGGTAATTAGCGCCAGCATCGCACTTAGACACACAGCGTCCTTGGAGCGTGAGAGACCTTGGCCGGATCGGCTGACTTCGACCTGTACCGCCCGTCCGAGGAGCACGACATGCTCCGTGACGCGATCCGCTCGCTGGCCGAGGCGAAGATCGCGCCGCACGCCGCCGCGGTCGACGAGGAGGCCCGCTTCCCGCAGGAGGCGCTGGACGCCCTGGTCGCCGGCGACCTGCACGCGGTGCACGTCCCCGAGGAGTTCGGCGGCGCGGGCGCCGACGCGCTCGCCACGGTGATCGTGATCGAGGAGGTGGCCCGCGTCTGCGCGTCCTCCTCCCTCATCCCGGCCGTGAACAAGCTGGGCTCGCTCCCGGTGATCCTCTCCGGCTCCGAGGACCTCAAGAAGAAGTACATGACCCCGCTCGCCAAGGGCGAGGGCATGTTCTCGTACTGCCTCTCCGAGCCCGACGCCGGTTCGGACGCGGCCGGCATGAAGACCAAGGCCGTCCGCGACGGAGACCACTGGATCCTCAACGGCGTCAAGCGCTGGATCACCAACGCCGGCGTCTCCGAGTACTACACGGTGATGGCGGTCACCGACCCGACGAAGCGCTCCAAGGGCATCAGCGCCTTCGTCGTCGAGAAGTCCGACGAGGGCGTCTCCTTCGGCGCCCCGGAGAAGAAGCTCGGCATCAAGGGCTCCCCGACCCGCGAGGTCTACCTCGACAACGTGCGCATCCCTGCGGACCGCATGATCGGCGAGGAGGGCACCGGCTTCGCCACCGCGATGAAGACGCTGGACCACACCCGCATCACCATCGCCGCCCAGGCCCTCGGCATCGCGCAGGGCGCCCTCGACTACGCCAAGGGCTATGTCCAGGAGCGCAAGCAGTTCGGCAAGCCGATCGCCGACTTCCAGGGCATCCAGTTCATGCTCGCCGACATGGCGATGAAGATCTCGGCCGCCCGCGCCCTGACCTACCAGGCCGCCGCCGCCTCCGAGCGGGGCGACGCCGACCTGACCTACCTCGGCGCCGCCGCCAAGTGCTTCGCCTCCGACATAGCCATGGAGGCCACCACGGACGCCGTCCAGCTCCTCGGCGGGTACGGCTACACCCGTGACTACCCGGTGGAGCGCATGATGCGCGACGCCAAGATCACGCAGATATACGAGGGCACGAACCAGGTCCAGCGCATCGTCATGGCCAGGAACCTTCCGTAACAGCCAGTGCATAGCTGAGGGGCGCCGGAACACCGGCGCCCCTCAGTCGTTCCGTGCTCCGCCCGGGCGGCGGGCGGCCTCAGTCCTCGAACCCCTCCGCCAGCCGCCGCTCCCGCAGTTCCTTGATCGCGCGGCGGCGGGCCAGCCGGTGGGTGCGGCGGATCTGTGCCTCCTGGCAGCGCCGCTTGTCGCGCTCGGTCTCCGGTATCACCTGCGGCACCCGGCGCGGCTTGCCGTCCGCGTCCACCGCCGCGAACACCAGATACGCCGAGCCGACCTGGGTGGGCGGCGCCGACTCGTTCCAACGCTCGGCCAGGACGCGTACGCCGACCTCCATCGAGGTCCGCCCGGTCCAGTTGACCTGCGCCTTCACATGGACGAGGTCGCCGACGCGCACCGGCTCCAGGAAGGCCATCTCGTCCATGGACGCGGTGACGGCGGGGCCGCCGCTGTGCCGTCCGGCCACGGCGCCCGCCGCGTCGTCGACGAGTTTCATGATCACACCGCCGTGCACCGTGCCCAGAAGGTTGGTGTCGTTGTGGGTCATGATGTGGCTGAGCGTGGTGCGGGAGGCCGACGTCGGCTTGCCCGGGATCTCCGGTGTGCCCGACTCCGGGGCGGTGACCTGGTCTGTCATGGCCTCCACCTTATGCCGCGTCGACATTCGCGGACTTTGTGTTGGGTTCGCAACAGCAGTGACCCTATTTTCCGCCGAACCTTGTAAGTCACCTGGCCGTGCCCTGCACACTGGGGCGCATGAATGACTGGCCCCAGGCATGGTCCGACGACAACCGCGGCAACCGCTACGGACGCGGCAGCGCGAGCGCACAGCCCGAGGGCGCGCGCGTGATGCGGCAGGTCCGCCGCGGCCAGGCGGCGCCGCCCGGCCAGGGATACGGCGGGGTGCCGCGCCAGCAGTCGTACGTCGACGGCCAGGGCCACGGCGGTTACCAGGACAGCGGCTACGACGACGGGTACGACAGCGGCTACAACACCGGCCAGGTCTACGGCGGCGGCGGGGGCGGCCGTGACCGGGGCGGGATGCGTGAGCCGCGGCCCGCGCCGAACTGGCGGCGCCGTATCAAGGTGACCGCCATCACCCTTGTGACGCTGCTGCTCGTGACGAGCGTCGCCACCTACTTCTGGGCCGACTCCAAGCTCAACCGCGAGGTGGACCTGTCCAAGGTCATCGAGCGGCCCGAGGCGGGCGAGGGCACGAACTACCTGATCGTCGGCTCCGACAGCCGTGCGGGCATGTCGGCCGAGGAGAAGAAGAGGCTGCGCACCGGCTCCGCCGAGGGCAAGCGCACGGACTCGATGATGATCCTGCACGTCGGCAGCAACGGCGACACGCTGATCTCGCTGCCGCGCGACTCGAACGTCACGATCCCGTCCTACAAGGGCTCGGACTCCGGCAAGTTCTACGAGGGCACCGGCCGCCAGACCAAGCTGAACGCGGCGTACTCCGAGGACGGCCCCGAACTGCTGGTCCGTACCGTCGAGGCCAACACGAACCTGCGCATCGACCACTATGTCGAGATCGGCTTCGCGGGCTTCGCCAACATCGTGGACTCCGTCGGCGGCGTCGAGATCGACATCCCGCAGGACATCAAGGACTCCAAGTCCGGCGCGGACTTCAAGAAGGGCAAGCAGACCCTGAACGGCGAGGAGTCGCTCGCCTTCGTCCGCACCCGGTACGCCCTGGCCGGCTCCGACCTGGACCGCACGAAGAACCAGCAGAAGTTCCTCTCGGCGCTGGCCAACCAGGTGGCGACCCCGGGCACCGTGCTGAACCCGTTCAAGCTGTACCCGACCATGGGCGCCGGTCTGGACTCCCTGATCGTCGACAAGGACATGAGCCTGTGGGACCTGGCGTCCATGTTCTGGGCGATGAAGAGCGTCAGCGGCGGCGAGGGCAAGTCCATGAACATGCCGATCTCGGGCAACGCCGCCAACGGCAACCTCCAGTGGGACACCGCGAAGGTGAAGACGCTGGTGGAGCAGTTGAAGAACGACGAGAAGGTGACCGTCTCCGGCAAGTGAGCGCCGCCGGTACCGGCCCGCACACACCGAGGGCACCCCGACGGGGTGCCCTCGCGGGCGTCCGGCGGTCGTCACATGGTGGCGCCGGCCATCGTGCGGCAGCTCTCGGCGCAGCGGCGACACGCCTCGGCACAGCGCATCATCTGGGGATCGTCCGGCATGGACATACACGCCTCGGCGCACATCTCACAGGCCTTGGCGCACATCGCGCACATCTCGGCCGACATGGGCGAGCGGCGCATCATCATGTCCGCGCACATACGAGTGGTCTCGGCGCAGTCCATGAGCGCCCGCATGATCTGCATCTGCGGCTGACCGCCCGCCTGCATGCAGGAGCTCATCGTCTCCTCGCACATGGCGTGGCAGGACATGCACGCGTCGACGCAGGCCTGCATCTCCGGGCTCATGGCGCTCATCATTCCGGGCTGGGTCATGGCTCCTCCTGGGGGTGCGGGAGCCCGGGGCGGGCCCCGTGCCCTTCCGTCCTACGCCCGCCCACCGCGCTGCGCCATCGGGGGGACGCGACATTTCCCACCGAATGCCGCACGGTGCAAGGCGCCCGACACCGTACGGAAGGCCACCCCACAGCTCCATTGGAGTTACGCACTGCCACCGATGGGGAACGTACGTGACCGAGCGTGGCGGACGCGACGGGCGCTACGAGCACCCTGCCTCGTCCCCCCGCAGCACCACGGCCTCACCCTGCGTCGGATCCTCCGCCTTCACCTTCCTGACCTGCTTGAAGTCCTCCCCGACGATCACCTTCAGGGTCGGCCCCAGCCCCTTCACCGGCCGCAGTTCGCTCCCGGGCAGCGCGGCGGCCAGGGACTTGGCCGAGCGGTCCCAGCCGGGGTCGTGGGCGACGACCGTCCGCTTCGTGGCGCGGTCCGCCGCGACCGCCAGCTTGCCCGACGTACGGAATCCGGTGGCGGCCAGCGCCGTGTCGACGCGCTTGCCGAGGCCCTCCGTCTTCGTGCCGTTCTCCACCTGGACGCGGATCTCCTGTGGGGCCACCTCCACCCGGACCGCCTTGCGCTCGGGCCGGTGCGCGGCCAGCGGCCTGTCCTCACGCAGGGCCCTGAAGAGGCGCTCCGCCTTCGCGGTGTCCCACTTCACGGTGGAACCGACGCCCTTCACGGCGTATCCCATCTGCCCGATCGGCACGGTCGTGAACTCCGACGACGACGGCGAGAAGTTCCGCATCGCCCGCCCGAGGTCGAGCAGCTCACCCGTCCCGAACCCCTTGTCGGCCCGCACCGAGCCCAGCACCGCCCGCGTCACATCCCTGAAGCGCATCGGGTTCAGCAGGATCCCCGACGACGTCGCCCGGTCGATCAGCGCCGCCATGAACCGCTGCTGGCGCTGCATCCGGCCCAGGTCGGAGTCGGTGTCGATGTGCCGGGCGCGGACGAACTGAAGGGCCTCGCCGCCCATCAGCCGGTGGGTGCCGGCCGGCAGATCGAGCCCGGTGTAGGAGTCCTTCAGCGGCGCGGCGGTGCAGATCTCCACGCCGCCGAGCACATCCACCGTCTTCATGAAGCTGGTGAAGTCCACCTCCAGATAGTGGTCGATCTTCACACGGGTCATGTGCTCGACCGTGCGCACGGTGAGGTTCGGGCCGCCCTCCGCGTACGCCGCGTTGATCTTGATGGGATGTGCCTTGTGGCCGTCGCCCTCGGGCACCTCGGCGTAGGAGTCGCGCGGCAGGCTCACCACGCTCGCCCGCTCCCGGTCCGCCGAGATGTGCACGATCATCATCGTGTCGGTGCAGTGACAGGGCGCCCCGCCCAGGCGGTACTTGCGGCGCTGCTCGGCGCTGATGCGGTCGCGCCCGTCGGTGCCGACGAGCAGCACGTTCATCCCGTGCCCGGCCTGCGGCCGGTTCTTCATGTCCTTGAAGGGATCCACGCGCGCGATCTTCGCGTCCAGGCTGGTGACCACCGCGTGCCCGATCCCCGCGGAGGCGAGGACCACGACGGACAGCGTGGTCACCGCCCGCATGGCCCAGCGCGGCCTCTTGCGCCGTACGGGCGCGACCGGCCGCGCCCCGCGGCGGGACGGCTGCGTGCGGCGCTGCGCAGGACGGGGAGACTGGCGGGGCGGCGTGGGCATGGGGGAGATACCTCCGCTGGGGCTTGCCCTGGGGGCCGTACTGGATCCGTTAGCACCGTAGGCCCATACGATCTGCTGCCCGGTGCAGCGGCCCCCGCGGCGCGCACCGCTGTCCCCCGTTCGCGGTAACGTGAGCCCCCTATGAACGCCAAGCCCGACGTGCAGCTCCCCGCCGTGTCCGTCATCATGCCCGTCCTCAACGAGGAGCGGCATCTGCGCGGAGCCGTCCAAGCGATCCTCGCGCAGGAGTACGCCGGCGAGATGGAGGTCGTGATCGCCCTCGGTCCGTCCACGGACCGCACGGACGAGATCGCCGCCGAGCTCGTGGCCGAAGACCTTCGCGTCCACACCGTCCCGAACCCGACGGGCCGCACACCGGCCGCCCTCAACGCCGCGATCAAGGCTTCCCGCCACCCGATCGTCGTCCGCGTCGACGGCCACGGCATCCTGTCGCCGAACTACATCGCCACCGCGGTGCGGCTCCTGGAGGAGACCGGCGCGCAGAACGTCGGCGGCATCATGCACGCCGAGGGCGAGAACGACTGGGAGCACGCCGTCGCCGCCGCGATGACCTCGAAGATCGGGGTCGGCAACGCCGCCTTCCACACCGGCGGCGACGCGCAGGCGGCCGAGACCGTCTACCTCGGAGTCTTCCGGCGCGAGGCCCTGGAACAACAGGGCGGCTACAACGAGGAGTTCATCCGCGCCCAGGACTGGGAGCTCAACTTCCGTATCCGGGAAGCGGGCGGGCTGATCTGGTTCTCGCCCGAGCTGAAGGTCTCGTACCGCCCGAGGCCGAGCGTGAAGGCGCTGGCCAAGCAGTACAAGGACTACGGCCGCTGGCGGCACGTCGTCGCCCGCTACCACTCCGGCTCCATCAACCTGCGTTACCTCGCCCCGCCCACGGCGGTGTGCGCGATGGCGGCAGGCATCGTGGTCGGCGCCGCCCTGACCCCCTGGGGCTTCCTGGTCCCCGGCGGCTATCTCGCGGCCATCACCGCCGGTTCCGTCCCGGCCGGCAAGGGCCTCCCGCTGAAGGCCCGTCTCCAGATCCCGGTCGCCCTCGCCACCATGCACATGTCCTGGGGCTACGGCTTCCTGACCAGCCCGCGCTCGCTGGCGCGGAAGGTCATCGCCTCCCGCCGCCCGGCCGTGCTCAGCGTCGACTGAGCCCGCCGGGCAGGGGAGCCCGTCAGCCGGTCACCAGGTGAAGTCCGGGTCGACCTTCATGCACGCCTTGGTGTCCGAGCCGTTCAGCGCCTCCGCCGTGTCCGGCGTCCTGTCGTTCTGCTTCGGTGCCTTGTACGCCGCGTCGTCCCGCCAGTCGGCGCCGACGACGAGGGTGACACCTGAGACGTCCGTGGACTTCTTCACCGCGCTCAGGGGGATGCCGAGGGCCTTGGCGACCCGCTGGGCATCGCCCTCCAGGTCGGCGCTGGGATAGCGGACGACCGTCGTCTTCTCGGCCGCCGTGCCCGACGCGTCCGCCACGGACTGCGTGAACCCCTTGTCGGCCAGCAGCCCGGCGACGGTGGTCGCGCGACCGCGGACCGGGGCGAGGGTGTCCGTTCCGGTGCCGTTGCGCACCTGGACGGCGATCTCGTCGTCCGCCGCGGCCGGGTCGGAGGACGTCTTCTCCTTCGCGGGCTTCTTCTTGCCCTTGCCGTCGAGGGAGATGTCCTCACGCACCAGCCGGAACAACTGGGTCGCGTCCTCGGTGGGCACCACCCGGCCGGTCTGGATCGTGTCGTACTCGTTGGGCATCGTCGTCATCGTGATGCGTGACGTCGGCACCTTCTTGAGCTCGCCCGCCAGGTCGTAGAGCTTGGCCACCGTGCCCAGGCCCGGGTCCACGGTGAGCGCCTCGGTGGCCGCCTCGGCGAGGGCGCGCAGCTTGCCCGGGTTGCTGAGCTTCGCGTTCTTGCGCAGTTCGCGGACCATCGAGTTCATGTACATGTGCTGCGCCTTGGCGCGGGCCAGGTCGCTGCCGTCCTCGAAGCCGTACCGGGTGCGCAGCCACTGAAGGGCCTGCTCGCCCTTGATGTACGTGGTGCCCTTCTCCAGCTTCAGCCCGGAGCCGTGGCCCTCGCTGTCCTTGGAGTGGATGTTGGCGTTCACGCAGACCGGGACGCCGCCGATCGCGTCCGCCATCGACACCACGCCCGAGAAGTCGATCATCATGAAGTGGTCGATGTGGATGTCGGTCAGCTTCTCCCACGTCGCCACCGAGCACCCCGGGCCGCCGCGGCCGAGCGAACGGTTCGTCATGGCGCGCCGGAGGGCCGGGTATACGTCCCCGCTGTCGGGGTCCGTGCACTTGGGGATGTCGACCAGGGTGTCGCGGGGCATGCTCACGACCGACATGTTGGTGCGGTCCGCGGAGACGTGCAGCAGCATCTGGACGTCGGCGAGCGGGGTGCCGCCGAACGTCTCCTTGGCGCCGCCCAGCTTCTGGTTCTCCTTGCTGTCGCGCGCGTCCGAGCCGATCAGCAGGATGTTCAGCGGCGTCTGGCCGGCCGCGTTCGCCTCGGTCCTGGCGGCGCGGTCCTTGGCGTCGCCGATGTTGAGGTCGTCCTTCTTCAGATTGCCGTTCAGGTGCTGGTAGTAGAGATAGCCGGCACCCGCGGTGCCCAGTATCACCACCGCCAGAACGGTCGCCGACCAGCGCAGCACCCGCCGTTTGCGGGGTCTGCCGCCGCCTGTCCCCGAGCCGCCCCCGCGTCCCCCGCCACCGTGCCGGCCGCCCAGGTCGGCCGGCGTGTCCTGGTCGGCCTGCGGGGTGAGGGACATGGTGTCCTCCACCGCGGGGGCCGTCCCTCGCACACTGCTCTGCGCCAACTCTCTGCCCTTCCCCACCCTTTGCCCGGCACGGCTTCGCTCCGCGCCGGACCTCCCTGTCCGGTACGGAGCGAACCATGTCGGGCCAGCCTGTCCGACACCGGTTCGCAACCTGTCAGACCCCCGTGAGTCCGAACCCGGTTGGCCACGTGTCGGCAAAATCCAGCCTTGGCACGGCCGTGTGGTGTGTCGGGGCGATGGCGCCTGACACACCCATGTCCTGTGTCAGACAAACGAACGCCCGGCACAGTTGCGTTCCCGGCCGGAGTTTTCACGCCGGGGCCTGCCGGAACCTGCCGGGGGCCGCCGAGGCCGGGCCCGCCCCCGCCGCAAGTCGCGGTCCGAGCGGGCCCGTTGGGCCACTACTTGGCGCACTCGACCTTGTCGGCCGTCGACTTCTCCACGTCGGGCGCCTTGGTCGGAGTCGTGAGCGGCACTCCGGCGCCCTTGAAGTCCTTGCCCAGCGTCAGCGTCATCGTGGGCAGGCCCTGCGTGTTGGTCACGCTCTTGCCGGGCTTCATCGCGGCCCCCGAGAGGCCCATGATCGCGGCGAGCCGGCGTGCCTGGTCGGCCTGGTCCGGGGCGTATTCCAGCGTCGTCCTGGCCAGCGACGCCGGGGCGTTGCCCGCGTTCTCGGACTTGGTCACGCCCTCCTCGGTCTGCAGCCAGGTGAGCGTCTGCGAGGCGCTTCCCGCGGCTGCGCCGCCGTTGAGCACCTGCACCCGCACCTCGGAGGCATCGGCCTTGGCGCCCTTCAGCCGGGCGGCGACGGCGGCGGCCTCTTTCTTCTTCTGCTGCTTGACCGCGGTGAAGGAGACGTCGTTCTGGATCGCCTGGAAGACCTCGGGAGCCTTGGACGGGTCGGGGACGACCGTCGCCCTGACCTTCTCCGTCGGGTTGTCGATCACCGGCACGGTGGTGAAGGTCAGATTCTTGGTGTTGAGCTTGCCCAGTTCCAGACCGAGGTCCTTGAGCTTGCCGATGCTGTCCAGGTTGGAGTCGACGGTCAGCGCCTTCGTACCCGCCTCGGCCAGCTTGATCATCTTCGATGGGTCGGTGAGCGTGTCGTTCGACTTCAGCTTGCGCATCAGCGCGCTGAGGAACTGCTGCTGGAGGCCGATCCGGCTCAGGTCGCCGCCGGTGCCGACGGCGTGCCGGGTGCGGACGAAGGCCAGCGCCTGCTCACCCTCGATCACATGCTCGCCCTTGGGGAGGTCGAGATGGGAGTCGGGGTCCTTGATGTCCTTGGCGAGGCACACCTCGACACCGCCGACGGCCGACGTGAGCGTCTTGACCGCGTTGAAGTCCGCCACCATGAAGTTGTCCGGCTTGATCCCGGTCAGCTCGGTGACCGTGCGCATCGTGCAGGACGGCGTACGTCCCTCCTGGCCGAGGCTGGTGTTGAAGCGGACGTCCGCGGAGCCCGGGATGACCTTGCTGCTGCCGTCCTCCTGTGTGGTCTGGCAGTCGGGGATGTCGACGATCAGGTCGCGCGGGATGCTGAGCGCGGTCGCGTTCGAGCGGTCCTTGGAGACGTGGAGCAGGATCGTGGTGTCGGCGTGTCCGGCGCTGCCCTTGTCGCCGTAGCTGCCGTTGCCCGCGCCCGTGCGCTTGTCCGTGCCGATGAGCAGGATGTTGATGGCCTTGTCCTTCTGGAAGCCACCGGTGCTCGCGCCGTCGTCCGAGAGGGACTGGATGTTGTCGTTGAGGTGCTCGATGTAGAGGTAGGCGCCGGTCGCGGCGGCGACCAGCACGAACGCCATCACACCGCCGGTCCACAGCAGGGCCTTCTTCGCCTTGCTCTTCTGCTTCACCGGCCGGCGACCGCGGCGCCCCGGCAACGGCTCCTCGGGCGCGCTGCGGCGCCTGCGCTGCGACGGGACCTCACGGCCCGGCACCGGCCGGGCATCGCGACCCTGTGCCGGCGCCGCCGTGCGGCTGCGCGCCTGGCCACCGGGTCCGCCGGGTCCGCCCGGCCCGGTCTGGCTCTTGGTGCCGGGAGCGGCGGCGGCGTTCGCACCGGCGGACCTCGAACCGGCGGCGCGGGCGGCGCCGGCTCGGGAGGCGGATCTACGGGGTCCGGGGACAGATGACTGCGCAGCGGAAGGAGTCAGTCGCAGTTCGTATTCGCCGGTGTTCGGATTGAGCACCCACTGGTCTGCGGGATCGATGTCGTCCGCCCGCCCACGGCCTTGCGCGTCCACGGTTGTCTGAATCCTCCGTCGGGGCCACGCGGCGCCTACCCCTCCAAGGCGCTCGGGTCTCGGTCAAACAGTGCGTAAGCCTAACTACGGCCGGGCGCACCGGATCGCTCACACTATCCGCCCAGTTCAGCGTGGAGCCACGACGGTGACAAATTCCACGTCCCTACAACTGGGCAATCCGCCCCATTTCTTTGAATCGGTGTTCGTCGGCTTGGTGAGCGCTTTACCCGCAAGGGTTCTCGGCGGCGGTGTTGCCGCGGAAGGTGGGAGGCGGGGGAGTGGGGACGGCGGGGTCTTCGGGGCCGCGCAAACCGGGCGAATCCACAACTTTCACCGGCGTGTCGGTGCGCAGCCGCTCGAAGAGGCGCTTGGCCTCGGGCTCCACGAGTTGGTCGCGATTGGCGTTGTGGATGTACGACTCCCGAGGAACGGTGAGGAATTGCACGCGTTCAGTGGGGATGTCGCGCACGCCGCGCACGAGTTCGTACAAACCGCGCAAGCTGGCCAGGGCGGGGTCGGTGGTGAGGGAGGACGTGGCCGCGTCGAGGACGGGATAGAGCCGCACCGGGTTCAGCAGTACGTCGTTGCTCTGCACCTTGTGGGTCAGCGCGGCGAGGAAACGCTGCTGGCGGTCCATGCGGTCGGTGTCGCTGCCGTTGCCGAGGGACTTGCGGGCGCGGACGTAGCCGAGGGCCTGTTCGCCGTCGAGGGTCACCTTGCCGGCGGGGAGTCTGAGCTTGGCGGCTTTGTCGTCGATGGGTTCGGTGAGGCAGATCTCGACGCCGTCGAGGGCGTCGACCATCTTCTTGAAGCCCTGGAAGTCGACGACCACATGGTGGTCCATGCGGATGTTGGTGAGCCGTTCCACGGTGCGGATGGTGCAGGCCGAACCGCCGACCTGGAAGGCGTAGTTGAACATCGCGAACATGGGGGCGCTGCGGGTGCCGTCGCGGCGGCGGCAGCCGGGGACGTCGACCATGAGGTCGCGGGGTATCGATACGGCGGTGGCGCTGCGGCGTTCTGCCGACAGGTGCAGCAGGATCGTGGTGTCGGAGCGTTCCGTGCCGGAGTCCCGGCCATAGCGGCGGTTTCCGCTGCCGGCTCTGGAGTCCGAGCCGATGAGCAGGATGTTCTGGGCGCCGTTCACGAGCGAGGTGGGGCGTTCCTTGTCGTACCGGGCCAGCTCGGCCGCCGCTGCCTCGTCGGGGGTGATGTTGCTGTCGAGCTTGGCGTAGATGGCCCATCCGGCCCCGCCGGCGGCCAGGACGACGAGTCCCACGCCGAGGGCGCCCCGCCGGACCCACCGCCACCGCCGCTCCCGCCGCCCCGACGGACCGCTGCCGAGTCCACCGGAGCCTTCGGGGCGCGGTCGTACGGTGCCGGTCACGTCGGGCTCCACTCCTCAGGGCGTACTGCGCGTGGTGTGGGCTGCTGTTACGACGATGGCTCGGGTCGGGGGCCGGGGGCGGGTGGTGGTGGGCCGAACGGGTGACGGCGGGGACGGGGATGGGGGGTGGGGATGGGGGTGCCGGGAGGGGGCAACACCCCAGGAGCGGGGGGAACTGCGCGACCAGTCCCTACGGCCCCGCAGTCGCCCCCCCGTCCGCACACGGGCTCGGCGTAGACGTCACCTCGACGTCACCTCGCCGTCGCCGTCACCCGCTCGCTCTCGATGCGCTTGGCCAGGGCCTCCTCGTCCAGCCTGTCGAGGTGGCGGCACAGGACGACCGAGCCGTCGGTGGCCAGCGCCGCGTACAAGCCGGCGTCCAGACCCTCCCAGGTGTCGTACGGCAGCGCCGAGAGGATGCGGGAGCCCGGGCCCGTCAGGCCCAGCCCCGTCGCCTCCGCGCGGGCGCGTTCGACGACCTCGGCGCCGCTGAACTCCCGCCCGGCCACGATCAGCGCGGGATCCTCCGGGTCGACCGGCGCGTAGGGGACGAAACGGTCCCCCTGGCTCGGTACCTCCACCGCGTAGTCGGCGAAACCGGCCGGCGGCTGGGGGAAGCGGCCACCCAGCGGTCGCAGCGCCAGGGCGACGCGCTCCCCCCGGCAAGCCCGCGCGGCCTCCAGGGTGTCCGGTCCGCTCACGACCACGTCGGCCGTCGCCGGATCGCCGCCCACGTCCGCGATCGCGCCCACCGACGAGCAGGCCAGCAGCCAGACCGCCGTCTGCCAGTGCGCGGGCAGCAGCAGGGTGACCCGGTCCCCGGGGCCCGCCCCGAGATCGCCCTGGAGCAGATTCGCGGTCTTGGCCACCCAATTGGCGAAGGTGGCGACGGACAATTCGACGCGTTCTCCGGTGGCGTCGTCGTAGAAAGTCACCAGGGGGCGTCCGGGATCCGCGGCGAGCGCGGAACGCAGCAGGTCGGCAGGGGTGCGATCGGTGGCGTTCACGCGCGCAAGAGTACGCCGACGCGGGGGTGCCGACCCCCGGTTGGGGGCACCCTCCGGCCACCGGTTCGGGCGAAGGGTGGGCCGACGCCTCGTCAATTCACCGATGGACAGGTTTGTCTGGCTATGTCCAATATCGTGAACATGCGTGGATTTCTTGCTTCTTCGATCGGTGTCACGTGTGCGGCGGCTCTGGCTCTCCCGCTCACCCCACCAGCCCTCGCGGCGACCGCGAGCCCGGCCTCCGGCGCTGAAGCGGTCACGCGCGGGGCGACGGTGGCCGCGGCGAGCCTCGACGCCGGTGTGCAGCGCCGTACGTCCGGGCCCGTGACCCGCCAGAGGGGCGCCGAGCCCGCCGTCCCGGGCAGCACTCAGTCACTGCCACTCGTCCCCAGCGACAGTGACCGCGTCGCCGGTGGCCCCGCCGGACAGGGGCTGACCCGCCAGGACGTACCGCACTTCTCCCTCGTCGGCGTCATCTGGGACGACCCGGACATCGAGCTGCACGGCCGGGTCCAGGTCCGTACCCGCGCCGTCGCCACCGGTGCCTGGTCCGGCTGGCAGGACGTCGAGACGCACAACGCCGACCACGCGGCCGACCCGGGCAGCGCCGAACGCACCTCGGGCCGGGTGCGCGGCTCCACGGCACCGCTGTGGGTCGGGGAGTCGGACGGCGTGGAGGTGCGGGTGACCGCGGAAGTCGTACCGGTACGGGCGGCCGATACGGGGACGGACGGCCAGGGGCCGAGCCCGACCCCGAGTGCCGACCCCACTGCCGGCGCGAGCGGCGGCTCCGAGGTCGCCTCCCCGCTGCCCGCCGGCCTCCGCCTCGAACTCGTCGATCCCGGCGAGGCCGCCCCCGCGCCGGGTGACCCCGCGGGCGCCCCCCGCCCCGGATCCCTCACGGCCGAGACCGGCGAGACCGCAGAGACCCTCGGCGCGTCCTCCGCCGTCGACGCCGCCGCCTCCGCGGCCAACGTCGGACTCGCGCCCCTGGGCGCCGCCGAGATCCCCGCGCTCGACCGGGCGGAGACGGAACGGGAGCTGCTCGCCCTGCGTGGCAGCGAGTTGACGAAGGAACAGCGGGCGAAGCCGTACATCGGGCCCCGGCCGCGCATCGTGACGCGGCGCGGATGGGGTGCGAACGAGGGGCTGCGGGAGCGGCAGTTCGCCTACACGAGGAAGGTGAAGGCAGCCTTCGTGCACCACACGGCGACCGGGAGCGGGTACCGGTGCTCGCAGGCGCCCTCGCTCATTCGCGGTATCTACCGCTACCACGTCAAGAGCATGGGCTGGCGTGACATCGGCTACAACTTCCTCGTCGACAAGTGCGGAAACATCTACGAGGGTCGCGCCGGGGGAGTGGTGAAGCCGGTTCTGGGCGCCCACACCCTCGGTTTCAACTCCAACAGCATGGGCATCGCCGTCCTCGGCAGCTACGGCACCACCAAGCCGTCCGGTGCCGCGGTGAAGGCCGTCGCCCGGCTCACCGCATGGAAACTGGGACTCTTCGGCGTCAATCCGCGAGGAAAGACTTACCTGAAGTCCGGTGGTGGCAATCTCTACCGAAAGGGAACGAACGTACGACTGAATGCGATTTCCGGCCATCGGGACGGCTACTCCACGGAGTGCCCCGGATGGCAGCTCTACCTCAAGCTCGGTACGGCCCGCACCACCGCGGCCCGCTACCAGGGGCGCTGAGGGAGCCGAGTTCGCCCCCGGGGGGGGGGGGGGGGGGGCTGGGGTGGGGGCTGGGGCGCATTCATCGCCGTCGGGGGAACAAGGGGGGCGCGGGAGGACCGCACTGCCGCACCGCACTGCCGTCGAAGGCGCCGTACAACGGTCTGCATACACTGGCCGGCCGAAAGACAGTTCGGCCGGTCCCGGCAGGAAGCAGAGACGACAGGTGACAGAAGCGATCCTCCTGGTCGGCGGCAAGGGCACACGGCTGCGTCCGCTCACCGTGCACACGCCGAAGCCCATGGTGCCGGCGGCCGGCGTCCCGTTCCTCACCCACCAGTTGGCGAGAGCGAGAGCGGCGGGGGTCGAGCACATCGTCCTCGCCACGTCGTATCTGGCCGAGGTCTTCGAGCCCTACTTCGGCGACGGCTCGGCGCTCGGCCTCCACCTGGAGTACGTGACGGAGGAGGAGCCCCTCGGCACGGGCGGCGCGATCCGCAACGTGGCCTCGCGACTGCACTCCGGGCCGGACGAGCCCGTCCTGATCTTCAACGGCGACATCCTGACCGGGCTGGACATCGGCGCGCTGGTCCGCACGCACGAGACCTCGGGCGCGGACGTCTCCCTGCACCTGACGAAGGTGACGGACCCGAGGGCGTACGGCCTGGTCCCCACGGACGACACGGGCCGGGTCACGGCATTCCTGGAGAAGCCCCAGACACCCGAGGAGATCGTCACCGACCAGATCAACGCGGGGGCGTACGTCTTCCGCCGCTCCCTCATCGACACGATCCCGACGGGCCGGCCGGTGTCGGTGGAACGCGAGACGTTCCCCGACCTCCTCGCCGCCGGAGCACACCTCCAGGGCATGGTCGACTCGACGTACTGGCTGGACCTGGGCACCCCCGCGGCATTCGTCCGCGGTTCGGCCGACCTCGTCCTCGGCCGCGCCCCTTCCCCCGCGGTCCCCGGCCGCTGCGGCGACCGCCTGATCCTCCCCACGGCCACGGTGGCCCCCGACGCCAAGCTGACCGGCGGCACGGTGGTGGGCGAGGGCGCCTTCGTGGCCGAGGGCGCCCGCGTCTTCGGCAGCACGATCCTCCCCGGCGCCGTCATCGAACCCGGCGCCGTCATCACCGACTCCCTCATCGGCACCCGCGCCCGAGTAGGCAGGCGCTCCGTCCTCACCGGCACGGTCATCGGCGACGGCGCGATCATCGGCGCCGACAACGAACTGAAGGACGGCGCCCGAGTGTGGTGCGACGCCCGGATACCGGCGGGGGCGGTGCGGTTCTCGCCCGATCTTTAGGGGTGGTGCGGCGGCCCGTCATGTTGGCGCCGGTCCAGGCATTTCAGCCCGTCCGGCGTTTGAGGACGAGGTCCGTCCAGGGCCGAAAGCGGGGGTCTGGCGGGCCGCAGGCCCCCAGGAGCCGGGGTCGAAGGGGCAGCAGCCCCTGGAGGACGGGACCGGTAGGGGCGGCGGGGGCGAAACCACACGGCGACAAGCCCCGCGCCGCACCCGTCACCACTGCCCGATATCCACCCGCGGCATCTTCGGCGCCCGCCGCCCCGGCACCCGCCCGCTCAACAGAATCAACCGAGCCGCCCGATGCCGCTGCCCCGCATACGGCTCCAGCAACTCCAGCATCACCGAGTCATCCGCATCCCGATCCCCGGCAAGCGCCCACCCCACGATCCCGGGCAGATGCAGATCCCCCACGGTCACGGAATCCGGCGCCCCATGACTTCGCTGCACGACCTCCGCCGACGTCCACGGCCCGATCCCCGGCACGATCTCCAACCGAGCCTGCGCCTCGGCCGGAGGCATCCGCACCGCTTCCTCGAGCCGCGCGGCAACCCGTACGGCCCGCAGAATCGTGGACGCCCGCTTGTTGTCGACCCCGGCCCGATGCCACTCCCAGGACGGGATCATCCGCCAGGTCTGCGCGTCCGGCATCACACACATCCGCTCGGGCGCGGGACCGGGCGCCGGCTCCCCGAACTTCCGTACCAGCAACCGCCACGCCCGGTACGCCTCATCGGTTGTGACCTTCTGCTCCAGAACCGACGGAATCAACGACTCCAGCACCAGCCCGGTCCGCGTCAGCCGCAACCCCGGCCGCCGGTGCCGAGCGAGTGCCACCAGCCGGTGCCGCGGCACGAAGACGGACGGATCGTCGGCGGCCCCGAGCAGCTCGGGCAGCTGCTCCAGCAGCCACTCGGCCCCCGGCCCCCACGCCTCACCCCGGACCCCGCCACCGCGCGCGGTGATCCGCAAGGTGCCCGGCCCGACGGGGGTGAGGGTGGTCCGCCACACGGCCCCGTCCGGCATCGCCCGGAACGTCGGATCCCCCGGCCCCCGCCGCAGCGGCCCCAGCACCAGCCCGAGGTCGACCGGTTCGTCCGGCACCCAGGTCCGCACTCGCGCGGGCGCCGGAGCCTGTCGCGGTATCCCCGCGGGCACACCGACATGCCCACCGCGCACCGTCGTACGCGTGGGCCGAGGAGTGAAGCGTCCCGCCACGAGGAACCCCGGGGAGCAATCGGATACCGACAAGAACTACGACCTACGACAACTACGACCTACGACAACCACGACCTACGAGAACACGAGCCTATGCGCTTGCCCTGCCCCTCGTCCTGGCGCTGATCCCGGCCACCCGCCCCACCGTCACCGCACCTCGATGAACGCCTCCGCCCCCCGCTCCGGACGCGGCCGTGGCTCCTCCGCAGGATGGCCGACCGCAACCGCGCCCATCGGGTCCCAGTCCTCCGGCAGCCCGAGCACCCTGCGCACCACATCGCGGCAGAACATCGTCGACGACACCCAGGCCGAACCCAGCCGCTCCCCGGCCAGGGCGACCAGGAGGTTCTGCACCCCGGCGCCGGTGGCGACGACGAACATCTCCCGCTCGGCCCCGTCCCGCCGCGGGTCGCCATAGGTGTGCGAACCGTCCATGACCAGGCAGGGGATCACCAGATACGGCGCGTTGCGCAGGACGTCCCCGCGGCGCACCCGCTTGGCGATGGAGTCCTCGCTCTTGCCGTCCCGTCGCAGATCGGCGATCCACGCGTCCCGCATCGCGTCCAGCAGCCGGGTCCGCGACTCCTGCGATTCCAGCAGTACGAAGCGCCAGGGCGTCGTGTGATGCGGCGCCGGTGCCGTCACCGCCGCCGCGACGGCTCTTCGTACGGCCCCGGGGTCGACGGGCTCGTCGGTGAACGCCCGTACGGTACGGCGCTGGGTGACCGCCTCCCTGATCGCCTCCGACGTCCCGAGCCGGAACATGTCGTCACGGGCGGCGCGCACCAGGGCACGCGCCCCCTCCCCCTGCTCCTCGGCCACCACGTGCGCGAGGCCGCGCACCACGGCGACGGGCAGGCCGGCGGCCTTGCCCTTCACCAGGTCACCGGCGGCGGCGAGTTCGTCCGCCGTCGCCACGACGGTCGCGCTGAGCGGATTGCCGTACGCGTCCGTGTCCCCGCGCAGATCGTCGAGGACCCGCACGCCGGCGGCACCGATCGCCACGTCCGTGAGACCGGAGCGCCAGGGCCGGCCGAAGGTGTCGGTGACGACGATCCCGACGTCGACGCCGAGGGCGTCCCGCAGGCCGTCGCGGATGGCCCGCGCGGAGGCGTCGGGGTCCTCGGGCAGCAACAGGACGGTTCCGGCAGGGGTGTTGGAGGCGTCGACCCCGGCGGCGGCCATCACGAGGCCCTGCCGGTTCTCGACGATGCGGACGGGGCCGCGGCGCGCCACGACCCGTACCGTCTCCGCGTCGATCGCCGCCTCCCGGTCGTCCGCCTCGACGATCCGCCCCTCGGCCTTGGAGACGATCTTCGAGGTGACCAGGAGCACGTCCCCGTCGGCGAGGCCGGGCTCGGCAGCGGCGATCAGTTTCGCGAGGTCGTCGCCCGGCTGGACCTCGGGGATGCCGGAGACGGCCCAGACCCGGTAGCCGTCGCCCGGCACCTCGGCGGAAACCTCACCGGCCTGCGGCGACTCACCGGCCTGCGGCGACCCGTCGCCGGACACGTCGCTGGACACATCGTTCAAGCGCCCCGCACCTCCTCCGCCAGCGTCAGCGCCTCACGGGCCATCTGCGCGGTCGTGTCGACGTCGGTCATCATCAGCGGCACGGCCCGGCAGCGGATCCCGGCCTCCTCCACCCGCTCGACGGATCCCGCGTCCACGGTGTCCACGAGCCAGCCGTCCAGCAGCCCCGAGCCGTAGTGCTCGGCGACCGCCGCGGCCGTCGACTCCACGCCGACCGCCGCGAGCACCTTGTCGGCCATACCGCGCACGGGCGCGTCACCGACGATCGGGGAGAGGCCCACGACCGGCACGCCCGCGTCGGCGATCGCCTCGCGGATGCCGGGCACGGCGAGGATCGTGCCGACCGAGACGACCGGGTTCGACGGTGGGAAGAGGATGACGTCGGCCTCGGCGATCGCCTCCAGGACACCCGGCGCCGGCTTGGCCTGCTCGGCGCCCACGGGCACGATCGCCTCGGCGGGCACCGAGGCCCGCAGCCGTACCCAGTACTCCTGGAAGTGGACGGCCTTGCGCTCGCCGTCCACCTCGACCGCGACATGCGTCTCGACCCGGTCGTCGGTCATGGGGATGAGCCGGACGCCGGGCTTCCAGCGGTCGCACAGCGCCTCGGTCACCGCGCTCAGCGGATATCCGGCGCCGATCATCTGGGTCCGCACGATGTGCGTGGCGAAGTCCCGGTCGCCGAGCCCGAACCACTCCGGACCCACGCCGTAGGCCGCGAGCTCCTCCTTGAGGTGGAAGGTCTCGTCGGCCCGGCCCCAGCCCTGCTCCTCGTTGATGCCGCCGCCGAGCGTGTACATCACCGTGTCGAGGTCCGGGCAGACCTTCAGGCCGAAGAGATGGATGTCGTCCCCGGTGTTGCCGACGACCGTGATGTCCGCGTCCGGCACGGCACGCTTCAGACCACGCAGGAACCGGGCACCGCCGATGCCGCCTGCCAGAACCACAATGCGCATGGACGTAAGTCTTGCAGGCGGGTACGACAACGCGTCAGGCAGTCACCGGACGCGGCTCGCCGTGGGCCTCGCAGGCCCGGGGCGTGTGCATCGGCATCTCGGTCAGGCCCGGGTAGTACACGTGCAGGCTCACCGCCGGCTCCAGCGCGTCGTTGACCACCTCGTGCAGATACCCGGGGGCGAACACGCGCTGCGCACCCGCCGCAAGTACGCGTGTGTCGCGCTCGGTGCGCTCGGTCAGCGTGCCGTCCAGCACGGTCAGGACGCCGGAGGAACGGCCGTGGTCGTGCAGTCCGCTGCCCTGGCCGGGGACCCAGGACAGCAGCCACACCTCGTAGCCGGGGCCCGTGCGCAGCCGGTGGTACCAGCGCGTGGTGGCGTCGTACTGGACGAGGTGCTCCCACTGGGACCGCTCGGCGGCGATGGAGCGGGCGAGGCCGACGAACTCGGCGACGGTGGCCGGGTGCTCGCGCGGGGTCTGGAGGAGGTGCGGGACTTCGAGGATGTCGCCGGCGATCTGGAGGTCGCTGTCGCTGTTCATGGGGTGCGGTGGTTCCTCAGTGAAAGAAAGGTCAGAGGGAACGAGAGCCGAGGAAAGGGTGGCTCGGCCTACAGCTGGAGCAGGTGTGGCTCAACAGCTGGGACAGCAACAGCTACAGCGAGCGCGGGCAGCACCGTGGGACCCGGCGGTGCGGGTCGAGGTGAGTGCCAAGTTCGCGAGCATGCCCATAAGGACATCGGTTCGTGCCTTCGGTGTCAACTCGACGCCCAGTGATGTGGCACATGTTTCACCTCATCCGGTCCATCTGGGTGATGAAAGGTTTGTGCACGGGGTTGCCGGGACACATGGCGCACAACCGGGAGCGCATGGGCGTCGTTGCGATCCTGTGATCCGACTGTGATCCGGTTCGCTTCTGTACGCGCGTGCAACGCGATCGAACTTCTGGGCGTCTTTTTCCGTACAGGCTCTGTGTAGGGGTCGGACGCCCTCGAGGCTCTGTCTGCTTGTCAAGGTTTAGGCCGATTTGAACACTTTCCGCTAGGCCTTGGTTCCGCAGAGTGAATAAGGGGCTCAATAGCAGATCTCGGCTTGACTCGCCCGGAGCAGCACACTTGTAATTTCACTCGTGTCGTTCAGCCGAAATCGGTAACGGCAACATCACGGGGACGCGAAAGACAGACGAGGGGCGCACATGACCGAGCTGGTGCAGCAACTGCTGGTCGACGACGCGGACGAGGAACTCGGCTGGCAGGAGCGCGCGCTGTGCGCCCAGACCGACCCCGAGTCCTTCTTCCCCGAGAAGGGCGGCTCGACCCGCGAGGCCAAAAAGGTCTGCCTCGCCTGTGAAGTCCGCTCCGAGTGCCTCGAGTACGCCCTCGCCAACGACGAACGGTTCGGCATCTGGGGCGGCCTGTCCGAACGCGAGCGTCGGCGGCTGAAGAAGGCCGCCGTCTGACGAAACGGCTCACATCCGCACGTACATACGTCACGTACGGCCCGTCGCAGGTGGGTTATCCACAGGCGGCGGGCCGCCGTCATGCCCAGCCGATAGTGTGGTCGCTCGTCCGAGACGCCCCGCTGTCCCCCACGGGCACAGGCGTCCACCGCAGTCCATCGAACCGGGGCCCGTACCTCGATGTCCGTGCACAGCCACCCGGCAGCCCTGCCCGACGCCGCTGCCACACCAGAGTTTCCGCGTCATGTGGTGACGGCGGTGCTCGTCTCCCACGACGGCGCCCGCTGGCTGCCCGACGCGCTCGCCGGGCTGCTCGGTCAGGAGCGCCCCGTCCAGTTCGCCGTGGCGGCCGACACCGGCAGCGCGGACCACTCCGCGCAGCTGGTCACCGACGCCCTCGGGGCCGACCGCGTCCTGCACCTCGCCCGGCGCACCGGATTCGGTCAGGCCGTCGAGGAGGCCAACCGCTCCGCCCCCGTCCTCACCCCGGACGAGCTGACGTATCTGAAACGGCCGAGCGGCTGGGACCCCGTCACGCGCACCTGGCGCGACGACGCCTACGACCTGCCCGAACTCCCCCACGGAGAGCCGGTGCAGTGGCTCTGGCTCCTGCACGACGACTGCGCCCCCGAACCCGACGCCCTGGCCCAGCTGCTGCGCGTCGTGGAGAACGAATACGAGCTCGGCCGTACCGACGTCGCCGTCGTCGGCCCCAAACTGCGCGGCTGGTACGACCGCCGGCAGCTCCTCGAGGTCGGCGTCACCATCGCCAACTCCGGCCGCCGCTGGACCGGCCTGGACCGCCGAGAACAGGACCAGGGCCAGCACGACCACGTGCGGTCCGTACTGTCCGTGTCCACCGCCGGCATGCTGATCCGGCGCGACATCTTCGAACAACTCGGCGGCTTCGACCGGCGGCTGCCGCTGATGCGCGACGACGTCGACCTGTGCTGGCGCGCCACGGCTGCCGGACACCGCGTCCTCGTCGCCCCCGAAGCAGTCGTCCGACACGCCGAGGCGGCCTCCCGGGAGCGCCGCGCCGTCGACTGCGTGGGCCGTACGTCGGCATCCCCGCACAAGGTCGACAAGGCGGGCGCCGCCTACACCCTGCTCGTCAACACCCGTACGGCCGTGCTGCCCTGGGTCCTGCTGCGCCTGGTGCTCGGCACGATCCTGCGGACCCTGGCCTACCTCGTCGGCAAGGTGCCCGGACAGGCCCTCGACGAGATCCGTGGCCTCGTGGGCACCCTGCTGCGCCCCGAGCGGATCATCGCCGGGCGGCGCAGGCGCGGCGCCCCCGTGATCGACAAGGGTGAGCTGCGGGCCCTGTTCCCGCCGCCCGGCGCGACCGTGCGGGCCACCGTCGAACAGGCCGCCGGCAGCCTCGTCGGCAGCTCCGACCCCGAGGTCTCCGCCGGCGCGGGACGGCACGGCAGCGCCATCGAGTCCGGACCCGGCGGCGACGACGCCGACTTCCTCGAGATAGAGCAGTTCGCCCGCGTCAAGCGCATCGCCCGCAAGCCCGGTCCGGTGCTGTTCCTGGTGCTGCTGCTCGCCTCGCTGATCGCATGCCGCGGCCTCCTGGGCGGCGGTGCCCTCGCGGGCGGCGCCCTGCTGCCCGCCCCGGCCGACTCCGGCGAACTGTGGTCCCGGTACCTGGACGCCTGGCACCCGGTGGGCGCCGGCGGCACCCCGTCCGCACCGCCGTACCTCGCGCTCGTGGCGATGCTCGCCTCCACGCTGCTGGGCTCCACCGGCCTCGCGGTCACCGTCCTGCTGGTCTGCTCGGTGCCACTGGCCGGCTTCACCGCCTACTTCGCCTCCCGCTCGCTCGTCGAGTCCCGCCTGCTGCGCGCGTGGGCGGCCATCGGCTACGCCTTCCTGCCCGCCGTGACCGGAGCCCTCGCCGGCGGACGCATCGGCACCGCCGTACTCGCCGTCCTGCTGCCGCTCATCGCGCGCGCGGGCATCGCGGCGAGCGGCCTCACCCATGGCGCCGGGGTGCGCGGCAGTTGGCGCGCGACATGGGCGTACGCGCTGCTGCTGACGATCACCACGGCCTTCACACCGATCGTGTGGCCCATCGCGCTGCTCCTCGGGCTCGGGCTCCTGGCCGTGCGACGCACCGACATCACCGCCTACGCTCTGCGCTTCCTCGCCCAGCTCGGCGTGCCCCTGCTGGTCCTCGCCCCCTGGTCGCTGTCGCTGCTGCCGTTCGGGTTCTTCCGGGAAGCCGGCCTGGAGTACGGCGCCTCGACCGCGTCCGCCGTGGACCTGCTCGGTGCCGGCCCCGGCGGGCCCGGCACCGTCAGCGGGCTCATGCTCATCGGGGTCGTGCTGGCCGCGCTGGCCGCCCTGCTGCGCTCCGAGCGTCAGTTGGGAATCCGGACGGCCTGGGCGGTCGCCCTGGTGGGTCTCGTCTTCGCCGTCCTGTCCAACACCTCCACCTGGGCCGGGCCGGCCACCCTCGTCTACGGCATCGCGCTGCTGGCCGCCGCCCTGCTCGGCGCCGACGGGGCACGCTCGCGTGTCGCCGAGCAGAGCTTCGGCTGGCGCCAGCCGGTCGCCGCGCTGATCGCCTTCGCCGCCGCCGCGGGCCCGCTGCTCGTCGCCGCCGGCTGGATGATCCGCGGCGCCGACAGCCCCCTGGAGCGGCGCGACCCCGTGCAGGTGCCCGCGTTCGTCGCCGAGGAGAGCGGCACCCGCGACCAGGCCCGCACCCTCGTCCTCGACAGCGACTCCGCGGCCCACGTCGGCTACATGCTCGTCCGCGGCTCCGGCGCCCGCCTCGGCGACGCGGAACTCGCCGCCGCCGACGGGGAGAACACCAAGCTCGACAAGATCGTCGCCAACCTCGTCGCCGGCTCCGGCGCCGACCAGGCCGACCAGCTGGGCGCGTTCGCGGTGCGCTACGTCCTCGTCCACAAGGGCGCGCCGCGCGAGGTCGCGCGCGTGCTGGACGCCACGCCAGGGCTGTCTCGGCTGAGCGAGCAGCACGGCAGCGCGCTGTGGCGGGTCGACCGGCAGGTGTCGCGCGCGGCGATCGTGCCCGGCTCCGACACCGAGGCGGGGGCCGGTTCCGGTTCCGGTGAGCCGCAGGCCGTCGCCGCCGGACCCGTCGAGATCCACAGCACGATCCCGAGCGGCTCCGAGGGGCGGGTCCTGCGCCTGGCCGACAGCGCCGACGACGGCTGGACGGCCACGCTGGACGGCAAGCCGCTCACCCCGACCACGGTCGACGGCTGGGCCCAGGGCTTCGAACTGCCCGCGGCCGGCGGCAGGCTGGACGTCACCTACGACGACCCGATCGGCCACACCGCCTGGCTGTGGGTACAGGGGTTCCTTGCCGTGGTGCTCGTCATCATGGCCCTTCCCGGACGCCGCCGTGACGTCGACGACGACCTGCCCGAGGAGCCGGCCGTTCCCGCCGAGGCCGTGGCGGGCGAGGGCCGACGGGCCCGCCGGCTGCGCGCCCAGGCCGAAGCCGAAGCCGAGGCCGAGGGGGCCGGGCAGGGTGGCCCGGGCGGCGAGTTCCCCGCTCCTCCTGCGCAGCCGCCGGCCTCGCCGTCCCCGGCGATTCCGCAGCAGCAGTCCTATGGCGCAGGGGTGTCCGACGCGCCCAGTTACGCGGGCGGGGAGTACAGCGCCTACGGCAGCGGCGAGCGGTACGACAGCGGCGAGCGGCAGTACCCCGCGGGCGGGGCCTACGACCAGACGTACCAGGCGGATCCGTATCAGGGTGGTCAGTACGACCCGTACGCCTACGGCGGGCAGACCGCCGGGGGTGTGTACGACGCGTCGTACGAGGGGTCGTACGACCAGGCGTACCAGCAGGGTTACGACGCCCCGTACGACCCTGCGCAGCAGCACCAGCACGGCAGTGAGCGTTCCGACGGGAGCCAGCAGTGAACCGCACGACCCTGTCCCTGATCGCCGGTGCCTCAGCCCTCGCCGCCGTCACCGGGTTCGCCGCGCTCACCACGCCGGACACCTCCGGCACGGACACCGCCAAGGCTGCCGCCGAGCTGCCCGTGGAGCGCACCAGCCTGGTGTGCCCGGCGCCCAGCGACTCCGACCTCGCCGAGACGACGTACACGTCGTTCACGCCCGTCACGAAGGGGACGGGGAGCGACGGGAAGGCCGAACTGCGGTCCGCGGCGCAGGAGTCGGGGGCCGGGGCGGGGGGCAAGGACGGCAAGGGTGAGAAGGCCGGCGAGGCCGGTGACAAGGCGGGCAAGGGGAGCAAGGCCGACAAGCCTGTCCTCGCGGCCAAGGAGCCGGGGGCGCCGGTCACCGAGGAGGCTTCCGGGGCCGATTCGCCGCCGCTCGTCGGGACCGCGGACGGGAAGTTCGCGCCGGGTTGGACCGTGCAGGAGACCACGGAGGTCTCGGTGGGAGCCGGGCGGGGCCTCCAGGGCGTCAACTGCACCGCGCCGGACACCGAGTTCTGGTTCCCCGGCGCCAGCACGGCTGCCGACCGCACGGACTACGTGCACCTGACCAACCCCGACGGCTCCGCCGCCGTCGTCGACATCGAGCTGTACGGCAAGGACGGTGCCCTCGAGACCACGGTGGGGGAGGGGATCACGGTGCAGCCGCGCTCCGGTGAGCCGATCCTGCTGTCCACGCTGACCAGTGAGAAGCAGGACAACATGACCGTGCATGTGAGTGTGCGCAGCGGTCGCGTGGGGGCCTCGGTGCAGGCGCTGGACGACAAGCTCGGCGGGGACTGGCTGGCGGCGTCCGCCGATCCCGCGGGGAGCCTGGTGATGCCGGGCATACCGAAGGACGCCAAGGCCGTGCGGCTGGTCGCCTTCACGCCGGGGGACTCGGACGCGGACCTGAAGGTGCGGCTCGCGTCGCCTTCCGGCGCGATCACTCCGGCGGGGCACGAGACGCTGCACGTCAAAGCTGGGATGACCAGTGCGGTGGACCTCGGTGACGTGATGCGGGGGGAGGCGGGGTCGCTGGTGCTGACGCCCACGGAGCGGTCCGTGCCGGTGGTGGCCGCGCTGCGGGTCGTTCGGGGCGAGGGTGCCAAGCAGGAGACCGGGTTCATTCCGGCCAGCCGGGCCGTGGGCACGCGCGCGACGGTGGTGGACAACCGGACCAAGGGCACGACGCTGTCCGTGGCTGCGCCCTTCGGGTCGGCGGAGGTCAAGGTGACGGCGTCGGCCGGGAGCGGGGGTGGCGGTACGGCTTCCTCCAAGACGTACACGATCAAGTCCGGGACCACGCGGGATGTGGAGGTGCCGGTGCCGAGCGGTCTGAAGGGCACGTACGCGCTGACGGTGGAGTCGGTGTCGGGCGGGCCGGTGTACGCGGCTCGGATGCTGGCGGTGGCGGCGGGGGGAGTGCCTGGGTTCACCGTGCAGACGCTGCCGGATGACCGGGGGATGGTGGCTGTGCCTGAGGCGGACGAGGACCTGTCGGTGTTGCAGGAGTAGGGCGGCCGGGCGGTTCGGTGGGGGTTCGCGCTGATGCCTGCGGCGCCTGTGCGGGTTCGGTGGGGGCGTGCGTAGCGCTTGCGGGTGGGGTGTGGGTCGGGGGGGGGGGGG